>JAABRA010000361.1 GCA_011391155.1 Burkholderiales bacterium
ATATTTTGGCCATATCCCAGCATCAATAGGTTATTGTTGCTATTTATTTATTAGTCTTTCAAGAGTTCGCCATGTCCAGAAAAGTCTTCATCAAAACCTTCGGCTGCCAGATGAACGAGTACGACTCGGACAAGATGGCCGACGTGATGCGCGCTGCCGAGGGCTATGAGCCCACCAGCAACGTGGACGAGGCCGACCTGATCCTGTTCAACACCTGCTCGGTGCGCGAAAAAGCACAGGAAAAAGTCTTCAGCGACCTGGGCCGGGTGCAGCACCTGAAGAAGAAGGGCGTGCTGATCGGCGTGGGCGGCTGCGTGGCCAGCCAGGAGGGCGCCGAGATCATCAAGCGTGCGCCGTACGTGGACGTGGTGTTCGGCCCGCAGACGCTGCACCGCCTGCCCGAACTGCTGGCCGCGCGGGCGCGCCAGGCGCGCCCGCAGGTCGACATCAGCTTCCCCGAGATCGAGAAGTTCGACCACCTTCCGCCCGCGCGGGTCGAAGGCGCCGCCGCCTATGTCTCAATCATGGAGGGCTGCTCCAAATACTGCAGCTACTGCGTCGTGCCCTACACCCGCGGCGAGGAGGTCAGCCGCCCGTTCGACGACGTGCTGGTCGAAGTGGCCGGGCTGGCCGACCAGGGCGTCAAGGAAATCACCCTGCTGGGCCAGAACGTCAACGCCTACCGCGGGCCAATGGGCGACACCAGTGAAATCGCCGATTTCGCGCTGCTGATCGAGTACGTGGCCGACATCCCCGGCATCGAGCGCATCCGCTACACCACCAGCCACCCGAACGAGTTCACGCAACGCCTGATCGACGCCTACGACAAGGTGCCCAAGCTGGTCAGCCACCTGCACCTGCCCGTGCAACACGGCTCGGACCGCATCCTGATGGCCATGAAGCGCGGCTACACGGCCATGGAATACAAGAGCACGGTGCGGAAGCTGCGCGCCATCCGCCCCGACATGGCCATGAGCAGTGACTTCATCGTAGGGTTCCCGGGCGAGACGGACGAGGACCACGCGAAAACGATGAAGCTGATCGACGACATCGGTTTCGACAACAGCTTCAGCTTCATCTTCAGCCCGCGCCCCGGCACGCCCGCGGCCAACCTGCACGACGACACGCCGCACGACGTCAAGCTGCGCCGCCTGCAGGAACTGCAAGTCGTGATCGAAGGGAACATCCGCAGCATCAGCGCTACGCGGGTGGGCACGGTGCAGCGCATCCTGGTGGAAGGCCCGGCGCGCCGCAACCCCGAGGAGCTGATGGGTCGAACCGAATGCCACCGCGCCGTCAACTTCCCCGGCGGCCCAAACGCGGCGCGCCTGGTCGGCCAGATGATCGACGTGACCATCACCGAGGCGATGGCGCATTCACTGCGCGGCGAGGTGCGGGTGTCGGAGGGTGCGCTGGCGGGCTGAGCCACACACCGCAGGATGCTACTTTAACAGTAGCAAACTATCACCATTCCGCGCTGGGATAGTGCCAAAAAAGCTTGAAAATGACCGCCGAATCGCTCAGAACGGCATCCCGGGCATGCCGCCGCCGCCCATGCCCTTCATGCCCCCCATGCGCTTCATCATCTTCATGAGGCCGCCACCCTTCATCTTCTTCATCATGTCCTGCATCTGCTCGAACTCCTTGAGCAGGCGGTTGACCTCCTGAACCTGCACGCCGGCACCCGCAGCAATGCGGCGCTTGCGCGTGGCCTTGAGCAGGTCGGGCTTGCGGCGCTCCTGCGGGGTCATGCTGTGGATGATGCCCTGCTTGCGGCCGATGTCGCGCTCGGCGCGGTTCATGTCCACCTCGCTGGCCTTGGCCGCCATCTGCGTCGGCAGCTTGTCCATCAGGCTGGACAGACCGCCCATCTGCTTCATCTGCTGGATCTGGGCCAGGAAGTCGTTCAGGTCGAAGCTCGCGCCGCTCTTGACCTTGGCCGCCAGCTTCTGCGCGGCCTCCATGTCCACCCCCGCCGTCACCTGCTCGACCAGGGCCACGATGTCGCCCATGCCCAGGATGCGCCCGGCGTGACGCTGGGCGTCGAACACTTCCAGTCCGTCGATCTTCTCGCTGGTGCCGGCGAACTTGATGGGCGCACCGGTGATCTGCCGCACCGAGAGCGCCGCGCCGCCGCGGGAATCGCCGTCGGTCTTGGTCAGGATGATGCCGGTCAGCGGCAGTGCGTCCTTGAACGCTTTCGCGGTGTTGGCCGCATCCTGACCCTGCATGGCATCGACCACGAACAGCGTTTCCACCGGCTTGAGTTCGGCGTGCAGCTCGCGGATTTCCTGCATCAGGGCTTCGTCAATCGCCAGCCGGCCGGCGGTATCGACCAGCAGCACGTCAAAATAGTGCTTGCGCGCGTAGTCGATGGCGGCGCGCGCGATGTCCAGCGGCTTCTGGTCGGGCGTGCTCGGGAACCATTCGGCGCCCGCCTGTTTGGTGACGGTCTTGAGCTGCTCGATGGCCGCCGGGCGGTACACGTCGCCGGAGACCGTCAGCACCTTCTTCTTGCGCTTCTCGATCAGGTGCTTGGCCAGCTTGGCGGTGGTGGTGGTCTTGCCGGCGCCCTGCAGGCCGGCCATCAGGATCACGGCGGGGGGCTGCGCGGCCAGGTTGATGTCGGAGACGCCCTCGCCCATGGTGGCGGCCAGTTCGCGGTTGACGATGCCCACCAGCGCCTGCCCGGGCTTGAGCGAGCCCATCACTTCCTGGCCCAGGGCCTTTTCCTTGACGCGGGCGATGAAGTCGCGCACCACGGGCAGGGCCACGTCGGCCTCCAGCAAGGCCATGCGCACCTCGCGCAGCATGTCGGTCACGTTGGACTCGGTGATGCGGGCCTGGCCGCTGATCTGTTTGACCAGGCGGGAGAGTTTGTCGGTGAGGGCGGAGGCCATAGGAATTGTCCCGTCGGGTGGAAACCAGCTTTCCCGCCAACCCGGGGCCGGCGAGCGCTGGCCATGTGCAAAACGCTAAACTGTGACCATGATT
This sequence comes from Burkholderiales bacterium, assembly GCA_011391155.1. Classification (GTDB taxonomy): domain Bacteria; phylum Pseudomonadota; class Gammaproteobacteria; order Burkholderiales; family Burkholderiaceae_C; genus JAABQG01. The sequence continues at coordinate 2,995 of JAABRA010000361.1, forward strand.
TTAGCCAGTGCGTCCCCCGTCAGCATCCTGCTCGCCCTCGGCGCTGCTGTGGCCTATGCCGTGCCGGCCGCTGGCGCCTCGCACCTCACCGCGCAGGCGGCGCGGCGGACCCTGCTGGCCGCGTGGGTGCTGCACGGGTCGATGCTGGCCGCAGGCCTGCTGGGCACGCCTGCCCGGTTTGGTTTTGCGCCAGCCCTGTCGATCACCGCCTGGCTGGTGCTGACGGTGTATGCCATCGAGAGTCACGTTTTCCCGCAGCTGAGGGCACGCTGGGCCCTGGCCGGCTTTGGCGCGCTGGCTGTGCTGGTGGCCCTGCTGTTTCCGGGGACTGAACTGCAGGCCATGGCGTCACCGTGGCTGCCGCTGCACTGGGCCTTGGGCATTGCCTCCTATGGGCTGTTTGCGGCCGCGGTGGTGCATGCCTGGCTCATGACACGGGCCGAGAAACAGATTCGCCTGGCCGCCGATCCGCGCAGCGGAGTCCCGCTGCTGACGCTGGAACGGCTCATGTTCCGCTTTGTCGAGGCCGGGTTCGTGCTGCTGAGCGCCACGCTGCTGGCGGGCTGGTTTTTCGGCGAGCAGCTCTATGGCGCCGCCGGCGCGCGCTGGAAATGGGATCACAAAACGGTTTTTTCAGTGCTCTCCTGGCTGGCCTTTGCCACCTTGCTGGTCGGCCGTTCCCGGTTGGGCTGGCGCGGGCGGCGCGCGGTCCGCGTGCTCTACATCGGCGCAGGCCTGCTGCTGCTGGCGTACGCGGGTTCCCGCTTCGTGCTGGAAGTGGTGCTGGGGCGGGCAGCGTGAAGGCGCTCATCATTCTGCTGGCCGTACTGGCGGGGGTCTGGATCTGGCGCAACAGTCGGCGACGCGACCTTGCCGCCCGCGGCAAACCCGATGAAACTCCCCCGGTCGCCCCCGCCATACCGCAGGCGATGGTGCGTTGCGCCGTCTGCGGCGTTCACCTCCCGCACGCCGATGCCCTTGCCGGACGGCAGGGTGAGTACTGCAGCGCCGCCCATCGCCAGCAGGCCGAGGGCTGAATGAAACCGTCAGGCCGGAAAAAAGACCCCGCATCTTCCTGGTTCGGCGCTGACGGGCTGCTGCCCGACGGTCCAGCAGTTGGGAACGAGGCGCAGGATGCCTTTGCCCGCCTGTGGCACGGCTTCATGACCGCCCGCGTCATGATTGCCCTGATGCTGCTGGTGATGCAGGCCTCCGCCTACCTGATGGGCCAGGGCGCCTCTTTCCTGGTGCTGGACGTGTGCACCCTGTATCTGGTGGCCACGCTCGCTGTGCGGATGCTGGGCCGACCCCGCCAGCCCGGCCAGACCTTCGACCGGCAGTGGGCCACCACCATCGCGGTCGATGTGGTCGCGTTTTCGGCGCTGCAATTTTTTCAGGGCGGCAGTGTCAACTACACGGCGCTGTTTGCCATGCCGGTCCTGATGGCTGCCGTACTGGGTTCGCTGCCGCTGGCGCTGGGGACCACCTCGGCCGTCACTCTGCTGCTGCTGGCCGACGCATGGTGGAGTTCGCTGCAGGCGCCCGCTGAACTGGCCGCACGCTTTCTGCAGGCCGGACTGGCAGGCACCGGGTTTTTCATCGTCGCCTTTCTGACCCACCAGCTGGCTTCGCGCCTGTCGCAGGAAGAGGAAGTCGCCCAGCGCAGCGCCCGCGAGGCCAGAGTCCAGACGCGCGTCAACGAATTGGTGATCGAGACCCTGACGGACGGCATCCTGGTGATTGACAGGAACCACACCGTGCGCGCGGCCAACCCGGCAGCGCGCCTGCTCATGGACTGGGTCGACCACGCCGGACCTCTGCCCTTCACCCTGGACGGCCGGCCCGGGTGGCAACCGCTGACCCGGCTGGCCGATATGACCTTTGCGCTGGGAGACGCCCAAAGCGCGGATGTCGACCTGCAACAGGCCAGCATGGCCCACTGGAGCCTCAAGGTGCGCACCCGGCTGGCCGCCTCCCTGGCCGAAGGCGCCGAGAGCCTGTGCGTCATGTTCCTGCAGGACCGGCGCGAAATGGAAGCCCGCCTGCGCACCGAAAAGCTCGCCGCAATGGGCCGGATGTCGGCCGCCGTGGCGCATGAAATCCGCAATCCGCTGACCGCCATCACCCAGGCCAATGCCCTGCTGGACGAAGACCTCGGCGATCCGGCGCACAAGCGCCTGACCTTGATGATTCGACACAACGCCGAGCGGCTGGCGCGAATCGTTGACGAAATTCTCGACGTGGCCCGGGTGGAACATCTGGGCTCGGGGGTCTCGGGCAATCGGGTGCCGCTCGATGCGGCGCTACAAGCCATGTCGGATGAATGGCTGAAGCAGGCCGGCGACCCAGGCTCGCTGAGGCTGGCGCTGGCCACGGGAACCACCCGCGCCGTATTCGACACGGATCATTTGCGCCGCCTGCTGGTCAACCTGCTCGACAACGCCCGGCGGTACGCGAGCCATGCTGCGCCGGTTCACGTGTCAACCGGGCTGGATGCCGGGGGCGCTCTGGAGCTCAAAATCTGGAGCGATGGCCCGCCCCTGGAACCGACGGTGCAACGGCATCTTTTCGAGCCCTTCTTTTCGTCGCAAAGCCGTTCCAGTGGTCTGGGGCTTTACATTTGTCGCGAGCTGTGCGAGCGTAACGGCGCGCAGATCGGATTCGAGAGAAGCCATCGCAACGTGGGGGACAATGTCATCTGGGGCAATGAATTTTCCGTGCGCTTCAACGCGGCCCCCATCCCCGGTGAGGTCGATATCGAACTGCAACCGCTCACGCGCCGAACATGACTGCTCCCGCATCCCCGCCCCTGATTCTCGTCATTGACGATGAGCCCGACCTGCGCACACTCTACGAACTTACGCTGCTGCGCGAAGGTTATCGCGTGGAGGCCGCGGGGACGCTGGCGGAGGCCTGGCAGATGCTGGAGAAGACCCGGTACGACGCGGTGATCACCGACATGCGCCTGCCCGATGGTCTCGGCATGGAACTGCTGAAAGACATGAATGTCCGGCAACGCCGGGAACGCTGCATCGTGATCACGGCGTATGGATCCGCCGAAAATGCCGTCGAGGCCCTCAAGTCCGGCGCCTTCGACTACCTGACCAAACCGGTCGACCTGAAACAGTTCCGCACCGTGGTCGCGTCGGCCATCCACGACGGCAGAAGTCTCGCTGGCGGCGCTGCGCCCCGTGAATCGGCACGGCGCCCGCCATCGCCCACGGCCGGCGCCGCCGTCCCGGACGTGCGTCCGGACCTTGAAGCTGTCGGGGTCGAAGCGTTGGCGAGGCTGGTGGGCGAATCCGACGCCCTGCGATCGGTCAAGCACCGGATCAACAAGGTGGCACGCAGCATGGCGCCGGTGCTGGTGCGCGGTGAGTCCGGCACCGGCAAGGAACTGGTCGCGCTGGCCATACACGCCTGCAGTCACCGTGCGGACGGGCCTTTCGTCGCGGTGAACTGCGGCGCCATTCCCGAGAACCTGCTCGAAGCCGAGTTCTTTGGCGCCCGCAAGGGCTCCTACACCGGGTCCACCCATGACCGCCAGGGCTATTTCCACGCGGCGCAGGGTGGCACCCTGTTTCTGGACGAGGTCGGCGACCTGCCATTGGCCATGCAGTCCAAGCTGTTGCGCTCGATCCAGGAGCGGCGCATCCGGTCTCTCGGATCCACCCAGGAAGACGTGGTGGACGTGCGCATCGTCAGCGCCACCCACAAGGATCTGGCCGCCGAGGTTCATGCCGGATGCTTCCGCCAGGACTTGTATTACCGCCTTAACGTCATCGAGATTGTGGTGCCCCCGTTGCGCGAGCGGCGCGACGATCTGCCGGCACTGTGCACGGCCTTGCTGGCCCGGATTGCCTTTGAGTCTGGAACCAGCGCCCCCGAGATGTCGGCCGACGCCTTGCGCCTGCTGGAGAGCCATCCCCTCAAGGGAAATGTGCGGGAACTCGAAAATCTGTTGCACCGCGCCCTGGCGTTGAGCACCGGGGGGGCGCTGCATTTCGACGCCCTTGACATGCCGCAGGGCTTGCTGCCCGCTGCGCCGCAGGACCGGGAACTGCCGGCACCAGCCGCCGAAGAACCGATTCCGGCCGACCTGCAGGCCTGGCTCGACGCGCAGGAACGCACCCTCATCACCCGCACACTGAATGACACCGGCTTCAACCGGACGGCCGCTGCGGCCCGGCTCGGACTCAACCTTCGACAAATGCGCTACCGCATGGCCCGCCTGGCCATCGTTGCGCCGTCGTCGGGATGCGACGCCGATGACCCTGCCTGAATCCCTGCCCGGGCTATGGCAAAAGGGTTGGTACCGTTTTGCCCGCGTGCTGCGCTCTCCCAATTTCGGGCCCCGCCCCGAGGGTGGGTGCATCCATCTGCTGGTGGTGCATTCCATCAGCCTGCCGCCCGGCACGTACGGTGGAGATCAGGTGCAGCAGCTCTTTACCAACCGTCTGGACTGTGACTCGCACCCCTGGTTTGACCAGCTCCGAGGGCTCGAGGTTTCGGCCCACTTCTATATCCAGCGCAACGGGGAACTCTGGCAATTTGTGAGTTGCGACGATCGGGCCTGGCATGCGGGTCGGTCCACTTTCCAGGGTCGCGACAACTGCAATGACTTTTCCGTGGGCATTGAACTGGAAGGCCTTGAGGGCGACGGCTTCGAGCTGGCGCAATACGAGACGCTGGCCAGCATCAGCACCGCTGTCGCGCAGCAGTACCCGATCACGCACGTGGCCGGTCATGAACACGTGGCCCCGGGACGCAAGCACGATCCTGGAAAAGGTTTCGACTGGCGCCTGCTGCAGCGCGCATCAGGTTGGCCGCCCGCGTGTTTCCCTCTGGGTGTTCTGGACGGCCCCCCCCCTGAGCGGCCAGCGCCGACCTGGTAACGCCGTCAAAGCCGCCATCAAGACGGCGCGCGGGCTGGCCGGGCCAGACCTTTTGCACGACTGGATGATCCCGCGCATCACCAGGCATCGTCCGCAGCGGCAAGGCCTGCCACCGGTTGCGCCTCAGCACGACCGCACGGGCACGAAACCCTGCCGGCGCACAGGTTGTCCTGTCCGGCGGGCTGGTCTGCAAAATGATGCGATATACACTACCGGTAGTGGCTTGCCAGGTACCCAGACACCATATATAGTGCTCACCACTGCAGCGTCACGCATCCCCGAAAGCTCTGGATCCAGCTGCCCGAGATGCCCCTTACCTGCCCCCTACCCGTTATTTCGAATCAAGAGGAAGCCATGCACATCGCCCTGAGCACCCCGTCATCCCCGTCCGGCACTTTCACGGAATCCGCCGGCTCCGGAGTCTCCGGGCAACCGTTCAGCAGCCCGCTGAACCACTACCAGATCATTCGCCGTAACGGCGCCGTCGTGCCGTTTGCGCCCGACAAGATCGCCGTGGCGATGATGAAGGCCTTTCTGGCCGTGCACGGCACCCAGGGCGCGGCGTCGGCCAGCGTGCGTGAGGTCGTTGACAGTCTCACCCAGGCCGTCGTGCGCGCCCTGGTGCGCTCGCGTCCGGGCGGCGGAACGTTCCACATCGAAGATGTGCAGGACCAGGTCGAGCTCGGGCTGATGCGCGGTGGCCATCATGAAATCGCCCGCTCCTATGTGCTGTACCGGGAACGGCGCACCCAGGAGCGCGCCCGACAGGCGAGCACCGAGGCCGCAAGGACGCCCGCCCCGACCTTGCACGTGACCGACGCCGGCCAGCGAGTCGCACTGGATCTGAACCAGCTCAAGGGCTTGATCGAGGCCGCGTGCAACGGTCTTGGCGCCGATGTCAAACCCGACCCCATCGTCGCCGAGACCCTGCGCAACCTGTATGACGGCGTGCCGATGGACGAGGTCTACAAGGCCTCCATCCTCGCGGCCCGCACGCTGATCGAGAAAGACCCGGACTACACCTACGCCACGGCGCGGCTGCTGCTTCACACCATTGCCAAGGAAGTGCTGGGTGCAGACGTCATCCAGGGCGGACTCGCGGCGCGCTACGCCGACTACTTCCCCCAGTTCATCCAGAAGGGTGTCGACAACGAATTGCTGGACCCGCGTCTGCTGCAATACGACCTGCCGCGCCTGGGTGCCGCGCTCAAGGCGGATCGCGACCTGAAATTCGACTACCTCGGCCTGCAGACGCTCTACGACCGCTATTTCCTGCATGTACGCAAGACCCGGATCGAACTGCCCCAGGCCTTTTTCATGCGCGTCGCCATGGGTCTGTCGCTCAACGAGATCGACCGCGAAGCCCGGGCCATCGAGTTCTATGAAGTGCTGTCCTCGTTCGACTTCATGTCGAGCACGCCGACGCTGTTCAACAGCGGCACGCTGCGCTCACAGTTGTCGTCGTGCTACCTGACCACCGTACCTGACAACCTGGACGGCATCTATGAATCCATCAAGGAAAACGCGCTGTTGTCGAAGTTTGCGGGCGGGCTGGGCAACGACTGGACGCGGGTTCGTGCCCTCGGCAGCCATATCAAGGGGACCAATGGCGAGTCGCAAGGTGTGGTGCCCTTCCTCAAGGTGGTCAACGACACCGCCGTTGCCGTGAACCAGGGCGGCAAGCGTAAGGGCGCGGTCTGCACCTACCTGGAAACCTGGCACTTGGACATCGAGGAATTTCTGGAGTTGCGCAAGAACACCGGCGATGACCGCCGGCGCACGCACGACATGAACACCGCGAACTGGATTCCGGACCTGTTCATGCGCCGCGTCATGGAAAAGGGCGACTGGACCTTGTTCTCGCCCTCGGACTGTCCCGACCTGCACGACAAGTTCGGCACGGATTTCGAAACGGCCTACGTGGCCTACGAGCAAAAGGCCGAGCGCGGCGACATCAAGCCTTCGCGCAAGCTGCGCGCCACCGACCTCTGGCGCAAGATGCTCTCCATGCTGTTCGAGACCGGACATCCCTGGATTACCTTCAAGGACGCCTGCAACGTGCGCTCGCCGCAGCAACATGTGGGTGTCGTGCACTCATCCAACCTGTGCACCGAGATCACGCTCAACACCAGCGACACCGAGACAGCCGTCTGCAACCTGGGCTCGATCAACTTGCTGCAACACCTCAGGGATGGCCAGGTGGATCATGCCAAACTGCAGAAGACGATCACCACGGCCATGCGCATGCTGGACAACGTGATCGACATCAACTACTACGCCGTCAAGAAGGCACGCGATTCCAACCTGCGCCATCGTCCGGTGGGCCTGGGCCTGATGGGCTTCCAGGACAGCCTGTACGCCTTGCATATTCCCTACGCGTCGCCCGAGGCTGTGGCGTTTGCCGACATCTCCATGGAAGCGATCTGCTACCACGCCTATTGGGCCTCCACCGAACTGGCCCGGGAGCGCGGCAAGTACGCCAGCTACAAAGGCTCCCTGTGGGACCAGGGCATCCTGCCGCCCGATACGCTGGATCTGTTGGCCCGTGAGCGCGGTGGCTATGTAGAAGTGGATCGTTCATCCACCCTGGACTGGGACGCCCTGCGCAAGAAGATCGCGGCCGACGGTATGCGCAACTCCAACTGTGTTGCGATCGCACCCACGGCCACCATCTCCAACATCATCGGCGTGGACGCATCCATCGAACCCTGCTTCGGCAACCTGTCGGTCAAGTCCAACCTGTCGGGTGAGTTCACCATCATCAACAGCTATCTTGTGCGCGACCTGAAGCGACTCGGTCTCTGGGACGATGTGATGGTCATGGACCTCAAACATTTCGACGGTTCGCTGCGCCCGATTGACCGGGTTCCGAACGAAGTCAAGGCGCTCTACGCGACCGCCTTCGAGGTCGAACCGCAATGGCTGGTCGAGGCCGCCGCCCGCCGCCAGAAATGGATTGACCAGGCGCAGTCGCTGAACATCTACATGGCGGGCGCCTCGGGCAAGAAGCTCGATGAAACCTACAAGCTGGCCTGGGTCAGCGGCCTGAAGACCACCTACTACCTGCGTACGATGGGGGCCACGCACGCCGAGAAATCCACCGTGACCGCGGGTCGTCTGAATGCCGTTGCTTCCGGTGGCGCATCCCACAACGCCATGAGCGCCCTGGATGCTGCTGCAGCCAATGCGCCGGCACCGATAACCTCGACACCCGCGACTGATATCAAGTTCTGCGCGATCGACGATCCGGGCTGCGAAGCATGCCAGTGATTGCCGACGCAGCGACACCACAAAACCAGCAACGAAGTGAATGAATCCTTTGCAATTCACATCGTTGCTTTGATAATTTGACCACTGGAATTTTTCTATGTTGAACTGGGACGAAGAAGTCACACCATCGTTGCAACCCGCCTTGCAGCACCCCTTCACCAGCGGCCTCGTGAACAGTCGCCCGCCGGAACTCCCGTCAGAATTTTTCGCCACCCGTCCAACGTCCCGGACGCTCGATGACGGCGCCAGCGTTGACGACCTGCCGATTGCCGTTGCACCGCCCCCTGCAGCCGTGCGGCGCCGGGTCAACGCCGCCGACAAACGCATCATCAACGGCCAGACCGATGTCAATCAGCTGGTGCCGTTCAAGTACAAGTGGGCCTGGGAGAAATACCTCGCCACCTGCGCCAACCACTGGATGCCGCAGGAGGTCAACATGAATCGCGACATCGCCCTGTGGAAGGACCCGAATGGCCTGACCGAAGACGAGCGCCGCATCATCAAGCGCAACCTCGGCTTCTTCGTCACGGCGGATTCACTGGCCGCCAATAACATCGTGCTGGGTACCTACCGGCACATCACCGCGCCCGAGTGCCGCCAGTTCCTGCTGCGCCAGGCCTTCGAGGAGGCCATCCACACGCATGCCTACCAGTACATCGTGGAGTCCCTCGGTCTCGATGAGGGCGAGATCTTCAACGCCTACAACGAGGTGGCGTCGATCCGCAACAAGGACGAATTCCTGATCCCCTTTATCGAGGCGATCATGGACCCCAACTTCAAGACCGGCACGCTCGAGAACGACCAGACGCTGCTGAAGTCGCTGATCGTGTTTGCCTGCCTGATGGAAGGCCTGTTCTTCTACGTCGGTTTCACCCAGATCCTGGCGCTGGGCCGGCAGAACAAGATGACGGGTGCGGCCGAGCAGTACCAGTACATCCTGCGCGACGAGTCCATGCATTGCAACTTCGGCATCGACCTGATCAACCAGCTCAAGCTGGAGAACCCGCAGTTGTGGACATCGGCCTTCAAGGCAGAAATCAAGGCCCTGTTCATGAAGGCCGTCGAGCTGGAGTACCAGTACGCCGAGGACACCATGCCCCGTGGAGTGCTGGGCATGAATGCATCGATGTTCAAGGGCTACCTGCGCTACATCGCCAATCGGCGTGCCACGCAGATCGGGCTGGAAACACTGTTCGCCAACGAGGAGAACCCGTTCCCCTGGATGAGCGAAATGATTGACCTGAAGAAAGAGCGCAACTTCTTCGAGACCCGGGTGCTGGAGTACCAGTCGGGCGGGGCGCTCTCATGGGATTGATGGTCTGACTATGGCTTCAAGATTCACATCGGGTCCGGACCGCGCCGCAGAGCGCCGGACGCCCCGGTGTTTCCCCGTTCATGGTGCTGGGAACATGCCCAACACCATGAGTCGCTTTGTGCGGCCCGACTTGCACGAAGTGTTTCCCCCTGTTGATCGGTCAACTTGATAAAGGAGAACATCATGGCAACTGCGAAGAAGGCCGCCGCACCGGCGAAGAAGGCCGCACCAGCGAAGAAGGCCGCACCGGCGAAGAAGGCTGCTGCACCAGCGAAGAAGGCTGCTGCACCGGCGAAGAAGGCTGCTGCACCAGCGAAGAAGGCTGCGGCACCAGCGAAGAAGGCCGCACCAGCGAAGAAGGCTGCGGCACCAGCGAAGAAGGCCGCACCGGCGAAGAAGGCCGCACCGGCGAAGAAGGCTGCACCGGCGAAGAAGGCTGCGGCACCAGCGAAGAAGGCCGCTCCGGCGAAGAAGGCCGCTCCGGCGAAGAAGGCGGCTCCGGCGAAGAAGGCGGCTCCGGCGAAGAAGGCGGCACCAGCGAAGAAGGCTGCCGCAGCGGCCAAGCCTGCTGCAACCAAGCCAGCCGCCAAGAAAGCAGCCAAGAAGCCGGCTGCGAAGAAAGCCGCGAAAGCACCCGCTGCCCCTGCTCCGGCAGCACCTCCCGCGCAAACCAAGCTGAACCCCCAGGCGGCCTGGCCGTTTCCAACCGCCAGCAAACCCTGATTTCAGCCAGGTTTTCGTGCAAAGCCCGGAGTCGAAAGACGCCGGGCTTTTTTGCGCCTTCCGGCGCAGCGCCTGCGCACAGGCGCCGACCCGTTCAATCGTTCAGGATGACGGTGTAATTCTGCGGCCCGCGCTGCGCAATCTTGAGCGCACCCATGCGGTTGCCCAATGCCGCACAGTCGAGCAGGTTCCATCCCGACTCCAGGCCATACAGCAAGGCGCCCCTCCAGGCATCGCCACAGCCTGTCGGGTCCACCACGGCAGCGGCCTTCACCGGCGGGACAGGCGTTCGGTCACCCTCGATCCAGACCTCGCAACCTTCCGCGCCCAGGGTCACCACCAGGCCTTGCACCCGGCGTGAAATCTCGGCCAGGCTCCAGCCGGTGCGGTCGCACAGCATCTTGCCTTCATAGTCGTTGACGGTCACCCAGGTGGCCTGCTCGACGAACGCCGCCAGTTCAGGGCCGTCAAACATCGGCAGCCCTTGCCCGGGGTCAAACACAAAGGGGATGCCGGCGGCGCAAAACTGGGCGGCATGTTGCACCATCGCGTCGCGCCCATCGGGCGAAATGATGCCGATCCGGATATCGTCCCGGGCATCGATCTTCGACACGTGCGCCTGCATCATGGCCCCGGGATGGAAGGCGGTGATCTGGTTGTTGTCACGATCCGTCATGATCATGGCCTGCGCGGTATAGCTGTCACTGACCTCGCGCACAAACTCCGTGCTGATGCCCAGGGTCTTCATTCGCTGCAGGTAATCCGCGCCATCGCTCCCCAGGGTCGCCATGGGCAGCGGCGTTCCACCCAGCGCCTTCAGGCTGTAGGCGATATTTCCTGCGCAGCCGCCAAAATCGCGGCGCAAACCCGGCACCAGGAACGACACGTTGAGGATGTGCAACTGGTCAGGCAGGATCTGCTCGGCAAACCGGCCCTCGAAAGTCATGATGGTGTCAAAAGCCAGGGAACCGCAAATCAGAGCTGCCATACATTCAATCGTGCTGGATAAAGGAAAAATTCAGGGATAAAACGCAAGCAGCCGGTAACCCGCGACGCGGCCGCCTTCACCTTGGGCGGACAGACCCATGTTGATCACCGCATTCCACTCGCCCCGGGGCGACAGCGCACTGCCCGCGCCGATTTCAGCCGGAAGGAAAACGCGGCGCACCACGGCCTGATCCTGCACGTCCGTGAGGGTCAGCTCGACTGCTGGCGTCGCGACCTCGGCGCCGGCTGTGTTCCGGACCGTGAAGCTGAGACGAAATGCATCGCTGCGCACCTTGTTGAAGGTTGAACTGTCGATCACCACCGATTCAATCTGCCGGGGAACTTCCACCGTGCAGCCGATCGGGGCGCACAGGCGCATCAACCAGGGTTTGAGCTGGGGTTCCATGGAGGCCAGCCGGTCGCGCTCATGCACGACGACCTGCAGCGCCAGCACCCCCATCAACAGCAGCGCCACGCTCGCCAGTGCGAAGCGGACGACGGGCCGGTGCCAGAACGCCTGGCGCCGCGCCTGCCGGACGAAGGAGACGTCTTCGTCCAGCACCGAATCCGGTTCGGACTGAACCTTGGCGGGGGGCGTCTCGACCGGCGTCGGGGCCGGCGGGTCCTGCCGGAATACGGCCTTCAACACCGCTTCATCGTGCTGATCGGGTTCAGAAGCCAGCTCGGCACTCACCAGCATCTTTCCCGACGACACCGGGGCCTCGACGACCGGCGCAGGGGGTGGTTCTTGCCGTGGCACCGGTTGCGACACGTCGGCGCGAATTCCGGCAGGGTCCGGCGGACGGACCAAGGTCTGCATATGACTGCTGGCATCAAATACTTCGCTGCACTGCCCGCAACGCACCCAGCCCCCGGAAATCCTGAGCTGATCCGGCACGACTTTAAACATCGTCCCGCAGGCAGGGCAGCGTGTGATGAGGCTCATGAGCAGCAGATTGTAGGGGCTGGGCCGCCCCCTGAGCAGTGCATGTTCAGCGCGTGGCAGTCATCAGGATCCAGCCGTCTTCGCCGTCGCTCACATCCAGCTTTACATAGGGCGCATAGGCCGCCTTGAGTTCATCGGCCTGGCGCTCCAGGATGCCGGCCAGCACCAGCGAACCGCCCTCGGCCACATGCGCGCACAGCAGCGGCGCCAGCACTTTCAGCGGCGTGGCCAGGATATTGGCCAGCACGGTCTGATACCGGCCCGCGGCCATGTCGGGCAACCCGGCGTTGAGGCGGACGTCATTGGCCCGCGCATTCAGCCGCGTTGACTCGACCGCGGCCTCGTCAATGTCCACCGCATCGATTTCCGCAGCGCCGAATTTGGCGGCGCCAATCGCCAGAATGCCGGAACCACAGCCGTAGTCAAGGACCCGGCCCGGCATGCCGGGCTGGCGGGCGATCCAGCGCAGACACATGCGCGTGGTCGGGTGGGTGCCGGTGCCAAAAGCCAGGCCCGGGTCGAGCCGGATGATCTGGCGCGCCTGGGCCGGAACGTCATGCCAGGTCGGCACGATCCAGAAGTCCGGCGTGACTTCCACGGGCGCGAACTGCGACTGCGTCAACCGGACCCAGTCCTGATCGGGCACAAGCGCCACGCCAAGCAGCGTGCAGCCCACAAAGAAATCCTGCGTTACCAGCAAGGACGCGGCTTCACGTGCGGCGGCCTCGTCGGAAAACAGCGCCAGCATGCGGGAGCGCTGCCAGCCCTCCTTGGGAGGCGGCATGCCGGGTTCGCCAAACAGCGCCTGCTCGGCGTCGGTCTGAGCGTCGGCGTCCTCGACGGAGACGCTGAGCGCCTCGAGTTCGTCGAGCGCGTCGCTGAGCATCTCGACCCGGTCTTCCGGGCACATCAGGCTGAGCTCAAACATGGCGCCTGCCCTTGCGGATGAGGCCCGGCATCACCGTGCCCGGTGGCTCAGCCACTCTTCCAGGTAGTGAATATTGGTGCCGCCGGTCATGAACTTGGCGTCCACCATCAGTTCGCGGTGCAGCGCGATATTGGTATTGATGCCCTCGACCACCGTTTCCAGCAGCGCCGTCTGCATGCGGGCCAGCGCCTGTTCGCGGGTGTCGCCATGCACGATGATCTTGCCGATCATCGAGTCGTAGTTGGGCGGCACGAAGTAGTTGGTGTACACATGCGAATCGACCCGCACCCCCGGCCCGCCGGGCACGTGCCACATCGTGATGCGCCCGGGCGACGGCGTGAACTTGTAGGGGTCCTCCGCGTTCACCCGGCATTCGATGGCGTGGCCGCGCAGCTGGATCTGGCGCTGCGTGAACGGCAGCTTTTCCCCGGCCGCCACCATGATCTGCGTGCGCACGATGTCCACGCCGGTGATCAGTTCGGTGACCGGATGCTCCACCTGCACGCGGGTGTTCATCTCGATGAAATAGAACTCGCCGTTCTCGAACAGGAATTCAAACGTGCCGGCGCCCCGGTAGCCGATCTTCTTGACCGCCGCCACGCAGCGCTCGCCGATGCGTTCGATCAGCTTGCGCGGGATGCCTGGCGCCGGCGCCTCCTCGATGATCTTCTGGTGGCGTCGCTGCATCGAACAGTCGCGCTCGCCGAGGTAGACCGCGTTCTTGTATTTGTCGGCCATGATCTGGATTTCGATATGGCGCGGATTCTGGAGAAATTTCTCCATGTACACCGCCGGATTGCCGAAGGCCGCGCCAGCCTCGGCCTTGGTCATCTGCACCGCATTGATCAGCGCGGCTTCGGTATGCACCACGCGCATGCCGCGCCCCCCGCCGCCGCCAGCCGCCTTGATGATCACCGGGTAACCCACGGTCCGGGCAATGCGACGGATCTGCACCGGGTCGTCCGGCAGTTCGCCCTCCGAGCCCGGCACGCAGGGCACCCCGGCGCGGATCATGGCCTGCTTGGCCGAGACCTTGTCGCCCATGATCCGGATGGACTCAGGCGAAGGACCGATGAACTGGAACCCGCTTTTTTCAACCCGCTCGGCAAAGTCGGCGTTTTCACTGAGAAAACCGTAGCCGGGGTGAATCGCCTCGGCGTCCGTCACTTCGGCCGCCGAGATGATGGCAGGCATGTTGAGGTAGCTCAGCGTCGATGACGCCGGGCCGATGCAGACCGCCTCCTCGGCCAGCTTGACGTACTTGGCCTCCCGGTCGGCTTCGGAGTAGACCATCACGGCCTTGATGCCCAGTTCACGGCAGGCGCGCTGGATTCGCAGGGCGATCTCCCCGCGGTTGGCGACCAATATTTTCTTGAACATGCTGAACGCTGCAGTGGAGTCGTGGATCGGCGGGTTATTCGATGACGAAAAGCGGCTGGCCGTACTCCACCGCCTGGCCATTCTCACCCAGGATCTGGGTGATCGTTCCCGCCTTGTCGCACTCGATCTCATTGAGGATCTTCATCGCCTCGATGATGCAGATGGTTTCGCCTTCCTTGACCTGGCTGCCAATTTCCACAAACGACTTGGCGCCGGGGCTGGCGGCGCGGTAGAAGGTGCCCACCATCGGCGACTTCACCACATGCCCGGCGGGGACCGGCTCCGGTGCGGGCACCGGAGCCGCGGCGGCCATGGGTGCTGCGGCAACGGCGGGCAGTGCCGGCGCAGCCGCCATCATGGTCGCGGCGCCGCCGCCCTTGACGATGCGCACCTTGCCTTCGGCTTCGGTAATTTCGAGTTCCGAGACATTGGATTCCGACACGAGGTCGATCAGGGTCTTGAGTTTTCGCAGATCCATGGGGTCTCCAGCAAAGGGCTACGGGAAAACGCCGAATTTACCTCAAATTCAAGCAACTCCCGTCAATTTCGCTTAATTTACGATTAATTTCAGCTAACCGACCCATTCCTGGATAATCGGCCTGGGCTGGAACTGCGCGGCGACCTTACGTGAGCGTGCGCCAGAGCGCCAGATCGGTCACCGAAACCTTGCCCATTTTACGGTGCAGCACGCTCCCCCGCGACCCCAGCACCACGGTAAACGGCAAGCCGCCGGCCAGATTGCCGAGGGATTTTGCCAGCTCCGTGCCCCCCAGACCGGCCAGCCCAACCGGGAAACCGAGTGGCATTTTTTGCAGGAAACTGCGCACCGCACTCGGCTGATCAATGGCCAAGCCAATGACTTGCCAGCCATTGGCGACATTTTCGCGGTAGAAGCGGTCGAGTAGCGGCAATTCTTCCACACAGGGCGGGCACCAGGTGGCCCAGAAATTGATCAGTAAGGGCTTGCCGCGCAGCGACTGCATGACCAGCTCGCCACCATCCGGCTTCGCAAAGGTCTGCGCCCAGAGGGCGCCGCCGTCGCCCAAGGTGCCCGAGGCCACCTCGTGCGGCTGGAATTTCCACCAGGCCAGGGAGGCGCCGCCCAGGGCCGCCAGCGCGCCAGCACCCGCCAGCAGCGCGGTACGGCGACGCCTGGCCGGCAATGGGCTGGCAGCCTCGGAAATTTCTGACCCGGTCTGATTCATGCCGTCATCATGCCCTAAACAGCGCCCGCACGGCGCTCAGGTCCCCGCGCGGCCGGCGACCTTTCGCATCCACCCGCAGGGCCCCGCGCAGGTCGTCATGGTCGTACACCATCAGGTGCACCCCCACCGCCTCGCCGAGTTCGGGGCAGAGGCTTCGCAGGCTCAGCGCCTCGACCGGCTCGCCATGAAGGCCCGACACCGTGCGGGGCTCGTAGTCGACCTTGTGATCAATCAGCGCAATTTCTGCCGACTTGGCGTCGTCGCAGAACAGCTGGATATAGATGTCCGACAGGCGCGTGGCCGTGCCATGCCATACCGCACCGCCCAGATGCGGCCTGAAGCCGGCCATCCGCTCCATCCACAGCAGCGCGAGCTTGCGCAGCGCAGCCAGCTCGCGGGGCTGGGTGTCGGCGCAAAACAGGTCGATGTAGTCGATGACCGAGGCCTCCACTTCGTCATTGCCGGGCAGCTTTGAGCGTGCCGGCAACCCCAGTTGCCGGACGGCGCGGCGCTTGGCCGGCCCGTATTCCAGGCCTTCTTCAACCACCAGTCGCGCCGCAGCAACGGCAATTTCTGCTTTCAGAGACTCCATGGCGGGATTCTGCATCGTTTGCCGGGCCGGCATATTGCCGCGACGCCGAACCCTGCAGGCCGGTGTGGAATGCTACTTTATCAATAGCTACTTATGACCATTCCACGCTGGGAAGGGGCCAAAAAGCCTGAAAATCTGCCTAGAATCGCCCCATGCACATTCATATTCTGGGTATTTGCGGCACCTTCATGGGGGGCCTCGCCGCGCTGGCCCGCGAGGCCGGGCACACGGTGACGGGTTGCGACGCGGGCGTGTACCCGCCCATGAGCGACCAGCTGCGCGCGCTCGGCATCGACCTGATCGAGGGCTTTGGCGCGGACCAGATGGCGCTCCAGCCCGACCTGTACGTGATCGGCAACGTGGTCAGCCGGGCCCGTCAGCCCGACGGCACACCGAAGTTCCCGCTGATGGAAGCCATCCTGGACGCCGGCGCGCCCTACACCAGCGGCCCGCAGTGGCTGGCCGAACACGTGCTGCAGGGTCGTCATGTGCTGGCGGTAGCCGGCACCCATGGCAAGACCACCACCACGTCGATGCTGGCCTGGATTCTGGAGTACGCCGGCCTGCAGCCCGGCTTTCTGGTCGGCGGCGTACCGGTGAATTTCGGGGTCTCCGCCCGCCTTGGTGGCGGGACGGCGCAGGGTTTTGCGCAGGTCAAGGAGGAGCCCGCACAGCGGGCGGGGGACACGGAGCAAAGCCCTGCGGCGTCCCGCGAACGCCCCCTTTTCGTCACCGAGGCCGACAAATACGACACCGCACTAGGCGGGGTGGCTGTGCGCTCGGCGCAGGTCAAGGAGGAGCCCGCACAGCGGGCGGGGGACACGGAGCCGGGCGCGCAGCTGCCCCACCGCCCGTTCTTTGTGATCGAAGCCGACGAATACGACACCGCCTTCTTCGACAAGCGCAGCAAGTTCGTCCATTACCGTCCTCGCACCGCCATCCTGAACAACCTGGAGTTCGACCATGCCGACATCTTCGATGACCTGGCCGCCATTGAACGCCAGTTCCATCACCTGGTGCGAACGGTCCCATCCACAGGTCGGATCGTGGTCAACGGCCTGGAAGAAAGCCTGACCCGCGTGCTGCACGCTGGCTGCTGGAGCGAGGTGCGCAGCTTTGGCGCAGCCGTCAGCGACTTCACCGCCGTGGGCGAGCCCGGACGCTTTGACGTACTGCAGCGCGGCGTGTCGGTCGCCACCGTCGAATGGACCCTGAGCGGCGTGCACAACCAGCTCAACGCGCTGGCCGCCATCGCTGCCGCGGAGCATGTGGGTGTCCCGCCAGCGGTCGCCGCGCACGCCCTGGCGAGCTTCCAGAACGTCAAGCGCCGCATGGAAGTGCGCGGCACCGTCCATGGCATCACCGTCTATGACGACTTCGCCCACCACCCCACCGCCATCCGCACTACGCTGGACGGGCTGCGGCGCCAGATCGGCACCGCCGCGCGCATCCTGGCCGTGTTCGAGCCGCGCAGCAACACCATGAAGCTGGGCA
>JAABRA010000362.1 GCA_011391155.1 Burkholderiales bacterium
CGAAGACATGGGCCACACCCTGCCGAAGATCTTCTGCGTGAACTGGTTCCGCAAGGACGAGGCCGGCAAGTTCGTCTGGCCCGGCTATGGCGAGAACATGCGCGTGCTCAAGTGGATGATCGACCGCCTCGAAGGCCAGGCGAGCGGCGTGGACACGATGTTCGGCATTGCACCCACCTATGACGAACTGACCTGGACCGGCCTGGATTTCACGGCCGAGCAGTTCAAGACCGTCACCAGCATCGACAAGTCCGCGTGGGTCGAGGAGCTCAAGCTGCATGACGCCCATTTCGAACAGCTGGCCTGGCACCTGCCCACGGCCCTGGTCGACACCAAGGCCGCGCTGGAGCAACGCCTGGCCGCAGTCTGAAGGCGGTTTGACACCGTGATAAGGCTCGGTGGCCCATCCGGCCATCGAGCCCTGCGCCGTCCCGGCCACAAACCGGGACGGCACTTTTTTTGGCCTGCTTGAATGAAATCGACCCGTTCCCAGCGTCATCAGGTCATAATGTGCTATGTATTTGATAGTCTACTTCCCAGAACGCCGGTCGGCGCGTCGCCAATTTTCAGGCTGCGAGTGAGCCGCAAGCCCGATCTTGAAAGTCCCTGCCATTCCCGCGCAGGCGGAAATCCGGAACCCTGTGGATTCCCGCGGGTGCCGGAATGACGTCCGATGCAGCCCCATGATGAACTTTGCCTTGCATTCCCCGGAATCGCGCCAGCGCCTGGCACTGGCCCTGCTGTGGATCACGCCCGCGCTCTGGTCGGTGAACTACATCGTGGCGCGCAAGGCGCCGGGGGTGGTGGAGCCGCACCTGCTGGCGCTGGGGCGCTGGGCCCTGGCCGGCCTGATCATCGGCGTGATTGCCCGTGCCGAGCTCTGGCGCGAACGCCGCGCGGTGCTGGCGGCGTGGCCGCAGTACCTGGTGCTGGGATCACTGGGCATGCTGATCTGCGGCGCCTGGGTCTACCAGGGGGCCCGCACCACCAGCGCCATGAACATCGCGCTGATCTACTCGGCATCCCCGGTGCTGATTGCGCTGGGCGCCGTGGTCTGGCTGGGCGAACGCTTTTCCGCGCGCCAGGCGCTGGGCGTGGCGGTGGCGCTGGCGGGCGTGATGCATGTGATCGTGAAGGGCCAGTGGATGGCGCTGGCGCAGGTGCAGTGGGTCACGGGCGATGCGTGGATCGTGGCCTGCATGCTGGCCTGGGCAGCTTACGCGCTGCTGCTCAAGCAATGGCGTAGCTCCCTGAGCGCGACCGCGCGCCTGGCCGCCACCTGCGCGGGCGGTGTCGTGGTATTGCTGCCCTTTGCGGTGTGGGAGCTGTTGCAGCCCGCGACACCCGCGTGGACGCTGCAAGCCACCGTGCTCACGGTGACGGCGGCCCTGCTGCCCGGCATGGGCGCCTACTGGGCCTATGGCTACGCCCAGAAGGTGCTGGGCGCCAGCCGTGTGGCGTCGAGCCTGTACCTCGGCCCGCTGTACGCGGCACTGGCCGCCTGGGGCGTGCTGGGCGAGCCGCTGGGCGTGCACCATGCAGTGGGTGCAGCGCTGATTCTGCCCGGGATTTTTCTGGTGACGCGCAACCCCTGACGGCCCGCACATTCTGCGCGCCAGCGGCCCGGCCGGGGCGCCACTGTCTCACAGGTAGGGGAAGGGAAGGGGGCGACCTGCGTGGGGCTCGCGGCGCGCCCGGGCCCGGAGCACAACGCTGGGCGACAGTTGGTCTTCGGCGTCTTCGCGCGCCAGGGCGCTCTGCAGGTCCGACATCAGCCGCGCGTCCTTGAGCGCAAGCGACCACAGGCGCTCGTCGGCGCGGGCTTGCGCCTTGCGGGCGGCCCAGCCATCCAGCGAACCGACCAGTTTGGCCGAGAAGCGGCGCACAGTGCCGGCCAGCAGGGCAATGGCGGCAAACCCGAGCGCCCACAGGATGACCCAGGCCACCATCAGATGGCCATCCGCCCAGGAGTCGAGCAGCTGGTCGGCCACCACCAGCAGTGCCGACACAATGGCCGCCAGCAGCATCGCCGCCAGGCCTTTGGCACTGTCGACGCTGCCACGCAGGTTCCGCGCGGACTGCAGTGCGGCCTCGGCGCGTTCAACGCCGAGATGCCGGGTCGGGAACGAAGGCTGTATGAAACTCGTCATGAGGATTCCCCTGGCTCAATCACCCCGGCCGGGATGACCGGAGTTTGGAGACATATTAGGGTTAATACTAGTACGATTCAACTTATCATTGATGATGTGCTTCATTCACATTGGTGATAGTTGACTGCTTCGCGACACAACTCCAGGAGGCCTTCCGGATGCCCAAAGCCCCCTTCGCGCCCAATTTCCGGACCCTGGACCTGAACTTGCTGCGCGTGTTTGACGAAGTCATGGCCGAACGCAGCCTGACCCGGGCCGCGCGCAACCTGTCGCTGACCCAGCCCGCCGTGAGCAACGCGTTGCGGCGCCTGCGCGAGGCGCTTGGCGACGAGCTGGTGCGCCGCAGCGGCGCCGGCATGGAACCCACGCCGCGCGCGCTGACGCTGTGGCCCAGCGTGCGCGAGGCCTTGCGCTCGCTGCAGGCGTCGCTGGCCCCCGGCGTCTTCGATCCGGCCAGCGCCACCACCACCTTCGTGCTGGCCATGGCCGACGCCACGGCCGCCACGCTGGCGCCCGGTCTGGTGCAAACCCTGGAAACCGAGGCACCCGGCGTGTCGCTGCGCCTGGTGCCCCTGACCACGCGCGATCCGCGCCGCCTGCTCGACGACGCCGCCGCCGATCTGGCCCTGGGTTATTTCCCCGCCGTGCTGGCCGACCTGGGCGCGCGCGAGCAGGCCGGCGAGGCCGTCGGCTTCGGGCACCAGCGGCTGTACGGCGGCGAGTACGTGTGCGTCATGCGCCGCAAGCACCCGCTGGCCCGCGGCGCGCTGACCCTGGAGCGCTACTGCGCCGCGCGCCATCTTCTGGTGAGTTTTTCCGGCCGTCCCTGGGGCTTCATCGACGAGGCGCTGGCAGCGCTGGACCGCCAGCGCCGCGTGGTGCTGACGGTCAACCAGTTCTTCACGGCCGGACGCGTGGTCGCCGGCTCCAACCTGCTGACCGTGCTGCCGCGCCACTTCGTGAGCCAGACCGGCATGGCGGGCGAACTGGTGCTGCGCGAGCTCCCGTTTGAGGCCCCGCCGGTGCATGTGGAGGCCCTGTGGCACCGGCGCACCCAGCACAGCAGCGCGCACCAGTGGCTGCGCCAGGCGCTGGTGCGGGCCTCGGGCCTTGCGTTCAACGCCTGAATACAGCGCTGACCATGACCATTTCACGACGGGATGAGCCTGTTTTTTATCAAAAATTGCCGCCCAAGCATCAACCGCCTGCCCCATGAACATCCAGATCCTGTCCGACCTGCACCTGGAGTCGCACCCCGACTTCCAGGCCGAACCCGCGCCCGGCGCCGACCTCCTGGTGCTGGCCGGTGACATCGGCTCCTACCAGGGCGGCTCGTTGCTGGCGGCGCGCGGCGACGTCGATTTCGGGCTGGCGCGCTTCTCGCCCTTGCAAGGCTGGCCCACGCCGGTGCTTTTCATCCCCGGCAACCACGAATACGACGGGCTGGACTTCGACGACGCCCACGCCCGCCTGCGCGACACCTGCGATCGCCTGGGGCTGGTCTGGCTCGAGCGCGAAACCGTGGTGCTGGGCGGCGTGCGCTTTGTCGGCACCACGCTGTGGACCGACTTCGACGCGCTGGGCCCGCCCGCGGCCGATCACGCCGCCGTGCTGGCGCAGCAGTTGCGCGCGCGCGAGAAGGCCTTTCGCGCCGCCAACTTCTACCTGCGCAAGACCGGTGGCACCCGCGGCGGTGCGCCCTTCCTGGCCGAGGCCATGCGGGAACAGGCCCTGGTCTGCCAGCGCTGGCTGCGCGAGGCGCTGGGTACGCCGTTTGACGGCCCCACCGTGGCGGTGACCCATTTCGCACCGAGCCTGCGCAGCGCCGATCCCCGCTACGGACTCACCCCGGGCACGGCCGGCTTCTGCAACGCGCTGGACGATCTGCTGCCCCAGGCCCGGCTCTGGCTGCACGGCCACCTGCATGCGCCAAGCGACTACGTTCACCACGGCTGCCGCGTGGTGGCCAACCCGCTGGGCTATCTGCGCAAGGGCGAGCAGGCCGCCTTCAGGCCGGCCTGCGTGGTGCCGGTGCCTGGAAATTACTGATTAGTATCGTTTATTAACCATTGAGTATTTATGGATACTCAATGGTATTTACTATCGGGCTCCGATCTTTCATCAACCTCCGCCGGTGCACTCCCTGCCTGGCACACCCTGGAGCCCAGCATGCAGTCCTTGCCCAAAAGAAATTTCCTGAAGTTGACCCTCGCCGCGACGGCCGCAGCAGCCCTGGCCGCCTGCGGCAGCAACGATGACGAGGTGGTCGCGACCGTCAATCCGCTGGATATCGTGGGAGTGGCCCAGTCCGACCCGCAATTCAGCATCCTGGTCGAAGCCGTGGTCGCCGCCGGTCTGGTGGACACGCTCAAGAGCGCCGGCCCGTTCACCGTGTTCGCACCCACCAACACCGCGTTCGCCGCGCTGCTGACCGAACTCGGTGTGACCAAGGACGCCCTGCTGGCCAACAAGCCGCTGTTGACGGCCGTGCTGACGTACCACGTCGTACCCGCCAAAGTTCCGGCGGCCAGCGTGCCGGTGGGCAAGGCCATCACTTCGGTGCAGGGTGGCGTCTTCAAGATCGAGACCACCGGCGGCCTGAAGATCACCGACGGGCGCAACCGCGTTGCCAACATCGTTGCCACCGATGTGGCCGCCAGCAACGGCGTGATCCATGTGATTGACAAAGTCATCCTGCCGGCCGACAAGGACATCGTGGCCACGGCGCAAAGCCTGCCCGACTTCAGCATCCTGGTGGAAGCCGTGGTGGCCGCCGGCCTGGTGTCCACCTTGCAGGGCACCGGGCCCTTCACTGTATTTGCGCCGACCAATGCCGCTTTCGCCGCACTGCTGACCGAACTCGGCGTGAGCAAGGACGCCTTGCTGGCCAACAAGGCGCTGTTGACCCAGGTTCTGACTTACCACGTGGTGCCGGGTCGCGTGCTCAAGGCCGACGTGCCGGTGGGCGCCCCGATCACCACCGTGCAGGGCGAGACCTTCACGATCAACGCCGCGTTGAAGATCACCGACCGGCGCGCGCGCCAGGCCGGCATCGTCGCCACGGATGTGTTCACCAGCAACGGTGTGATCCACGTCATCGACAAGGTGATCCTGCCCGCCGCCTGAGTCTGGGGGTCGGCCGCCTGCGCGGGCGGGCCGGCTCCCGGCACCAACGGGTGGAGCTCTGCGCGGGCTCCACCTCGCACGGGGGCTAAACTAGAGTCTCATCCACCGACGCGGAGACCCTCATGAAAATTCTTCTGGCCGTTGACGGCAGCAAGTACACCAAAAAGATGCTGGCCTACCTGACCGTGCATGCCGAATTGTTTTCGGCGGTCAGTGACTTCACGGTTTTCACCGCACAGGCGCCGCTCCCTCCCCGTGCGCGCGCGGCCGTCGGCAAGGAGGTCGCCGACGGCTACCACGCCGAGGAAGCTGAGAAAATCCTGGCCCCGGTGTGCAAGTTCCTGGCCCGCCACGGCATCGACGCCAGGAGCGCCTGGAAGGTCGGCCATGCCGGCGAAACCATCGCCAAATTTGCCGAAGCCGGCAAATTTGACCTCGTCATCATGGGCTCGCACGGCCAAAGCGCCCTGAGCAACCTGGTGATGGGCTCGGTCGCCACGCAGACACTGGCGCATTGCAGCGTTCCGGTGTTGCTGGTGCGTTGAAGCCCCGGCGGCGGACGAACAATACGGCGAATGGATGGGGGGCTCTGGGGGCTTTTACGAAGCGCTGACCGTGCCCGTTTTCGCCGACCCTGAAACCGACCGTCTCCAAACGCCGGGGACGCGAGACATTTTTGATTTTTATAGCGTAAAAAGACCATTCCACGCTGGGAATGGCGGCTTTTTCCTTGAAATCCGGTGACCCAGACCCCGCCGGGCCGGTTCGAGTCCGTCAACGCGAGTTCAGCCCCTCGAAGCACGTCGTCATGACCAGTTCGACGATCTGGGCATCGGTGTGCTGGCCGCCGGTCTTGAGGAATTCGAGCACCGGGTCGCAGGCGCGGGCGTACAGGGTGTAGAGCACGGCGATCGCCGGCAGGCCGGGGTTCAGCGCCCCCTGGGCCTGCGCGGCCTCGATCCAGCCGCCGAGCGCATCGCTGATCTCGATCAGCCCGTCCATGTAGTCCCGGCTTTTCATCAGGGTCGCGCGCAGGCTGGAATTCTGGCTGGGCAACGACGGCATTTCCCCGGCGAGCTGGACTTCCATGGTCCAGCGCGCAACCGCCTTGATATTGTCCAGGGGCGCGGCGTCGACCGGCAGGGACTGCAGGAAATCCTGCGCCCGGCGCATCACGCGCACCATGGCGGCGCAGGCCAGGTCTTCCTTGCTGGGAAAGTGCTTGTACAAACTGGCCTTGGCGATGCCGACTTCGGCAGCAACCTCGTCCACCGTCATCGCGTCGAAGCCTTTTTCGGCCAGCAGACGGTTGACGGCCTGGACAATGGCGGCCTCGCGCGCCTGAAGCATCTGCGCCTTGAACGACAGCTTGACGGGGATTGTGGGAGAGAGCGTTTTCATGGTGCTATTTTAACCTTTCAAGTATTCCCCGTGCACGCGCAGGCCAAATTGAAACTGCTCCGTCACGATCAAGGCATCGGGCCCAGCCGGCTTTCCGGGTCACCGGGTGGCCTGGGGGGCTAACCTGGGAATAGTCCTGCTTTGATAGCTGCAAATGACCATTTGACGTTGGGATGAGGCCTTAAAGACTCTTCATCCCAGCGTCAGCCTTCCCGAGACGGGTTGATGATGAAGCGGAACGTCGCGCCCTGGTTCACCGCCGCCTCGGCCCAGATGCGCCCGCCGTGGCGCGCCACGATGCGCTGCACCGTCGCCAGGCCCACGCCGGTGCCGGGGAAATCATGGTCGCCATGCAGGCGCTCGAACGGCAGGAACAGCCGGCCGGCGAACTTCATGTCGAAGCCCGCGCCGTTGTCCTGCACGAAAAACACCGGCGGGCTGCCCGCCGGGCCGTCCGGTTGCCGGCCGATATGGATCCGGGCGTCGGGAGTGCGCGCCGTAAACTTCCAGGCATTGCCGATCAGGTTGGTCATGAGCCGGCGCAGCAGCCCGGCGTCGCCCAGGCAGCCCAGGCCCTCATCCAGCACCACCTCGACCTGGCGCGCGGGGTCGCCCTCGCGCAGATCCTTCAACACGTCGCGGCAGACGGCGCTCAGGTCCACGCTGACCACCAGCAGCTCGGTGCGCGTGACCTGGGCCAGCGCCATCAGGTCGTCGATCAGCCGCTCCATGCCCCGCACGCCCTGCTCGATGCGGGCCAGGCAGAGCTTCGCCTGCGCGTCCACGCTGTCGCCCAGATGGGCAGACAGCATCTGGCCGAACATGCCCACGGCGCCCAGCGGGTTGCGCAGGTCATGCGACACCGAGTACGAAAAAGCCTCCAGCTCATGGTTCGCCAGCTCCAGTTCGCGCGTGCGCTCGGCCACCCGCTGCTCAAGGCGCTCGCTGCTTTCACGCACCCGGGCTTCGGCCGCCAGCCGGGCCGTGACATCGGTCACCATCACCAGCTCGGCCGCCAGTCCCTCGAACACCGTGGGTGAAACCAGCACTTCCACCTGGCGGGTCGTGCCATTCTTCAGCTGGTGCGTCCACACCCGCGGGGCCTGTGGGTCGATCGGCTCGACACGCCGGAAAGCCCGGCGGATATCCAGCAGCGTCAGGTCCAGAAACTCTTCGTGGGTGTAGCCGTAAAAGGCGCTGGCCGCCGCATTGACGGCCAGGAATTGCAGCGAGTGCACGTCAACCACGACCATCACCTGCGGATTGGCCTTGAACAGCTCGCGGTAACGCGTCTCACGCTCGCTCAGGGCGCCCAGGGCCTGGTCGCGCTCGAAACGCTGGGCCTCCAGACCGATGACCAGGCTGCCCAGCGAACGTTGCAGGTCGTCGAGCTCGCGCAGGGACGTGCGCGGCTGGCTCAGGGCCCGGGCATAGTCCTCGGCCTCGACGTGCCGCAGCCCCGCGATCAACTGGCCCAACGGACGCACCACCAGGCGCTGGCCCAGCACCCAGACCAGCACGGCGACGCCGAGCGCCATGGCCAGGATGCCCGCCAGGCGAAACTTCAGGCCCCGCAGGGCAGGGGCAATGATGCGCTCGGCCGGTACCGCCGCGACCACGAAAAGCGGATTCGCGGCACTGGCCTGGACGGCCTGCACGGCACGCAGGCGCACGGCGTGCCCATCGGCCTCGACCGGCAACGCACCGCTGCGGCGCGCGAGCACGGCATCGCGCAGAACCGCGTCGGCCAGGAGCGCCCCCACCGGTTCGGCCTGTTCGTCGCTGGTGGCCAGCACCACAGCGGCCCGGTCGACCAGTTGCACGCTGGCGCCGGGCACGGCGCTGGCACCGCGCAGGCTGTCAGCCAGCGCCCGCACATCCATCGCGGCAAACACCACGCCCCGGATCGCGCCGTCCGGCGCGGCCAGCGGCCGGGAAAACACCAGCGACTGTCGCCCCGTGAGCCGGCCGACCTGGTAGCTGCCCGCCGCGGGGACGCCGGTCTCCAGCCCGCGCCTGAAATAGTCGCGGTCGCCCAGGTAGACGCTGGCCCCGCTGCCGGTGGCGTCGCAGACCAGGCGCCCGTTCAGGTCGACCAAACCGAAATTGACGTAGGCCGGCTGCAGGGACAGCACCCGCCTGAGGTAGCGGACGCAGGCCTCCGGGTCACTGGCGCTGGTCGCGGGAGACTCCGACAGGGCGCTCAGGAACTGGCCGACCCCCTCCACGGAGCGCGCGTTGCTGCTCGCGATCAGGGTGGCCAGGGCGTGGATGCTTTCGTGGGCATGCAGAACCTCGTGATCCTGTTCGCGCTGGCTGCTGACGATCTCCACCACCATCAGCGGCGCGGTAGCCATCAGCACCAGCAGGATCAGCAGCTTGCGCAGGCTGAGCCACGGCCGGCGCCGATCGGGGTCGAACGCCGCCAGGGAATAGGTCGGCTGGAAATGCGGCTCCGTCATGCGGGGATCACCGTGCAGGGGTCGTGCCCGGGGCCGTGGCGCTGCCGCCGGTCAACCGCCACCGCCTGCGTGGCGATGCACCGTGTTGCGCAACGGGCGCGGGCGAACCGGTCATCCCAGGGCCTGTGCCGCCGCACAGGTGAGCGCGGTGCTGAGCGCGTCCAGCACGTCGGATTCCAGATTCCAGCAGTGCCAGTACAACTGGATCGGCAGCACATGGCCGGGCGCCAGATTGACCAGCTGCCCCTGCCCGATCAGGCCGCGCACCAGCAGCGCGGGCAGCACGCAGGCCCCCCAGCCGGCCAGCACGGCATGCACCTGCCCTTCGGAGCTGGGCACGAAGGACTGGCTCAGCGACACCCGCTTCAGGCCGAAGGCATGGCTGACGAATTCGCCCTGCATGTCGTCCTTGCGGTTGAAGGCCATGAACGGCAGGCCGCTGAAGTTGTGCGGCGTGAGCCCCTGCGGCGCGTGGGCCTGGGCAAAAGCCGGCGAGGCCACGGCGATATAGTCCATCGCGCCCAGGGGGACCAGCTTGCAGCCGCGCAGGGGCTGTTTCAGCGTCGTCACGCAGCCCAGCACCTGGCCCGAGCGCAGCCACTCGTGGGTGAAGTCCTGATCGTCGGTGATGATCTCCAGCGGCAGCCCCTGGCGCACCAGGGGGCCCAGTGCGCCGAGCGCCCAGGTGGCAATGCTGTCGGCATTGATGGCAATGGCGATGCGCTCTTCCTCACGCCCACTGCCGATCGAGCTGGGGGCCAGCTCCTTGAGGTCGCGCTCCAGATCGGCGCGCAGCAGGCGCAGCTGCCGGGTGTGCTTGAGCAGCAACTGCCCCGCCGCCGTGGCCTTGAGCGGGCGGCTGCGCACGATCAGCACGGTGCCGACCTGCGCCTCCAGCGCGCGCAGGCGCTGCGAGACCGCCGATTGGGTGATGCTCAGCCGCTGCGCAGCGCGTTCGAACCCGGTTTCCTCCACGATGGCGGCAAGGCATTCCAGGGCATCGGGGTCAAAAGTGCTCATGGGTGAACGGCGGTCGGCTGCAGCGCCGTAGAGTTTACGCGCCGGCAGACCGTCGGCCGGCGTTGCGCGGGCGCCTACTTCTTGCGCTGCACGGTCAGGTTGCGCTTGGCATCCTCGGCATAGGCGAAGGTCACCGCCCCGTTGCGCACTTTGCCCATGACCAGCATGTTCTGGGTGATGGCGTCCTTGTCGGTGCTGCTGAAGGGACGCTCGTAGGTGGCGACCACGCCGTAGTACACGCGTGGAATGTTTTCCAGCGCGGTCTTGACCGTGGGGCCGTCGAGCTTGCCACTGCGGATGCCGAACAGCCCGTACAGCAGCAGGTAGGTGCTGTCATAGGATTGCGCCGCCGCCATCGGCACCGCCAGGCGCTTGTTGAATTTGCGGGCGTAGGCGCTCAGGAAGGCGGCGCGCCGCTCGTTGCTGGGCTCGGCAATGAAGGTCTGGGCCATTAGCGCGCCGTCCGCGGCGGCTTTGGCGCCGTCGATGAAGAACGGGAAGGACAGCGGCCAGGCTCCGACTTGCGGCACCTTCCACTTGAGTTCGCTGCGACCATTGGCGATCACCGCGTTTTCCTGCCCGACGGTGTAGCTGAACACCACGTCGGCGCCCGCATCGCGCGCCGCCGCCAGTTCGGTGCGCAGGTCTTTCACGCCCAGCGGGAAGCGGGCGACATAAACGGCCTTGAGCTTTTTCGCAGCCAGCGCCGCCTCGACGTCTTTCAGGCCGGCTTCGCCATAGCCGGTGGTGTCGGCGAAGATCGCCACCTTGGTCCAGCCATTCCGGACGATGTCATCCACCACGAACGGGGCCTGGATCGCGTCCTTGGCCGAGGTGCGGAAAATATAGCTGTCGGCGGCGGGGTATTTGCTGGTCAGCGGCGTGCCGGTGGCGCACGGGATGATCAACGGTTGTTTGCCGTTCTGGAAGACCTCGAGCGATTTCTGGGCCACGCCGGTATTGCAGAAGCCAATGGTGGCCACCACGCCTTCGGTGGCCAGGGCCTGAGCGCCCTTGAGTCCCACATCGGGGTCGCCCTGGTCGTCCTTGACCACCAGTTGCAGCTGACGCCCCAGGTAACCGCCCACGGCGTTGATCTCCGCCACCGCCAGTTCGATCCCGTTGAGCATGGGGATTCCAAAATCGGAGGACGGGCCGCTCAGGGGACCAATCACGCCAATTTTCAGGGGATTGGCGGGCTGGGCTTGCGCCAGCGGCGCCAGCACCAGTGCCAGCACACTCACCACCCCGGACACCCATTTCGGCAAAAGAAACATGATTCCACCTCGCGAAAAAATGGATTTTATGAGCCGGAAATGGATTCGCCCACACGGTTTACCCTAAGACCCGGGGGCCGGCACCGACCTCAAAACACGCCGACCGACGCGTAGCTACTTTCCGATGCAAAAGCTGGAGAAAATGACACCCAGCAGGTCGTCGGACGTGAATTCGCCGGTGATCTGATTCAGCGCGTTCTGCGCCAGGCGCAGCTCCTCGGCCAGCAGATCCAGCAACCGCGCCTGGGCAGCAAGGTGTGAAGCAGCCGCCTGCAGGTGCTCATTCACCCGGCGCAGCGCCTGCACATGGCGCTCACGCGCGATGAAGACGCCCTCGGGCGCGGCCTGCCAGCCGGCGACTTCGAGCAGCCGGCGGCGCAAGGCGTCCAGCCCCTCGCCGCTTTTGGCCGACAGCATCACGCCCGGGCGGGGCGTGGAAGGGCCTGCCGCATCCAGTTTGTTCCAGACATCGATCACGGGGATGTTTTTGGGGAGTTTTTGGCCTAATCCCATCGTGATACGGTCTTCTTCAGCTCTGTAATCAGGAGCATCCAGGCGGGTCAGGTCATGCAGGAACAGGACGGCATCCGCGGTCTCGATGTGGCCCCAGGCGCGCTCGATGCCAATTTTCTCGACCTCGTCCTGGCTGTCGCGCAGGCCGGCGGTGTCCATCACGTGCAGCGGCACGCCTTCGATCTGGATGGTCTGCGCGACGACGTCGCGCGTGGTGCCGGCCACGGGCGTGACGATGGCCAGTTCGGCTCCCGCCAGCGCGTTGAGCAGGGAGCTCTTGCCCGCGTTGGGCTGCCCGGCAATCACCACCTTGATGCCCTCGCGCAACAGCGCGCCCTGGCGCGCACGTGCCATCACCCGGGCCAGCGCCTGCTGCAGGCGCTCGAGCTGGCCCTGTGCGTCGTCCCGCTGCAGGAAGTCGATCTCTTCCTCGGGGAAATCGAGCGTGGCCTCGACCAGCATGCGCAGGTGGATCAGCGCGTCGCGCAGAACATGGATCTCGCGGGAGAACTCGCCGGCCAGCGAACGGCTGGCGCTGCGCGCGGCCGCCTCGGTGCTGGCGTCGATCAGGTCGGCGATGGCCTCGGCCTGCGCCAGGTCGATCTTGTCATTGTGGAAAGCGCGTTCGGTGAACTCACCGGGCTGCGCTACCCGCAGGCCGGCAAGGCGCGGTTGTCCGGTGGTGGGGTCGGTTTCAGCGGCCGCCGCCAGGCAGCGCGCCAGCAGCAGTTGCAGCACCACCGGCCCGCCGTGCGCCTGCAGCTCCAGCACGTCTTCGCCGGTGAATGAGTGGGGCGCGGGGAAATACAGGGCCAGGCCGTGGTCGACGGGCGCGTCGTCCGCGTCGCGGAACGGCCCGTAAGTTGCCTCGCGGGCCTTCAGCGTGCGGCCGCAAAGGGCTTGCACCAGGCCGCCCAGGCCTTTGCCGGAAATCCGCACGATGCCGACCGAACCACGCCCCGGGGCGGTGGCGATGGCGGCAATGGGATCTCGGCTCTTCGGGAACATAGGGCGGTTAAAGGCTCCACATCAGGGACACCGTGGAACCGGCTTTGCCGGGCCACGGGTGTCGCCCCCCTTCCCAAGGGGGAGGCGCGCAGCGCCTCGGGGGGTTACTAGAACTTCGGCAGGTTGAACTGCGGCGGCACGCCCATCCGGGTGTTGATGACCCATTGCTGGGCGATCGACAGGATGTTGTTGGTCAGCCAGTACAACACCAGGCCGGCCGGGAAGAAGAAGAACATCACGCTGAACACCAGCGGCATGATCCACATCATCTTGGCCTGCATCGGGTCCGGTGGCTGCGGGTTGAGCGCGGTCTGCAGCATGCTGGTGACGGTCATCAACAGCGGCAGGATGTAGAGCGGGTCGGGCGTCGAGAGATCCTTGATCCACAGGATCCAGGGCGCGTTGCGCATCTCGACGCTGGACAGCAGCACCCAGTAGAGCGCGATGAACACCGGGATCTGGACCAGGATGGGGAAGCAGCCGCCCATCGGATTGACCTTTTCCTCGCGGTAGATGCGCATCATCTCCTGTTGCATCTGCTGCGGGTTGTCCTTCAGGCGCTCGCGCATCTCCATGATCTTGGGGTTGATCGCCTTCATCTTGGCCATGCTGCTGTAAGCCTTGGCGTTGAGCCAGTAGAACGCGATCTTGAGCAGCACCACCAGTGCGACGATGGACCAGCCCCAGTTATTGAGCAGACCGAAGAGCTTGTTGAGCAGCCAGTACAGCGGCTTGGCCAGGATGGTCAGCCAGCCGTAGTCCTTGACGAGCTCCAGACCCGGCGCCAGGGATTCGAGCACGTTCTCGACCTGCGGGCCCACGAAGAAGCGCGACTCCACGGATTTGGTGGTACCCGGGGCGATGTCCTTGAGCGTCGTGATCATGCCCACCGCGTACAGGTTGTTGTCGACCTTGCGCACGAAGTTTTCGCGGACCACGCCATCGGCGAGCAGCCAGGCCGTGGCAAAGTAATGCTGCACCATGGCCACGTACCCATTCGGCGAGGTTTTCTCGATATCGGCCTTGTCCTTTTCAATGTCGCTGAACTCGGTCTTCTGGTACTTCTTGGCGTCGGTGTAAACCGCCGGGCCGGTGAAGGTGGAGTAGAAAGACGACTCGCCGGGCGGCTTGTTGCCGTCACGCACCAGTTGCAGGTAGAGCTGGGGGGATACCGGCACCGTGCCGGTATTGACCACCTCATGCTTCACACGGATGGCGTAGGAGCCGCGCTCCAGGGTGTAGGTCTCGACCAGCCTGACGCCCCCCAGGTCGGGCGACTCGAACTTCACCACCAACTCATTGGCGCCATCTTTCAGGACCCGCTCGCCGCTGAAAGTCATCGGGGTCTTGTGGTTCGGGAAAGCGCCGCCGATGAGACCGGTCTGGGCCAGGTAAGTGCGGTCGCGGCTTTCGTCCAGCAGCACGGTGGCTTTCTGGGGGTCCGCCATGTCGGCGTGCTTGATGAACTCCGACCGCACCAGCGAGCCGCCCTGCGTGTCGAACGTCAGCTTCAGCACGTCGGTCGTGATGTCGATGCGTTGGCGCGGCACGGCCGCCGGGTCCGCCGCGGGCGCGGTGGTGCCGGGAACCTGGGCACCGGGCACTGCGGCAACTGCCGGGGTCGTGCTCGCGACCGGCAACCCCGAGGCTGCGGAGGACGGCGCTGCAGCCTCGGGGCTCGCCGCCGTTTTCGCCGGGGAAGGGAAGAAGGTGGCCTTGTTGCCGTTGTAGAGCTGCCACTGGTCCCACAGCAGCACCATGGAAAAGCCAAAAATCACCCACAGGATGGTGCGCCGGATATCGTTCATGAAGACTTCTTTGTCGTGGTGGGGGAAAGCAGCTGGGAAAACAGCCGGGGCTTTTCAGGAGGGACCGGATCGTGACCGCCATCACACCAGGGCTGGCAACGCGATATGCGCCGCAAGGCCAGGTAGCTGCCTGCCGCCGCGCCATGCTGCTCCAGCGCCTGCAGCGCGTAGGCGGAACAGGTGGGCTCGAAGCGGCACGAACCGCCCAGCATCGGGCTGACCAGCAGCTGGTAAGCCCTCACCAGGCCCATCAGCAGGCGCTTGAGGATCATGCGGTTGACTCCGTGGGGGCCGGCAACGCAATGCGGGTGAACAACTGCTCCAGCTCGCCGCGCACCGCCCGTTTGAGCACCTCCGAGGTCGCGCTGACGAACTGGTTGCGGTCAAAGCCGCTGCGCAAACGCACGACATGGGCAGCTGCCGGCAGGCGCGGCTCGAACCGGGCGCTCACGGTATAGATCTGGCGTTTGATGGCGTTGCGCGTGACGGCACGACGGGCCCAGCGCTTGGGCACCATGGCGCCGACCCAGACGTCGTTCACATCAAACAGGTCCGGAGTCCGCACCGGCCCGGACGGTTCAGGCGCCTCCCGGTCAGGGGCCGCCACCTCCAGCGCCGTGCGGTGCAAGGCAAAGTGCGCCGTGCGGGAGACGATTCCGCCTGCCAGGGTGGCCTGGAACTGCGGCCGTGTTTTCAGGCGCTGCACGGCTTGAGCCCCACGGAACGCATCACCAGCGAAGCTTCGCCAGGTCGGGTTCGCGAGCGCGAACTCAGACCGCCAGGCGCTTGCGGCCCTTGGCGCGGCGTGCGTTGATGACGGCGCGGCCCCCGCGGGTCTTCATGCGGACCAGGAAGCCATGGGTGCGGGCGCGGCGCGTCTTGGAAGGTTGGTAAGTGCGTTTCATGTTGGAATCCTTGAGCGGTTCAGTATCAAAACACCCTGAACACATTCAGGGAAACCCGTGATTATCGCAAATTTTCTGAAGTCCAGCAATCTTCAAGCCGGGGGCTGGCTGCGCCCAGGCGCAGCCCCTAGGGGCTTTCCATCATGTGGATAAACCCTTGATAAATTAGAATCCAGCGCTTGCCAGACCAAAACTATCCACAGAAAACAAAAATCACGATGACCGAGGGACACCACTCCAGCCTGAATGCGCAGGCGGCGCACGGGGCGGGGCAAAGTCTGTGGCAGGCCTGCCTTGACCAGTTGGCGCAGGAACTGCCGGAACAGCAATTCAATACCTGGATCAAGCCCCTGACGGCCCAGGTGGCCGACGACTTTTCCCGGGCCACGATTTTCGTGGCCAACCGTTTCAAGCTCGACTGGGTCCGCGCCCAGTATGCCGGCAGGATTTCCGCGTTACTGGAAAAGATCTACGGCCAGGCCATTCACACAGAGTTAGCGCTCACCCCGCGTGAAAGCGGCTCCAGGGCTTATGTTTCACCCGCGATTGCTGCTTTTGATGCCGCGCCTGAGCCCAGCGCTGCAGCCGAGGAAGCGGCAGCCAATGGCTTGCGGAACCGGCTCAACACGGCCCTGACGTTCGACACCCTGGTCGAAGGCACAGCCAACCGCATGGCACGCGCCGCAGCCATGCACGTGGCCACCATGCCGGGGCACCTCTACAACCCGCTGTTCATCTACGGCGGCGTCGGCCTGGGCAAGACGCACCTGATGCATGCGGTGGGCAACAAGCTGCTCGCGGACCGGCCGGATGCGAAAGTTCTCTACATCCACGCCGAGCAGTTCGTGTCGGATGTGGTTAAGGCCTACCAGCGCAAGACTTTTGACGAGTTCAAGGAGCGCTATCACTCGCTCGATTTGTTGCTGATCGACGATGTGCAGTTCTTCGCCAACAAGGACCGCACCCAGGAAGAGTTCTTCAACGCCTTCGAGGCCCTGCTGGCCAAGAAGAGCCACATCGTGATGACCAGCGACACCTACCCCAAGGGCCTGGCCGACATCCACGAGCGGCTGGTGTCGCGCTTCGACTCGGGCCTGACGGTGGCCATCGAGCCGCCCGAGCTGGAGATGCGCGTGGCCATCCTGATCAACAAGGCGCGCGCCGAAAGCACCGAAATGCCTGAAGAAGTGGCCTTCTTCGTCGCCAAGAACGTGCGCTCCAACGTGCGCGAACTCGAAGGCGCGCTGCGCAAGATCCTGGCGTATTCGCGCTTCAACCAGAAGGACATTTCCATCCAGCTCGCGCGCGAGGCGCTGCGCGACCTGCTGTCGATCCAGAACCGGCAAATTTCGGTGGAGAACATCCAGAAGACGGTGGCGGACTACTACAAGATCAAGGTCGCTGACATGTACAGCAAGAAGCGCCCGGCCAGCATCGCGCGGCCGCGCCAGATCGCGATGTACCTGGCCAAGGAGCTGACGCAAAAGAGTCTTCCGGAAATCGGAGAATTGTTTGGCGGGCGCGACCACACCACTGTGCTGCACGCGGTGCGCAAGATTTCCGGCGAACGTCAGCAACTGACCGAACTGAACCAGCAGCTGCATGTGCTGGAGCAGACGCTCAAGGGCTGAAAATGAGGCGGGGATGGCGGGAAACAGGCGAAAATACCCGGTTATCGCTTGCGTGCAGGGATGTTCGGGGCATGCGGTTTGAACGCAATAAAACAGACAAGAGGTTGACATGATCGTTTTGAAGGAAACCCAAGACAAGGTGCTCTCCGCACTGCAATCGGTGGCGGGCATCGTGGAGCGTCGCCACACCTTGCCGGTGCTGGCCAACGTGCTGATCCGCAAGAACGGCGCCAGCGTGCAGCTGACCACCAGCGACCTCGAGATCCAGATCCGGACCAGCGTGGAGCTCGGGGGCGACGACGGCAGCTTCACCACCACGGTGGGCGCGCGCAAGCTGATCGACATCCTGCGCACCCTGCCGGCCGACCAGACCGTGAGCCTGGAATCGTCGCAGGCCAAGCTGATCCTCAAGGGTGGCAAGAGCAAGTTCACGCTGCAGACGCTGCCCGCCGAAGATTTTCCGCTGGTGCAGGAGGCCGCCAGCTTCGGCCCGGTGTTCAGCGTGCCGCAGAAAACCCTGAAAGACCTGCTGGGCCAGGTGTCGTTCGCCATGGCGGTGCACGACATCCGCTATTACCTCAACGGCATCCTGTTCGTGGCCGAAGGCAGGCAGCTCAGCCTGGTGGCCACCGACGGCCACCGCCTGGCGTTCGCTGGCGCCACGCTGGACGTGGAAGTGCCCAAGCAGGAAGTGATTCTGCCGCGCAAGACCGTGATCGAACTGCAGCGCCTGCTCAGTGACGCCAGCGGCGACAACCAGCCCCAGATCGAGATGCAGTTCGCCAACAACCAGGCCAAGTTCAGCTTCGGCGGCATGGAATTCGTCACCAAGCTGGTCGAGGGCAAGTTCCCGGACTACAACCGCGTGATCCCGAAGAACCACAAGAACAGCATCACCGTGGGCCGGGCGCCGCTGCTGGCCAGCCTGCAGCGCACCGCCATCCTGACCAGCGACAAGTTCAAGGGCGTGCGCCTGAACATCGACCCGGGCACGCTGCGCGTGGCGTCCAACAACGCCGAGCAGGAAGAGGCGGTGGACGAGCTCGACATTGACTACGGTGGCGACAGCATCGAGATCGGCTTCAACGTCACCTACCTGATCGACGCGCTGAGCAACATGAGCCAGGACATGGTGAAGATCGACTTGGCCGATTCCAACAGCTCGGCGCTGCTGACCATTCCCGACAACGCCACGTTCAAGTACGTGGTGATGCCGATGCGGATTTGACGCTACTGATAAAATAGCAAGTAATGCTCAAAACCCGCTGGCAAAGGCGGGTTTTGAGCATTTAAGAGATTGAGAAACAGACCATGACCGCAGAAAACAAGCCCATTGATGCCGTGCATACGGGTGAATCCACGCAGGACAGCTCCAACTTCCAGCCCACCATCGACACCAACCAGGCGGGCGCCACCGAAGCCTACGGTGAAGGGTCCATCCAGATCCTGGAAGGCCTGGAAGCGGTGCGCAAGCGTCCCGGCATGTACATCGGCGACACCTCGGACGGATCGGGTCTGCACCACATGGTGTTCGAGGTCGTGGACAACTCGATCGACGAATCCCTGGCCGGCCATTGCGACGACATCCTGGTCACGATTCACTCCGACAACTCGGTGTCCGTGGTCGACAACGGCCGCGGCATCCCGACCGGGCTGAAGATGGACGACAAGCACGAGCCCAAGCGCTCGGCCGCCGAAATCGCCCTGACCGAGCTGCACGCGGGCGGAAAGTTCAACCAGAACAGCTACAAGGTCTCGGGCGGCCTGCACGGCGTGGGCGTGAGCTGCGTCAACGCGCTATCCAAGATGCTGCGCCTGACCATCCGGCGCGACGGCAAGGTCCACGCCATGGAGTTCAGCAAGGGGTTCGTGCAGAACCGCATCATCGAGACGGTCAACGGCATTGAAGTCTCACCCATGAAGGTCATCGGCGAGACCGAGAAGCGCGGCACCGAGGTGCACTTCCTGCCCGACACCGAGATCTTCCAGCAGAACAACGACTTCCACTACGAAATCCTGAGCAAGCGCCTGCGCGAACTCAGCTTCCTGAACAACGGCGTGCGCATCCGCCTGAAGGACGAACGTTCGGGCAAGGAAGACGACTTTGCCGGCGCTGGTGGCGTGCGCGGCTTCGTGAACTACGTCAACAAGGGCAAGACGGTCTTGCACCCCAACATCTTCCATGCCATCGGCGACCGCCAGAGCGACCAGGACACCAACATCGGCGTGGAAGTCGCCATGCAGTGGAACAGCGGCTACAACGAGCAAGTGCTGTGTTTCACCAACAATATCCCGCAGCGCGACGGCGGCACCCACCTGACCGGCCTGCGCGCCGCGATGACGCGCGTCATCAACAAATACATCGACGAGTCCGAACTGGCCAAGAAGGCCAAGGTCGAGGTCACCGGCGACGACATGCGCGAAGGCCTGTGCTGCGTGCTGTCGGTCAAGGTGCCCGAGCCCAAGTTCTCCAGCCAGACCAAGGACAAGCTGGTGTCATCGGAAGTGCGCGGCCCGGTCGAAGATATCGTCAGCAAGCTGCTCACCGATTACCTGCAGGAGCGCCCGGCCGACGCCAAGATCATCGTCGGCAAGATCATCGAGGCCGCCCGCGCCCGCGAGGCCGCCCGCAAGGCGCGTGACATGACCCGGCGCAAGGGCGTGCTCGACGGCATGGGCCTGCCCGGCAAGCTGGCCGACTGCCAGGAAAAAGACCCGGCGCTGTGCGAGATCTACATCGTCGAGGGCGACTCCGCCGGCGGCTCCGCCAAGCAGGGCCGCGACCGCAAGTTCCAGGCGATCCTGCCGCTGCGCGGCAAGATCCTGAACGTTG
>JAABRA010000363.1 GCA_011391155.1 Burkholderiales bacterium
ACCACGACCAGCAACTCCAGCAACGTGAAACCCCTGCGCCGCCAGAGCAGGCGCCCAGGCCACCGCGCCGGGCCGCCCCAAGCCAAGCCAGCCCCCTCGGAGGGCAGCGCCGCACACGCAGTGGCCAGCGTGGGGGCCGGACTACTGCCAGCTGCCGATATCCGCATCTTTGCCTTCGCCGCCCGATTGCCCATCGGCACCAAAAGACATTACGTCGATCTCGCCTTTGATGCCCGGGTTGAGATATTGGTAGGGGCGGCCCCAGGGGTCATTGGGCAGCTTTTCGAGGTAGGGTTTCCAGTTCGTCGGAATCGGGCCGGCGGTGGGTTTTGCCACCAGGGCCTGCAGGCCCTGTTCGGCCGTGGGAAAGCGCTGGTTGTCGAGCTTGTACAGCTTGAGCGCCTGCATGGTGTTGGCCACATCGGTCCGTGCCGCGGTGGCGCGCGCATCATCGGCCCGGTCCAGCACATTGGGCACGATCAGCGCTGCCAGGACGCCAATGATCACCAGCACCACCATGAGTTCGATGAGGGTGAAGCCGCGGGCGGCACGTTGCCGCAGCGCGAGGCATGGAGAAATCTGGGGGCAATGTGTCATGGTGAGGTTTGGTATGCGGAGTTCGCTTCAATCATAATCATTCGATGGTGACAAATTTGCAGAACATGTGGTGGCCCCGCGTGATGACCCTGGTGCTCTGGGCGGTGGCGGCGGCCAGCCTGGCGGGTTGGGGCCTGCGGCTGGGGGGGGCATCGAAACCCGGCCAGGTCGCGCCGGTGGCCATGACCGCTGAAGTGGCGGTCGATCCAGCGTCCCTCGCGCGCCTGCTGGGTGCTGCAGAATCGTCCGCAGCGGCACTTGTCCCGGCCGCGGCCAGCCGGTTTGTCTTGCTGGGCGTTGTGGCGGGTCGCTCGAACACGGGCGCCGCACTGATCGCCGTGGATGGCAAGCCTGGCAGGGCGTTCCGGGTTGGCAGCAAGATTGACGAGGGGGTGATGCTCCAGGCGGTCGAGCCGCGAAGAGTACGCCTGGGGTCGGCTGCCGACGCAGCAACGACGCTGACCCTGGAAATGCCGGCGATGCGGAAATAGCGCCGGCGGTCAGCGCAAATCGCCGTACTGCGTGGGACTGAGCGCGGGGAAGAGCGCGTCGTCATCAAGCATCTCGGTCTCGGCGACCTCATGCTCGGGCATCTCGGATTCGATGATCTCGGTGTTTTCAAAGCCGGTCAGGAACGCCGGGTTGGTCGGGACCGTTTTCGCCGGGGGTTTCATGGCTGCGGCGACCGTCCCTGCGCTGCCCGTGGCCAGGGCGCGCTTGAGCGCCGTGATTTCATCGGCCAGAACCGGTTCGAATCTTGATTTCGCCAGGGCAGAAACCGCTGGACTTGGCGCTTCAGTCGTTGCGGGGGGGACCGCCGCACGGTATTTCTCGCCCGGTTGCGAACCTCCGTTCTTGCTGGCGGCCGATGCATTTTCGGCGCGCCAGTACACGGCCGAGACCACGATGTTGTGCCTGGCCTTGGCCGACTGGCAGATCAGCGCCTCAATTTCGGCCAGTTGCGAAATTTCACTGCCAAATTCACGCGACAAATCCATCATGACAATGAATTTCCGGCCGCGGGGATCGGTCGCCAGCACCTTGAATTTGAAGCCGCTCGACAGCACACCGACCCGGACCATGGATTCGCGCACCACGTTAAACAGGAGTTCCCGCAAGCGGGCGCGCTCGCTCTTGCGCCGTGCTGCGATGTCGGCGGTCGTCTCTTCGGACCGGTCGGAACCGCCTTTCGGGTCGCCCGAATGCCGTTGCCCGGCAGCAGCAGCGCCGGATCGTGCCGATGACGCCTGCCCTGACGGTGTCTGGGGGGTGCTTTTGAACCAGCCGAAAAATGACATGGGGCGCATTCTAATGGATGGCCTGACGTCAGCGGAGATCCAGCGGCCCTGTGTTCAGCTTTGCAGGAACATGCGGTATACCGGATTGGCCGTTTCTTCCACGCTGGGATAGCCCAGGGTGTCCAGAAACTTCGCAAAAATCGGGTTGTCGGCCTTTGGCACCTGCAGTCCGACCAGAATTCGGCCGTAGTCGGCGCCCTGGTTCCGGTAGTGAAACAGGCTGATGTTCCATCCGGGTCGCATCAGGCTCAAGAACTTGAGCAGCGCGCCCGGACGCTCGGGGAAGACGAAGCGCAGCAAGCGCTCGTCCTGAGCCAGTGCCGAATGGCCTCCCACCATGTGCCGGATGTGCTCCTGCGCAAGGTCGTCGTGCGTGAGGTCCAGCGCTTCGAAGCCGTGTTTTGTGAAATTGGCTGCAATCCTGGCGCTCTCGCCCTTGCCCTGCGTGGTCAGGCCGACGAACACATGGGCCCGGGCTGCATCGCTGATACGGTAGTTGAACTCAGTCACGTTGCGCGGCCCGCCGGGCAGCGTGCCGATCAGTTCGCAAAAGCGCCGGAAGCTGCCGCGCTCCTCGGGAATCGTCACCGCCAGCAGGGCCTCGCGTTCCTCGCCGACCTCGGCGCGTTCGGCCACGAAACGCAGGCGGTCGAAGTTCATGTTGGCGCCGCACAGGATGGCGGCGTAGGTTTCGCCTTTGGTTTTGTGCGTGGCCACGTATTGCTTGATCGCCGCCACCGCCAGTGCGCCCGCTGGCTCCACGATGCTGCGGGTATCGACAAAAACATCCTTGATGGCGGCGCACACGGCGTCGGTGTCCACCGTCATGAACTCATCGACCAGACCGCGCGCGATGCGAAAGGTCTCTTCGCCGACCAGTTTCACGGCAGTACCGTCCGAAAACAGGCCCACATCTGCCAGCGTCACCCGCTTTTTTGCCGCAACCGACCGGATCATGGCGTCCGAATCGTTCATCTGCACACCAATGACGCGAATGCGTGGATCCACGGCCTTGATGTAGTTGGCCACACCCGACACCAGCCCGCCGCCACCAATAGCCACAAAAACTGCGTCGAGCCGTGCACCGGACTGGCCACCCAGGGTCTGCACCTGGCGCAGCATCTCCATCGCAATGGTGCCCTGGCCGGCGATCACATCGGGGTCGTCGAAGGGGTGGACGAACGTCAGGCCCTCCTTTTTTTCAAGTTCAACCGCATGCGCGTAGGCGTCGGAGTAGCTGTCGCCCGAGAGCACCACCTCGCCACCGAGCGCCCTGACCGCGTCAATCTTCAGATGCGGCGTGGTGGTGGGCATCACGATCACGGCGCGGCAACCCAGCTTGTGCGCGCCGAGTGCCACGCCCTGGGCATGGTTGCCGGCCGAGGCGCAGATCACGCCCTTGCCCAACTGCTCCGGGGTCAGGTGCGCCATCTTGTTGTAGGCTCCGCGCAATTTGAAGCTGAACACGGGCTGCTGGTCTTCGCGCTTGAGCAGCACCCGGTTGTGCAGGCGCCGGCTCAGGTTTCTGGCCGGCTCCAGCGCGGACTCGATCGCCACGTCGTAGACGCGGGCGGTCAGGATCTTTTTCAGGTAGTCGGCCGGTTTGAGTGGCCGGGGGGCTTTGGATGGTGCGGTCTTCATGGATTTCCCTCGGCCGCAATGATAGGGGCAAGAAAAAAGCCCCGAACCTTGCAGTTCGGGGCCAATCCACCTTTTTCAGAGGGGTGGAGGAGACAATCAGCGCAGGGAATTTTCCCGCCTGAAGGCAGTGTAGCGATAATTTGCTGCAACGCAGCAGGGGAAAGTGTCGCAACTTGCGACAAAGTTGGCAGACAACCCGGAATGGGTCCGGGTCAGGTGTCTTTAACCCCACAGTGGGAACGAAACCATGGAATGTACAGTGAGTTGGACAGGCGCGAGCGGGACGCGCTCGGGTATGGGATTTGTGGCCGAAACCGGCAGTGGCCACACCTTGGCCATGGATGGCGCGCCTGACGGGGCCAAGCCCGAAAATGGCGGCCAGAATCTGGCGCCCCGACCCATGGAAACGGTGCTGGCCGGCACCGGCGGCTGCACCGCGTACGACGTGGTGCTGATCCTCAAGCGCGGCCGGCATGACGTGCGCGGCTGCAGCGTCAAGCTCACCAGTGAACGGGCGGACGTGGATCCGAAGGTGTTCACCAGGATCCATATGCAATTCAGCGTGTCCGGCCGGGGCATTCCGGCCGCAGCCGTCGAGCGCGCCATTGCCATGAGCCACGAAAAATACTGCTCGGCCAGCATCATGCTGGGCAAGACGGCCGAAATCACCACGGGTTTTGACCTGATTGAGGTCTGAATAGGCATCTTCCCAGCGTAGGATGGTGCTATTTAGCTATCGAAATAATATTGATTCGGAGGGCGTCCGTGAGGGACGCACGCCGTGGGTCCCGACCCTTGAAGACGGTCAGATGTGGTGTGCGGTGGCGGTCATCACGGTCGCGGCCGCACGCATCAGGCGCTTGACCGGCCCGGGCAAGCCCACGGCGCCAGCGGCCTGCGCGTCGTCGGCATGGCGTGCCTCGTCGTCGCGCATTTGCGCCACGATGGCGCGCGAGGCGTGGTCACCGGCCGGCAGCCGCTCCATGTGGCTGGCCAGGTGCGCCTCGACCTGGCGCTCGGTCTCCACGACAAAGCCCAGGCTCAGGCGGTCGCCGCCCAGCTTGCCGGCCAGCAATCCGATGCCGAACGCGCCGGCGTACCACAGCGGATTGAGCAGGGATGGCCGTGCGCCGAGCTCGGCCAGCCGGGTTTGTGTCCAGGCCAGGTGGTCGGTCTCGTCGCGCGCGGCCGCCGCAAAATGGGCGCGCAGCGCGGGGCTGCGCGTGGCCAGCGCCTGCGAGGCATACAAGGCCTGTGCGCAGACTTCGCCCACGTGGTTGACGCGCATCAGCGCGCCCGACACGCGTGACTCGGCGCGGCTCAGGGTGCTGGTTTCAGCGGGCAGGGTGGGGCAGGCGCGCGACGGTAGCGGCGAGGCGAAAAGGGTGCGCAGGGCGCTGTCGATGGCGGAAATCTGGGCGTCCAAGGCAGGCTCCATGGCAACCCCGAAGCTGCCGTTGCCGCCATTTTGCCATGTGGCGCGATCTGTGCTTTCCGGGCAGGTGTGGCGCCCTTTCCACGTCACGGGCCGGATTTGTTGCAAGCCTGCAACGAAATGCAAATATCGGGGCCATTTCCTTTGCGAAACGGCCTTTCCTCTGGTGCAATAACAACAACTTCCCAAAAGGAGGTTGGCCCGGGGAACCGGCGGGAGCACAGAATGCCTGGCATTTGAGTGACCCCCCGATCCGGAGCCCTCTGTTTAACCTTGGAGAACCTCGCAATGAAAAAATCACTGATCGCACTGGCTGTGCTGGCTGCTTCCGGCGCCGCAATGGCCCAATCTTCCGTCACGCTGTTCGGCGTGGTTGACGCCACAATCCGTTATGTCGATGCCGACAGCGCCAGCCAGTGGAGCCTGACCAATTCCGGCTACAACAGCAGCCGTCTCGGTTTCCGCGGCACTGAAGACCTCGGCGGCGGCATGAGCGCCAGCTTCTGGCTCGAAGCCGGTGTCAACAACGACAACGGCACGGGTTCGGGCACCAGCACCAACAACCTCCTGTCGAGCAACACCTGCACGGTTTCGGGCGCCCAGCCCGCTGTTGCCGGCGGTACGGTGACCTGCGCGCAGTCGGCCGGTTCGCAAGGCCTGACCTTCAACCGCCGTTCGACCGTCAGCCTGGCTGGCAGCTGGGGCGAATTGCGTCTGGGTCGTGACTATGTTCCGTATTTCTGGAACACCACGATCTTTGATCCGTTCGGCACGAACGGCGTTGGCGCGGTCAGCAACTTCACCCTCAAGGGTCTGGGCGTGATCTCTGGTGGTGCTTTCAACACCACGGCTGGCGGCGTTCGCGCTTCCAACAGCATCGGCTACTTCATGCCCAAGATGGGTGGTTTCTACGGCCAGGCGATGTACGCCATGGGCGAGCAGCCCAGCAACCCGAGCGGCCCCAGCTCCAACGGCAACGTCGGCAGCTTCCGCGTCGGCTATGCCAACGGTCCTTTCGACATCGCTCTCGGTTGGGGTGCAACCACCTTCGCGCAGTCGCAGCAATATGACGTCTGGAACATCGGTGGATCGTGGAACTTCGGCGCCTTCAAGCTGATGGGCCTGGTGAACTACGAAGGTGGCGACAGCCTGCCGACGTCCACGCAGCAGAACATCAAGGTCCGCACGTACATGATCGGCGCGACGATGCCTCTGGGCGCTGGCGAACTGAAGGGTTCTTACACCCACGGCGACGCTTCGTATGACCTGCTGGATGGCGACCAAATCGCTATTGGTTACGTCTACAACCTGTCCAAGCGCACCGCTCTGTACACCAC
Source organism: Burkholderiales bacterium (assembly GCA_011391155.1). Classification (GTDB taxonomy): domain Bacteria; phylum Pseudomonadota; class Gammaproteobacteria; order Burkholderiales; family Burkholderiaceae_C; genus JAABQG01. The sequence continues at coordinate 6,309 of JAABRA010000363.1, forward strand.
GGGTTCGTACATCAACAACAACAGCCGTCTCGGCCAGTACAACTTCGGTCTTCCTTCCAACGCCGCTGGCAGCACCTTCGGCCTGGACTTTGGTGTCAAGCACTCCTTCTGATCACCCGCTGGCCTCGCGCCAGCTGTGAACAAGATGGTCTAAAAGCCGCCAGCCCTCGGGTTGGCGGCTTTTTTTATGGGTGCGCCTGCATGGATGCGCGCTTTGTGGTCAAAGCCGGTGGCGAATGGCTTGGCTTGAGCGTTGTGAAGCGGGCGAAGCTGGTGCCGTCGCCAGAATGGCAGTACGCTGGAAGGGCTGTGTTTGCGTTGATAAAATTTTTCTGGCGTCAAATTCCCGTTGGTGCTTTCCCTGTTTCCGTCACGGTTCATTCTGCGTACCATCCACACTCTACACATCCGAGATTTTTATGAACACCAAACTTGCCTTTTTGTCTGCTGCGATGGTTGCCACAATGGCATCAGCACCCGCGACTGCAAAGCCTTTCAAGTGGTCGAGTGCCAGTGATATTCCGACGCTCGATATTCATTCGCAGAACAACGCCCTTGGCAATGGCGTACACGCGGCCATTTACGAATCCCTCGTGTACTACAACAGCACCACCTTCAAGCCCGAGGGCCAGCTTGCCGTGAGCTGGAGCCAGATTTCCCCGACACAGATGCGCTTTGTCCTGCGACCCGGCGTCAAGTTCAGCGATGGCAGCCCGCTGACCGCCGATGACGTGGTGTACTCGATCATGCGTGCGATGGCCAAGACCTCCAACTATGCGGTGTACACCCAGGGTATCGACAAGGCGGTCAAGGTCAACGACACCACTGTGGACCTGATCATGAAAGGTCCGAATCCCGTGTTGCTCAACCAGCTGACGGAGCTGCGCATCATGAGCAAGGCGTGGGCGGAGAAAAACAAGTCGGTCGAGCCCAAGGATATCCGCACCAAGGACGAGAGCTATGCGCACCGCAACGCCATGGGCAGCGGCCCGTACATGGTCAAGGAGTGGCAGCCTGACCAGAAGCTCGTGATGGTGAAAAACCCCTTGTGGTGGGGCTGGAACAGCGCCAAGACCAACGTCACCGAAATCATCTACACGCCGATCAAGTCAGAAGCCACGCGTGTGGCGGCATTGCTGTCGGGTGAACTGGACTTCGTGCTTGACCCCAGCCTGCAGGACCTGGGCCGGATGCGAACCAATGCCAGCCTCAAAGTGATCGATGGTGTCGAGAACCGCACGATCTTCTTTGGCATGGACCAATTTCGTGATGAGCTGCCCGGCTCCAACATCAAGGGGAAGAACCCGCTGAAAGACCAGCGCGTGCGCATGGCCTTGTACCAGGGTATCGATATCGCCAGCATCAATCGGGTCACGATGCGCGGCCTGAGCCAGCCGACCGGCGCCATGGTGGCACCGCAGGTGAACGGGTGGACCAAGGGTGTTGACAAGCGCCATCCCTATGATCCGGAGGCGTCGAAGAAGCTGTTGGCCGAGGCTGGCTATCCCCAGGGCTTCGAGGTGGACTTTGCCTGTCCGAACAACCGCTACATCAACGACGAGGAAATCTGCCAGGCCGTGACCGCGATGTGGGCAAAGATCGGCGTCAAGGCGAAGCTGCGCACCCAGCCGTTGGTGACGTATTTCCCGATGATCCAGCGCTATGAGGCGAGCATCTACATGCTGGGCTGGGGGGTTCCCACCTTTGACGCCCTGTACAGCCTTCAGTCGCTGACCCGCAGCGTCGGCGCTGCCGGTGACGGGAACTACAACGTCGGTCGCTACAGCAACCCGCGCATGGATGCCCTGGTGGAGCGCACCAAGAAGGAAACGGACCTGAAATTGCGCACCAGCCTGCTGACAGAAGCGCTGCAGCTGAGCAACGACACGGTGTCGCACCTGCCCCTGCACAACCAGATCGTTCCCTGGGCGATGAAGAAGAGCATTGATGTGGTTCACCGCGCTGACAACCGGCTCGACTGGCGCATCATCATGGTGAAATGAGTTGGCACTTGGCAACGGAAAGGCCCGAAAGGGCCTTTTTTTGAGCCTGCGATGGCGCATTGGCGCCATCAGCCCCAAGGAAACCCCGAGACCGGCACGCTATTCGCTCTGCTAGCATGCAGATTCACTTTTTCACCATCCATGTTTGCCTTTGTCCTGCGCCGCCTGTTTCAGGCCGTGATTGTCATGATCACCGTGGCCTTCATCGCGTTTCTGCTGTTCCAGTACGTCGGTGACCCCGTCGTCTTCCTGTTGGGACAGGACGCCACGCCGGAGCAGATTCGCGCGCTGCGCACCGATCTGGGGCTTGATCAGCCTTTCTTCGTGCAGTTCTGGCACTTTCTCCTCAATGCAGTCCAGGGCGAATTCGGCCTGAGCCTGCGCCAGGGCGCCAAAGTGTCGCGACTCATCGCAGAGCGCTTTCCCGCCACCCTGGAACTGGCGGGCGTGGCCGCTGTGCTGGCGCTGGCATTGGGCATTCCGATGGGCGTGTATTCAGCGCTGCGCCGGGGATCGTTCCTGAGCCAGTTGTTCATGACGCTTTCGCTCTTGGGCGTGTCGCTGCCAACGTTCCTGATCGGCATTTTGCTGATCCTGCTGTTTTCGGTCGGGCTGGGCTGGTTTCCCAGCTTTGGTCGCGGCGACACGGTGCAGATGGGTTGGTGGAGCAGCGGCTTGCTGACCGTGGATGGCTGGCACCATGTGGTGCTTCCTGCCGTGACGCTGGCGATTTTCCAGCTCACCTTGATCATGCGGCTGGTGCGCGCCGAAATGCTTGAGGTGCTGCGCACCGATTACATCAAGTTCGCGCGGGCCCGCGGCCTGTCTGACCGCACCATTCATTTCGGGCATGCGCTGAAAAACACGCTGGTTCCCGTGATGACCATCACCGGGCTGCAACTCGGTGGCCTGATTGCCTTTGCCATCATCACCGAGACCGTATTCCAGTGGCCGGGCATGGGGCTGTTGTTCATCCAGGCAGTGACCTTTGCCGATGTGCCGGTTATGGCTGCCTATCTGTGCCTGATTGCCCTGATTTTCGTGGTCATCAATCTGGTGGTCGATCTGCTGTACTTCGTGGTGGACCCACGCCTGCGCGTGAGCAACGCGGGCGGTCATTGATGATGCTGGCACCGCGATACCGTGTCAATGGCCGGGCGTTTGCGCGCATTGCCGAATTGCATCCCGAGCTCACCGCCTTCCGGCGCGACCTGCATGCCCATCCCGAACTCGGTTTTGAAGAGGTCTATACGGCTGCCCGCGTCACGCAAGCGCTCAAGACTCTGGGCGTGGACGAAGTCCACACCGGCATCGGAAAGACGGGTGTGGTGGGCGTTATCCACGGCCGGGACAACCGGGGCCTGTGGCATCGCGACGCAGACGGGCAGACGAAAGCCGTCGGCCTGCGTGCGGACATGGACGCGCTGCCCATGACCGAAGACAACGACTTTGCCTGGAAGTCCGGCCACGCAGGCTTGATGCACGGCTGCGGCCACGACGGGCATACCGCCATGCTGGTTGGTGCGGCGCGCTACCTGGCTGAAACCCGGAATTTCGACGGCACTGCCGTGCTGATCTTCCAGCCTGGCGAGGAGGGCTATGCCGGCGCTCGCGAGATGATCCGCGACGGATTGTTTGAGCGCTTCCCGGTCAAGGCGGTCTACGGCATGCACAACTGGCCGGCGATGCGGCCGGGCGTGATTGGCGTGAACCCGGGCCCGATGATGGCCGCCGCCGACCGCGTCACGATCGAGATCACCGGCCGCGGCGGCCATGGCGCCCATGCCTACATGGCCGTGGACCCGGTGCTGGTGGCCGCGCACATCATCACGGCCGTGCAGAGCATCGTCGCGCGCAACGTCAAGCCCCAGGACAGCGCCGTCATCAGCCTGTGTTCCCTGCGGGCCGGCGATCCGGGCGCGTTCAGCGTGATTCCGGGGATAGCCACCTTGACAGGGACGGTGCGCACGTTCAACCCCGCAGTCCAGAACCTGGTCGAGCAGCGACTGCATGACCTGTGCAGCGCCGTGGCGCTGGGCTTCGGGGCCTCGGCCACCGTGATTTACGAGCGCATCTATCCCGCCACCGTCAATTCCGACGCCGAGGCCGGTTTCGCCGCGGATGTGGCGCAGGCGCTGGTAGGCGAAGGCCATGTGGTGCGCGACATGGAGCCCAGCATGGGCTCCGAAGATTTTTCCTTCATGCTGCAGGTCAAGCCCGGCGCCTACCTGCGCATCGGCCAGGGCGGCGAAGGTAGCTGCTTCCTGCACAACAGCCGCTACGATTTCAACGACGAGATCCTGCCGTTGGGCGCGGCGCTGCACGCCAGCCTGGTCGAGCAGGCCCTGCCGTTAGTGTTCACCTGACCCATCCGTTTTTTAACAAGGAGCCCTTATGACCTTCAAGAAGACCCTGCCCGCAGTGGGTGTAGCCCTGGCTCTGGCCGTCACCGGCCTGGCGGCATCCGCCCAGACCGTACGGATCGCCAACCAGGGCGATGCGCTGTCGATGGACCCGCATTCGCTGAACGAATCGCTGCAACTGAGCGTCACGGGGAACCTGTACGAGCCCCTGGTGGGCCGCAACAAGGACCTCAGCCTCACGCCCGCGCTGGCCGCGTCGTGGAAACAGGTGTCGCCCACGGTCTGGCGTTTTGAACTGCGCAAGGGCGTCCAGTTCCACGACGGCACTCCCTTTTCCGCCGATGATGTGTTGTTCACCCTCGCCCGTACGCAGGTGGAGGGCTCCGACATGAAGAGCTACACCAACGATTTCAAAGACGTGCGCAAGATCAACGACTTCACGGTCGAGATCGAGACCAAGTCGCCCTTCCCCATCCTGCCGGACGTGCTGACCTTCGTCTACATCATGAGCAAGAAATGGAGCGAGACCAACCAGGCGACGCGTCCCGTGGACCGGCGCAAGGGTATCGAAAACGCAGCCTCTTTCCGGGCTAATGGCACCGGGCCCTATCGCCTGCGCGAGCGCCAACCCAACGTCCGCACCACGTTCGTGCGCAACGGTAACTACTGGGGCAAGATCGAGGGCAATGTCAGCGAAGTGATCTTCACGCCCATCGGCAATGACGCCACCCGCGTGGCCGCTTTGCTGTCGGGTGAGATCGATGTCATGGAGCCCGTGCCGGTGCAGGACGTGGCGCGCGTGAATGCCAGTGCGAACGCGAAAGCCATCACCGGCCCCGAATTGCGCACCATCTTCCTGGGCATGGACCAGAAGCGCGACGAACTGCTGTATTCCAGCGTCAAGGGCAAGAATCCCTTCAAGGACAAGCGCGTGCGCCAGGCCTTCTACCAGGCCATTGACATCGAAGGTATCAAGAAGACGGTGATGCGCGGTGCGTCCAACCCGTCCGCGCAGATGGTCGGCCCGGGCATCAATGGCTTCCAGCCCGAGATCAAGCGGCTGCCCTATGACGTCGAGGCCGCCAAGAAGCTCATGGCCGATGCGGGTTACGGCAGCGGCTTCACGGTGAACATGAATTGCCCGAACGACCGCTACGTGAACGACAGCCAGATCTGCGAGGCGGTCGCGGCCAACCTGTCGCGTATCAACGTCAAGGTCAACCTGCAGGCCGAAACCAAGGGTACGTACTTCCCCAAGGTGCTGCGCCGCGACACCAGCTTCTACATGCTGGGCTGGACGCCCTCGACCGTGGACGCGCACAACGCGCTCAACGCGCTGATGCGGTGTGTTGACGACAAGGGCGCCGGCCAGTTCAACCTTGGGGCGTACTGCAATCCCAAGGTGGATGAGCTGACCAACAAGATCCAGTCCGAGACCGACAAGGCCAAGCGCGACGCGATGATCAAGGAGGCATTCGAACTCCACGCTGCCGACATCGGCCACCTGCCCCTGCATCAGCAGGCGCTGGCGTGGGGCGTGAGCAAGAAGGTGACACTGTCGCAGATGGCGGACAACAACATGCCCTTCAAGTACATCAAGGTCAACCCGTAAGAACCACCGATGAGCACATCCACCACACCACCAGCCATGGGGCGGGTGGCGCGTTTCCTGGACAGTGATATCGGCCACAGCTTTCGCAGCTCGCCGGTGGCGATGGCTGCGGCCTTTATTGCCTTCGTTTGCGTGTTTGCGTCGCTGTTCGCGGGCTGGGTCGCGCCCCACAATCCTTTTGACCTGACGACGCTGGAGCTCAGCGATGCGCGCCTGCCGCCGTCATGGAGCGAAGGCGGTTCCCGCAAGTACCTGCTGGGCACCGACGACCAGGGGCGCGACATCCTGTCGGCGGTGATCTATGGCGCGCGCATTTCGCTGGTGGTCGGCGTGGTGTCGGTCATCCTGTCGGTGGTGGTGGGTGTGTCGCTCGGGCTGTTGGCGGGTTTTCGGGGGGGCTGGATCGACGCGGCACTGATGCGGCTGTGTGACGTGATGTTGTCCTTCCCGGCGATCCTGGTGGCCTTGCTGATCGCTGGCGTCGGGCGGGCCCTGTTTCCCAATGGGGGCGACGGGCTGGCGTTCGGCGTGCTGATTTTTTCCATCTCGCTGACCGGCTGGGTGCAGTACGCCCGGACGGTACGGGGCTCCACGCTGGTGGAGCGCAACAAGGAATATGTGCAGGCGGCCCGCGTGACGGGCGTTTCATCACTGCGCATCATGCGCCGCCATGTGCTGCCCAATGTGATGGGCCCGGTGCTGGTGCTGGCCACCATCCAGGTGGCCACGGCCATCATTACCGAGGCGACCCTGTCGTTCCTCGGTGTGGGCGCTCCGCCCACGTCGCCTTCGCTGGGCACGCTGATCCGTATCGGCAACGACTACCTGTTCTCCGGCGAATGGTGGATCACGGTGTTCCCCGGCGTCATGCTGGTGCTGATCGCGTTGTCGGTCAACCTGCTGGGCGACTGGCTGCGCGACGCGCTGAACCCGCGCCTGCGCTAATCTCGGTCCAAATACGATGAGTCTCTTGCAAGTCAGGAATCTGGTGGTCGAATTCCCGGGCCGACGCGGTACGCTGCGCGCGCTCGACGACATTTCATTCGATATTGCACCGGGAGAAATCCTCGGTGTCGTGGGGGAGTCCGGCGCGGGCAAGTCGCTGACCGGGGCGGCCATCATCGGCCTGCTGGAGCCGCCTGGCCGGGTGGCCAGCGGGCAGATCCTGCTCGAAGGCCAGCGCATCGACAATCTGGACCATGCGGCGATGCGCCACATCCGTGGCCGCAAGATCGGCGCCATTTTTCAGGATCCGCTGACGTCGCTGAACCCCCTGTACACAGTGGGCCAGCAGCTGGTCGAAACCATCCAGGCACACCTGCCCGTGAGCGTGGCCGAGGCGCGCGCCCGCGCGGTCAGCCTGTTGCAGGACACCGGCATCTCCGCGCCCGAGCAACGCATCGACCACTATCCCCACCAGTTCTCCGGCGGCATGCGCCAGCGCGTGGTGATTGCCCTGGCGCTGGCGGCCGAGCCCAAGCTGATCGTGGCCGATGAGCCCACCACCGCGCTGGACGTGTCGGTGCAGGCGCAGATCATCAGCTTGCTGAAAAAGATCTGTGCCCAGCATGGCGCGGCCGTCATGTTGATCACGCACGACATGGGGGTGATCGCCGAAACCTGTGACCGTGTGGCCGTGATGTATGCCGGGCGCATTGCCGAAATCGGCCCGGTGCATGAGGTCATCAATGTGCCCGCCCATCCCTACACGGCGGGCCTGATGGCCGCCATTCCCGACATGACCCAGGACCGCGAACGCTTGAACCAGATCGACGGCGCGATGCCCCGGCTGAACGCCATTCCGCGGGGGTGCGCCTACAACCCGCGCTGCCCGCAGGCTTTTGAGCGTTGTCGCAGCGAGCGCCCCGACCTGTTGCCCGCGGGCGCCACGCGGGCCGCCTGCTGGCTGCATGCCAAGGACCAACCGGGGGTCACCGCATGAGCGTCACCCCTTTGAAGCCGCCGCTGGTCCAGGCGCGCGACCTGGCCATGTCTTTCGACGTCTCGCCGCCCTGGCTCAACCGGGTGCTGGAGCGCAAGCCGCGCCAGTACCTGGCGGCGGTCGATGGCGTGAGCTTCGAGATCGAACGCGGCAAGACGCTGGCGCTGGTGGGTGAGTCCGGCTGCGGCAAGAGCACCGTGGCACGCCTGCTGGTGGGCCTTTATACGCCGACGCGCGGCGATTTGCAGTTCGACGGGCTGGATGCCCACGCCATCTTCAAGACCGCCGAAGGGCTCAAGCTGCGCAGCCGCATCCAGATGATCTTCCAGGACCCCTACGCAAGCCTGAACCCACGCTGGATCGTGGAAGACATCGTGGGGGAGCCCCTGATCGAACACGGCTTGATCACCGACAAGGACCAACTCAAGGCCAAGGTCGGCGAACTGCTCAAGTCGGTGGGGCTGTCCCCGCTGGATATGGTCAAGTACCCGCACCAGTTCTCGGGCGGACAGCGCCAGCGCATCTCGATCGCCCGCGCGCTGGCCACCGAGCCCGAGTTCCTGGTGTGCGACGAACCGACCTCGGCGCTGGACGTGAGCGTGCAGGCGCAGGTGCTCAACATCATGAAGGACCTGCAGCGCAGCCGAGGGCTGACCTACCTGTTCATCTCGCACAACCTGGCCGTGGTGCGCCATGTGAGCGACCAGGTCGGCGTGATGTACCTCGGGCGTCTGGTGGAGCTGGCGGACAAGTACACGCTGTTTGATGCGCCGCGCCACCCCTACACGCGCATGCTGATCGATGCCATCCCCAAGATGCACGATACCGGGCGCGCCCGCACACCGGTGCAGGGCGAGGTGCCCAACCCCTTGAACCCGCCGACCGGCTGCACCTTCCACCCACGTTGCCCGCACGTCAACGAACGCTGCAAGACCACGCGCCCGGAGCTGCTGACGATCGGCGGCGTGAAGATCGCCTGTCACGCGGTGGAAGAGGGCCGGATCTGATCCCCAGTCGCTGGGCGATGGAGGCCGCGCCCGGGCCGGTCAGAAAGAGGCGCTGGGGCGGCGAAGCCCGGTCACCGCACCATCCGTGCCCCTGGGGGTCCTAGCTGTGCCAGTCATGAATATATAAATCAATAGCAATCAATGACCATTCCACGCTGGGGTAGTGCCAATTTGGCTGGTAAATGGTTCAGGTATAGCGTTTGGCGCGCAGATTGACCTTCATTTCGCGCAGCATTGGCTGCAAGCGTCCGCCGCCGATGCGCAGGGCCACGCAGGTGGCCAGGATGTCGATGATCATCAGGTGCAGCAGGCGCGACACCATCGGGCTGTAGCGGTCGTAGCCCTCGGGGTGATCGGCCGCCAGGTGAATGTGGCCCGCCGCAGCCAGGGGGGAGCCACTGGCCGTGATCACGATGGTGGTCGCGCCATGTTTGCGGGCAATGTCGCAGGCGTCCATCAGGTCGCGCGTGCGGCCCGAATTCGAGATCACCACCACACAGTCGCCGGGCTGCAGCAGCGAGGCGCTCATCACCTGCATGTGGCCGTCGCTGTAGGCGATGGTGTTCACGCCCAGGCGAAAGAACTTGTGCTGCGCATCCTGCGCCACGATGCCTGAATTGCCGACCCCGAAAAATTCGATGCGCTTGCCGGTCTGGTAGGTCGCCGCCAGCGCTTCGGCAGCTTTCTCGATGGCGGTGGTGCTGGCATCGTTGCGATACTTGAGGAACGCCGCCACGGTGTTGTCGATCACCTTGACCATCACGTCGCCGGTCTTGTCGTCTGTGTCCACGCTGCGGTGGATGAAGGGCACACCCTCGCTCACGCTGCCGGCGAGCTTGAGCTTGAAATCGCTCAGGCCGTCGTAGCCCATGCTGCGGCAAAAGCGCACCACGGTAGGCTTGCTGACATGGGCCCGCTCTGACAGCACGCTGACCGGCAGGGAGGCGAAGGCGCGCGGGTCCTCCAGCACGAGACGGCCCACGCGCTGCTCGGCGGGGGCCAGCGATACCAGGGACGCCTTGATGCGTTCAAGCATGGTGTGTTGATCCTTCAATGGTCAGCCGGTGGTGGGCAGTGGCTGGATAATAGTTGCATGACCGAAGTTGCTGCCTCCAAATCCGTCGCCCCTCCCCGCCGCCCGCCTGATCTGGGCGTCAGCGCGGTCCGCACGCAGGCGCGCCAATTTACCCGTCGTCCTGATCGGGAGGGCCTGAAATGACTGCACAGACCGCCGAATGGGCCCACCGGCCCCGTTGTGACCAGACTGCCGCCTGGGCCATGCTGGGGCAGCATTTTCGACAGGACGGTGCGGCGTTCGACCTGCGCCAGGCCTTCACCGATGATGCCCGACGCTTCGAGCGCCTGAGCCAGCCAGCGCCGCACGTCTTCGCGGACCTGTCGAAGAACCGGATCGACGCCGCCACTGAAGCGCTGCTGCTGCAACTCGCGCGCGAGTGCCGCGTCGAAGCCCATCGTGACGCCATGTTCGCGGGGGAGCCCATCAACGCCACCGAGGGCCGGGCCGTGCTGCATACCCTGTTGCGCGCGCCGCGTGGCGCTCAGGACGGTGCCCTGGCTGCCGAGCGCGCCGAGGTCCATGCCACCCTGGATGCGATGCTGGCTTTTGCCGAAACCCTGCGGGCCGACCCGCACATCACCGACGTGGTGAACATTGGCATCGGCGGCTCCGACCTCGGACCGCAGATGGCGGTGCTGGCGCTGGATGCCTTCGCCGGCAGTGGCAAGCGCCTGCACTTCGTCAGCAACGTTGACGGGCATGAGCTGGCGGCGAAACTCAAGCAGCTGCAGCCCCGCAGCACCGTGTTCCTGATCGCCTCCAAGACCTTCACGACGATCGAGACCATGACCAACGCGCTCTCGGCCAAGCGCTGGTTCGAGGCGCAGACCGGGGCGGAAGCGCCCGTGGACATCGCGCGGCACTTCATCGGCCTGACGACCAACGTGGCGGCGGCGCGGGCCTTTGGCATCAGCACGACCTTCGGTTTCTGGGACTGGGTGGGCGGGCGGTATTCGGTCTGGTCGGCCATCGGCCTGCCGCTGGCCGTCACCATTGGCGCCGAAGGTTTTCGCGCGTTCCTGGCCGGCGCCCACGCCATGGACGAACATTTCCGCACCGCGCCGCTCGAATCCAACCTGCCGGTGCGCCTGGGCCTGCTGGATGTCTGGTACCGCAACTTCCACGGCTTCAGCAGCCGTTGCATCGCGCCGTACCACAGCGCCTTGCGCCGCTACCCCGCCTACCTGCAGCAACTGGAGATGGAAAGCAACGGCAAGCGGGTGGACCTGAGCGGACAGGCACTGGGTTATGGCACCTCACCCGTGCTGTGGGGTGAGCCGGGCACCAACGGCCAGCATGCGTACTTCCAGATGCTGCACCAGGGTACCGACGTGGTGCCCGTGGAGTTTGTCGCAGTGAAAAAGGCGCGCCACGATCTGGCCGGGCATCACCCGATGCTGCTGGCCAATGCGCTGGCGCAGGCGCAGGCGCTGATGCAAGGGAAAGTCGACCAGGGGGGCCAGAAGGACTTCCCCGGCAACCGCCCCAGCACCTTCCTGCTGCTGGACGACCTGACGCCCGCCAGCCTGGGTGCGTTGATCGCCCTGCAGGAGCACCGCGTGTTCGTCAGCGGCTCGCTGTGGGGCATCAACAGCTTCGATCAATGGGGCGTCGAACTCGGCAAGGTGCTGGCCAAAGACATCGAGCCGCGCCTGGCCAGCGGCGACACCAACGGCCTGGACGCATCCACGGCCGGCCTGCTGGGCCGGATTCGCACTATTTGATAGTCAAAACGGCACCATCCCAGCGTGGAATGGTCTTTTCCAGCTATTTATTCAGGACTTGATGCAGCGTTGCCGGGCGCCGGCGAAGGTGGCGGGAGATAGGCTTTCCGAAAGCCCTGCACCGCTTCCAGGTACAGATTCCGCGCCACGGCATCCAGGTCGCTGTGCTTGCCGCCGTCGATCCGCACCCATTGCTTCGGCGGGTTGGCGGCCGCAAACAGTCGCTCCCCGAGCACTATGGGTACTGTGGTGTCGAGCTTGCCGTGGATCATCAGCAGGGGCCGTTCAACCCGCCCGATCTTTTCAACCGAGGCAAAACGCTCGTCGCTGGCCTGTGACAGCAGCCAGGCGATCTGTCCCACTTCCAGGGCGATGTCCGGGAAGCTGGTGAACGCCGACTCCAGGATCAGGGCGCCGTAGTCCGATTGCGGGCGCTGGCGGCTGGCCAGGTCCACCGCCACGCCGCTGCCCATGGAATGGCCGTAGATCACGCGCATGGCGGGCCGGGGTTCGCGTTTTTTCAGCTCGGCCCAGGCGACCTCCGCGTCCTGCAGGATGGTCTTCTCCGAGGGCGTGATCGGGGTGCTCAGGCCCCAGCCCCGGTATTCCACCGCCAGCACCGAGAACCCGGCCTCGCGCAGGGATTCGATCTTGCGCACATTGGCCACCAGGGTGCGAAACGTGCCGTGGAAATACAGCAAGGTCGGGGCCAGGGCATCCGGGTTGGGCAGCCACCACATTTCAAGGCGGGCCGGTTCGGGCCCCCCGTTTGCACCGGGGTCGATGTCCGGAGCCTTTTCGGCCGCGTCGTCCGCCGCGGGTTGTGCGGCCAGAAAGTACCGCTGATCACCGGGCTGCAGGCCCGCAAAGCCAGCGGGAACACCGGGTGTGGGCCGATAGATCAGCTGGCGGTGTTTGACATCCAGCCAGGCGCAGCCGCTGGTGGCCAGCAGTGCCAGCACCATGAATGCGCGTAGCCAGCGGTTACCATTCACAGTTGATGCCTTGAGCATCGTCAAGCGCTCGTACTCCCATTGCATCACCGGATACCCGTCCCTTCAGTTTCATGGCAACAATGATTCGCATCCTCATGGGCTTGATTGTGGCCCACTTCGCCGGCACGGCGTGGGCCCAGGAAAGCCCGCCGGCCAGCCCGGACAACGGCAACAAGCTGACGCTCTCGGTCAGCCCGTATGTCCAGCATTTCAAGCTGGACGGGGACTACGACTACGTCTGGCTGGTGGGTATCGAGCGCGAGCACCCTAACGGAAAACTCGATGGTCTCGCGTTTTTCAACAACTCGTTCGGGCAGCCCAGTGTGTATGTTTTTCCCTGGGGCGGGGTTTACAAAGGCATCTACGGCATCCCGGAGCTGTCATTCAAGTGGACGGCCGGGCTGTTCTACGGCTATGTGGACGAATACCAGGATCGGGTGCCACTCAACTACAAGGGGTTCTCCCCGGCTGTCAACGTGGCCCTGGCCTGGCAGTTCACGCCCGTCTGGGCGGGGCAGGTCACCCTGGCGGGGTCGTTCCTGATGTTCCAGGTGAACATGACGCTGAAATAGCGTTTGCGGCGCGCCGGCTGGAAGCCAAAAAGAAACCCCGCAAGGCTCGCACCTTGCGGGGTTTCTTTTTGAACGGACGGTGGCTACTCCTGGCGGAGGTAGCGGGTCGGTTTGCGCAACGGCCCGGTGGCTAGGCGCAGACCCGAAGACAGTGCTTTCGGCACGGCAAGGGGATGCGACGACGCCAACGGGCCGTTGCGCAGAGCGATTACATGCCCATGCCGCCCATGCCGCCCATCCCACCCATGTCACCACCGCCCATGCCGCCCATGCCGCCAGCTGCGTCGTCCTTCGGCGCTTCGGCGACCATGCACTCGGTCGTCAGCATCAGGGACGCCACAGATGCTGCGTTCTGCAGCGCGGTGCGGGTCACCTTGGTCGGGTCCAGGATACCCATTTCGATCATGTCGCCATAGGTGTCGTTGGCGGCGTTGAAGCCGTAGT
>JAABRA010000364.1 GCA_011391155.1 Burkholderiales bacterium
GGTCCCGGGGCGTCATGGCGCTGCCGATGGTGCGGGTGTCCAGCTCGAACACGTTGGCGATCACCTGCTGCTCGCGCCGGGCCAGCACGCCGGCCCGCGCGCCGGCCTCGGTCAGGGCCAGGATGTCGTCGGAGGTCACGCGGTCATCGCGCTGCGCCGACAGGCCCAGCAGGCGGAACAGCCCGTCGGTGGCACGGCTGTAGATCCAGACCACGGGCTTGAACACGGTCATGCACCACAGCATCGGCCCGACGACCCGCACGGCCAGCTTCTCGGGCTCGGCCATGCTCAGGCGTTTGGGGAACAGGTCGGAAAACACGATGAACAGGGACGTCACCACCAGGAACGAGGTGATGAACCCCGCGGTTTCGGCATTCTGGGGGCTCATCCAGACCGTGAAGACGCCGGACAGCGTCGGGCTCAGGGCGCCTTCGCCGACGATGCCGCCCATGATGGTGATGGCATTCAGGCCGATCTGTACCACGGTGAAATAGTGTCCAGGCTGCTCCTGGATCTTCAGCACCCGCTCTGCGCGGGCGTCACCCTCGTCGGCCATCTGGCGCAGGCGCAGGCGCCGCGAGGCGGCCAGCGAGATCTCGGCCACCGCAAAAAAGGCGCTGGCGGTGATCAATACGACGATGGCAAGCAGGCTCTGGGTGGGGCTCATGGAAAGTTCGCGAGGCCGCATGGGGGCGGCTACCCAAGTGTAGCGGTGTGCCTGCCGCAAAAAAAACAGCCACCCTGGGGTGGCTTTGGGCAGGGTGCGCCCCGGCCCGCAGGGCCGATGGCGGATCTAGCTGGACGCGCCGAGCACCTGTGCCAGTTCGCCCGACTCGTACATCTCCATCATGATGTCCGAGCCGCCAATGAACTCGCCCTTGACGTAGAGCTGCGGAATCGTCGGCCAGTGGCTGTATTCCTTGATGCCCTGGCGGATCGCGTCGTCGTCGAGCACGTTGACCGTCTTGACGTCCTTCGGCTCGACACCGCAGGCCTTGAGGATCTGGATGGCGCGGCCGGAAAAACCGCACATCGGGAAGCTGGCGCTGCCCTTCATGAAAAGAACCACATCGCTGGATTTCACCAGATCGTCGATGCGTTGTTGGGTGTCGCTCATTGTTGCTCCTAGGATGACGAGGGGGGATTATTTCACTTTGCGCGCCGGCTCGCCCGCCTGCGACGCACTTGGGCTGGTCGGGCCAAGGGTTTCAGGCCATAACGCCCCGCTGCATCGCTCGATGCCGGCCAGGTCGCGGCGACTTTGCACGGCGGTGAAACCGGCTTGCACCAGCAAGGTGCGCACGGATTCGGCCTGGTCCCAGCCGTGTTCCAGCAGCAGCCAGCCGCCAGGAAGCAGGTGCGCCGGGGCCTGCCGGATGATCCGGCGAATATCGTCCAGACCATCGGGGCCGCTGGCCAGGGCCTGCAGCGGCTCATGGGTCAGGGCGGCCAGGTGCGGGTCGCCGGCCGCGATGTAGGGTGGATTCGACGCAATGACGTGGTAAGGGCCGCTCACGTTGTCCAGCCATGAAGTTTCGATGAAGCACACCGGCAGGCCCAGGCGAGCGGCGTTGCCCTGTGCCACGGCGAGTGCTGCGGCGCTGGCGTCCACCGCCGTGACCTGCACCTCGGGCCGGGCGTGCTTGATGGCCAGCGCAATGGCGCCACTGCCGGTGCCGAGGTCGATGAAACGAAGGCTTGCGGGACGCATCGCCGATGCACCGTCTGCCCGCCGACCCGGTTCTTGCCGAGCCCCCAGCGCTTGCAGCTTACCCAGCCCGTCCAGCACCTCCAGAACCCATTCCACCAGCGTTTCGGTATCGGGCCGGGGATCCAGCACGCGTTCGTCCACCTGCAGGTTCAGGCCAAAAAATTCCCGGATTCCGGTCAGATAGGCCAATGGTTCGCCTGCAGCGCGGCGCTGCACCAGCACCGCGAAACGGCTGGCGGCCTCGACCGACAGGCCGTCGGCGTCATGCGCCATCAACCACGCCCGGTCCTGCACCGGACGGCCGAGCGCGTGCAGCAGCAGCATCTGGGCGTCCAGCCGCGCCACACCACGCGCCTGGGCGTTGGCCAGCGCCTGCGCCAGGGTGCCCGGGGGCGAGTCCATCACCGCATCACCGTCCGCACCCGGCCAGCCCGCGCCTGCAGCGTGGGCTTGAGACCGCCATATTTGAATAAATCCATAGCAAACTATGACCATTCGACGATGGGAAGGTGCCAAAAAGACGCATAATTTTCACAAAAGCCGCCTTTTCACCCCGGCGCGCCGACTTCCAGCTCCGCCAGCTGCTCGGCCTCGCGCGCGGCGCGCAACGCCGCCACCACCTCGCCCAGGTCGCCTTCCATGATGGTCAGCAGCTTGTACAGCGTGAGGTTGATGCGGTGGTCGCTCAGGCGGCCCTGGGGGAAGTTGTAGGTGCGGATGCGGTCGCTGCGGTCGCCGCTGCCGATCAGGCCCTTGCGCTCGGCGGCGTCCTTGGCGGCGCGCTCGGAGCGGTCTTTCTCGTGGATGCGGGCAGTCAGCACCTTCAGCGCCTGGGCCTTGTTGCTGTGCTGGCTGCGGCCGTCCTGGCATTCAGCGACGATGCCCGTGGGAATGTGCGTGATGCGCACCGCTGAGTCGGTCTTGTTGATGTGCTGGCCGCCCGCGCCGCTGGCACGGTAGGTATCGATGCGCAGGTCCGACGGGTTGATCCGAACCGCTTCCTGCTCGTCCGGTTCGGCCAGCACCGCCACGGTGCAGGCGCTGGTGTGGATGCGGCCCTGGGTCTCAGTGGCCGGCACACGCTGCACGCGGTGGCCGCCCGATTCGAAGCGCAGCTGGCCGTAAACGCCGCCACCCGTCGCGCTGTTGCCGGCACCGTCGATCCGGATCACGACCTCCTTGTAGCCGCCCAGCTCGCTGGGCGATTCACTGATGATCTCGGTCTTCCAGCCCTGGCGCTCGGCGTAGCGGGTGTACAGGCGCAGCAGGTCGCCGGCAAACAGGGCAGACTCGTCCCCGCCGGTGCCGGCGCGGATTTCGATGAAGGCGTTGCGCGCGTCGTCCGGGTCGCGCGGCAGCAGCAGGCGCTGCAGTTCCGCGTCCAGTTGCGCCAGTTCGGCCTCGGCACTGGCGATTTCTTCCTGGGCCATGGCGGCCATGTCGGGGTCGGCCAGCATGTCCCGGGCGGCGGCCCGATCGGATTCACGCTGCTGCAGGCGCGCATAACGGCCGGCGATCACGGTCACCTCGGCATGCTCGCGCGAGAGCTTCAGGAACTGCGCCATGTCGGACATGATGTCCTCGCGCGAGAGCAGGAAATCAAGCTCGCCGTGGCGCTGGGCATAGCGCTCCAGCTGGCTTCTGAGAAAAGGTTTCATGCGGGGGAAAGAGGCGGTTTGCTACTGGAAACGTAGCTAAAAACGACCAGCAGACGCTGGGCTAAGGGCGATTTTTACCCTGAGAACGCAAAAACAGCCGGCTGATCGCCTGCGTGGTCTGTTCGCGGTGGGCGGGGTCGCCTGCGTGGAGTTCGGCCATGGCGCCGTGCAGCATCTTCTGGGTCAGGCCGCGGGACAGGGCGTCCAGCACGGCGTCCACATCATCACCCTTGGCCAGCCGCTTGCGCGCCCGCGCCACCTCGGCTGAACGCCAGGCATCGGCCTGGGCGTTGAGCTGCTGGATCAGCGGCACCACGCCGCTGACCGGGTCGCGCTGCACCATCCAGTGCATGAAGCTCATGACGCCGGCATCAATGATCACCTCGGCCTGCGCCACGGCTGCCTGCCGGTTGGTCTGCGCGGTCTGCACCACGCTGGCCAGGTCGTCCACGGTGTAGAGGTAAATGTCTTCCAGCGCCTTGACCTCCGGTTCGATGTCGCGCGGCACGGCCAGGTCGACCATGAACATCGGACGATGCCGGCGCTTTTTGAGCGCACGCTCCACCGCGCCCAGGCCGATGATGGGCAGGGTGCTGGCGGTGCAGCTGACCACGGCGTCGAATTCGTGCAGCCGGTCGGGCAGGTCGGCCAGGCGCATGACCTCGCCGCCAAAGCGCGTGGCGAGCTTTTCACCACGCTCCAGCGTGCGGTTCGCAATGGCGATGGACTTGGGATTTTTCGCGGCGAAGTGCGTGGCGGCGAGCTCGATCATCTCGCCCGCGCCGACGAACAGCACCCGGACCTCGCCCAGGTCTTCAAACAGCTGGCCCGCCAGGCGCACGGCCGCGGCAGCCATGCTGATGGAGTGCGCGCCGATCTCGGTGGACGTGCGCACTTCCTTGGCCACGGCAAAGCTGCGCTGGAACATCTGGTTCAGCGTGGTGCCCAGGGCGCCGGCGTCCTCGGCGGCGCGCACCGCGCTCTTCATCTGCCCCAGAATCTGCGGCTCGCCGAGCACCATGGAGTCCAGGCCGCTGGCCACCCGAAACGCATGGCGGGCCACCCGCGAGTCCTCAAAGGTGTAGGTGTGGGAGCGCAGCAATGCCGGCGAGACGCCGCCGGTGTGCGCCAGCCAGTCCAGGGTGTGGTCAATCTGGGGGCTTTCGGCGGCGCAGTAAATCTCGGTGCGGTTGCAGGTGGAGATGATCGCCGCTTCGGGATGGCTGGAAAAAGACTGGCGCAGCGCCCGCAGCGTGGGCTCGATCTGGTCGATGGCAAACGCAAAACGGCCGCGCAGGTCCAGCGGCGCGGTGTTGTGATTGATGCCTAGAGCCCAGACTGCCATGGCGGGATTATAAAATTGACTGGGTCAATCTTCCTAACCGCGATGTCTGGCCGGTCAACGGCTTCATTTTTCTGCTTTCCCATGGGCCCACTCGACGTTCTGTTTCACCTGCTGAATTTTTTGGCCCCGGCGCTGGTGGTGGCGGTATTGCTGGCGTTCACCAGCTTGCTCTTTATGAAAAGGAAGCCGTTTCCCAGCGTCATCGGGTCGCAGGCAGCTATTAATTTCATAGTCGGTGCGGTGGTTCTCGCCGGTGGCCTTGCGCTGCTGGGACGCGACGGCAAGATGTCGACCTACCTGGTTCTGGTGCTGGCCATGGCCACCAGCCAGTGGTGGCAGCGCGGCGGCTGGAGGAAGTAGTCAGCCGATCCGGGGGGCGTCGAACCCGACGGAGTTCCTGAAAGATTGATGTTTATCAAGACTTTCTGCTTTGGCGTCGCTGTGCCTGGGGCGCTCCCTGCGCGAGAGGGCGCAATTCTCAGGCATCGTCGGGCGAAAACAAGTCCACCCGGTCGGTGATGAGGCCGTCGATGCCCAGGTCGATCAGGCGCGCGGCGGCCCATTCGTCATTCACGGTATAGCTCAGCAGACGAAATCCGGCACTTTTCGCCTGCGTGACGCTGGAGGCGTCCCACAGCGCGTGGTTGCAGACCACGGCCACGCAGCCCAGGCTGAGCGCGGTTTCCAGCCAGCCGGTCCACAGCGCATCCAGCAGCAGGCCGCGAGGCAGGTCCGGGGCGCCTTGGCGCGCACCTTCCAGGGCTTGCACCTGGAATGACGTGAGCAGCGGCGGCACCGCCGCGCCTTGCCACAGGCGCGCGGCATGGGCTGCGACCATCTCACCCGTGTGGCGCTCGGTGCCGGGCGTCGGCTTGATCTCGATATTCAGGCGGTGGCCGTTGCGCAGGCAGAACTGCGCGATGTTCTCCAGCGTGGGCAGGGGTTCACCGGCGAAAGCGCGGGAGTGCCAGCTACCGGCGTCGCGCTGCGCCAGAGCGCCCCAGGGATGATCACCGGCCACGGCGCTGGCGCCCACGCCCAGGGCCGCCGGGGTGCGGGTGGTGCGGTTGAGCGTGGCATCGTGCAGCAGGAAAGGCACGCCGTCGGCGCTGAGCTTGACATCGCACTCGAACATCCGGTAGCCGTGTTGCGCCCCCAGCCGGAACGCCGCCAGCGTGTTTTCAGGGGCCAGCCGGCCGGCGCCGCGGTGGGCGATCCAGCGGGGATAGGGCCAGGGCGGCAGACTGTCTGGCGCTGCGGGCGCGGTGGGGCGACTCACCGGGTCACCGCCGTGCTGCGCACTACGGGGCCATTCGGCTGGGGAGCGGCACGTCGGCTCATGGTGTGTCGATGCGGCGTCCGCTGGTGGCGTCGAACCAGTGCAGGCGGTCCGGCCGCGGCGTCGCATGGCAGGTGCTGCCGGGCGCCGGCGCAGCCGTGGCCTCGTCGGTGCGGATGGTCAGCCATTCATCGCCCAGGCGGGCATGCACCAGGCGCTCGGCGCCCAGCAGTTCCACGGTCTCGACCTTCACGGGCCAGCCCGTGTTGCCGAGCAGCAGGTGCTCGGGCCGGATGCCCAGGATGGCGCCCGGCGGGCCGCCGTGGGCGGCATTGGGCGCCTGGCGCAGCAGGTTCATGGGCGGCGAGCCGATGAAACTGGCCACAAACGTCGTGGCCGGGCGGTTGTAGACCACCTCGGGCGTGTCGAACTGCTCCATCACGCCGGCATTCATCACCAGCATGCGCTGCGCCAGGGTCATGGCCTCGACCTGGTCGTGTGTGACAAACAGCGAGGTGATGCCGAGTTCACGGTGCAGTTTCTGGATCTCCAGGCGGGTCTGGGCGCGCAGCTTGGCGTCCAGGTTGGACAGGGGCTCGTCGAACAGGAAGACTTTGGGCTGGCGCACGATGGCACGTCCCATGGCCACGCGCTGGCGCTGCCCGCCGGAGAGCTCTCGCGGGCGGCGGGTGAGGAAAGGGCCGATCTCCAGGATTTTGGCGGCCTTGTCGACCCGGGCCTTGATCTCGTCCATGGGCACTTTGGCGATCTTCAGGCCATAGGCCATGTTCTCGAACACGCTCATGTGGGGGTACAGCGCGTAGTTCTGGAACACCATCGCGATATCGCGTTCCGCTGGCTCCAGATCGTTCACGATCCGGTCGCCGATCCAGATTTCGCCCGCCGTGATCTCCTCGAGGCCGGCCACCATGCGCAGCAGCGTCGATTTGCCGCATCCCGAGGGGCCGACGATGACGACGAACTCGCCGTCGGTGACATCGGCGTTGACGCCGTGGATGACCTGCGTGACCGTCTTGCCCGCACGGTAATCCTTGACGACGTTCTTGAGTGAGATGGCTGCCATGTTCTTTTCGGTTCTATTTATTTTTCGGTGTCCACCAGTCCCTTGACGAACCACTTCTGCATCAGGATGACGACCAGCGCGGGCGGAATCATGGCCAGCATGGCCGTGGCCATGATGATGTTCCACTCGTTGGCGGCGTCGCCCCCGGAAATCATGCGCTTGATGCCCATCACCACCGGGTACATGTCCTCATTGGTGGTAACCAGCAGCGGCCACAGGTACTGGTTCCAGCCATAGATGAACTGGATCACGAAAAGCGCTGCGATCGAGGTGGTGGACAGCGGCAGCAGCACGTCCTTGAAGAAGCGCAGCGGCCCGGCGCCATCGATGCGCGCGGCCTCCACCAGTTCGTCGGGCACCGTCAGGAAGAACTGCCGGAACAGGAAGGTGGCCGTGGCCGAGGCGATCAGCGGGATCGTCAGGCCGGCGTAGGAGTTGAGCATGCCCAGATCCGAGACCACCTTGTAGGTAGGCCCGATCCGCACCTCGACCGGCAGCATCAGCGTCACGAAGATCGACCAGAAAACGAGCTGGCGAAACGGGAACCGAAAATAGACGATGGCAAACGCCGACAGCAGCGAGATCGCGATCTTGCCAACGGTGATCACCAGCGCCGAGATCAGGCTCACGGTCATCATGCGGGCCACCGGCGCCTTGGAGCCCGCGCCGTCGCCGCCGCCGTTCCAGGCCTGCGCGTAGTTCTCCAGCATGTGGGTACCGGGCAGCAGGGGCATCGGCGTCTGCACGATGGCCTGCGCGGTGTGGGTCGAGGCCACGAAGGTGATGTACAGCGGAAAGGCGACGATCAGCACGCCCAGGGCCAGCACCAGGTGTGACACCATATTCAGGATCGGGTGACGTTCAACCATGCGGGCGCTCAGTAATTGACTTTTCTCTCGACATAGCGGAACTGCACGACGGTCAGGGCGATGACGATGACCATCAGCACCACGGACTGTGCCGCCGAGCCGCCCAGGTCCATGGCCTTGAAGCCGTCGTAGTACACCTTGTAGACCAGGATGGCGGTGTCCTTGCCGGGTCCGCCCTGCGTGGCGGCGTCGACGATGGCGAAGGTGTCGAAAAAGGCATAGACGATGTTGATGACCAGCAGGAAGAACGTGACCGGCGACAGGAGCGGGAAAATGATGGTCCAGAAGCGCCACCAGGGCCCTGCGCCGTCGATGGCGGCGGCCTCGATCAGCGACTTCGGGATCGACTGCAGGCCCGCCAGGAAAAACAGGAAGTTGTAGGAAATCTGCTTCCAGACCGCCGCCATCACGATCAGTGTCATGGCGTCACGGCTGTCGAGCAGGCTGTTCCATTCAATGCCCACGAAGTGCAGCGCGTAGCTCACGATGCCGATGCTCGGCGCGAACATGAACAACCACAACACGCCGGCCACGGCGGGCGCCACGGCGTAAGGCCAGATCAGCAGCGTCTTGTAGAACGCCGCACCCTTGATCACGCGGTCGGCGAAAACCGCCAGCGTGAGGGCAATGGTCAGGCCGAGTCCGGCCACCAGGGCCGAGAACACCGCCGTGGTCTGGAACGAGGCCAGGTAGCTTTCGTCGGCCCACAGCCGACGGAAGTTGTCCAGCCCGATCCACTCCACGGAGGTGCCAAACGCGTCCTGCTGCTGCAGCGACTGCACCAGCGCCTGGCCAGCCGGCCAGAAAAAGAACACCAGGACCACCGCCAGCTGGGGTGTCAGCAGCACCCAGGGCAGCCATGCACTCTTGAAACGAACGCGCTTTTCGACAGCCATGGGTCGCGGCAAGGACTCCGGAAGGGGTCAGGACTTGTTGGCTTTCTCAAAGCGCTCGAGTTGCTCGTTGCCGCGCTTGACGATGCTGTCGAGCGCGTCCTTGGCCGACTTCTTGCCAGCCCAGACCTGTTCGAGCTCTTCGTCCTGAATGGCGCGGACCTGCACGAAATTGCCCAGCCGGATACCGCGTGACTTTTCGGTGGTCTTGCGGATCATCTGGTTGACGGCCACGTCCGTGCCGGGATTGCTCTTGTAGAAGCCGCTGGACTCGGTGAGCTTGTAGGCCGCGTAGGTGATGGGCAGGTAGCCGGTGCGCTGGTGGCTCTTGGCCTGGACTTCGGGGTTGCTCAGATAGTGGAAGAACTCGCCCACGCCCTTGTAGTCCTTGGCGGGTTTGCCGGACATGGTCCACAGGGAGGCGCCGCCGATGATGGTGTTCTGCGGCGCGCCCGGCACGTCCGGGTAATAGGGCAAGGGGGCGATGCCGAAGTCGAATTTGGCGTTTTTCTTGATGCTGGCATAGGTCGAGGACGAGGCCGTGGCCATGGCGCACTCGCCGGAATAGAACGGCGCATCGCCCAGGTTGTTGCGTCCCTTGTAGACAAACAGGCCCTGCTTGGACATGTTGGCCAGGTTTTCAATGTGGCGCTCGTGCAGCGGGCTGTTGACCGCCAGCCGGGCGCTGGTTCCCCCGAACCCGTTGTTTTGGGACGAGAACAGGGTGTTGTGCCAGGTCGAGAAGCTCTCCAGCTGGGTCCAGCCCTGCCAGCTGGTCGTGAATGGACATTTGTGGCCACTGGCTTTCAATTTCGCCGCCGCCAGTGCGAGTTCGGGCCAGGTCGCCGGAGGCTTGCTGGGGTCCAGACCCGCGGCCTTGAAGGCGTCCTTGTTGTAGTTCAGGACCGTGGTTGAACTGTTCAATGGAAAGCTCAGCATCTGGCCGTTGGGGGCGGTGTAATAACCGACCACGGCGGAGATGTAGGCATTGGGGTCGAACTTGTGGCCGGCGTCGGCCAGCACCTTGCCAGCAGGAATAATGGCGCCCTTGCTGGCCATCATGGTCGCGGTGCCGACTTCAAACACCTGCAGGATATGGGGCGCGTTGCCAGCGCGAAAGGCCGCGATGGCGGCGGTCATCGACTCGTCATACTGGCCTTTGTAGGTGGGCACGACCTTGAAGTCCTTCTGGCTGGCGTTGAATCCGTTGGCCAGATCAACCACCCAGTCATTGAGGCCGCCGGTCATCGAATGCCACCACTGGATTTCAGTCTGGGCCTGGGCGGGAAGCGCCAGGGCGGCCCCAAGGGCGATTGCGGTCAGATGCAGTTTTTTCATCGGGGGTTCTCCGGGAGTTGAATGCGGCAGCTTGCATTATCAATGTGTCAAATTGATTACACCCGCACGACACAGGCGTGACAAGCAGGGTTTCCATGAGGTTTCGCCCGGGGAGCCCCCACCCGGGGCGCGTGATTGTTGCGCTGCGGTAACATCTTGGGCTAGCCGCCTAGCCACGCTTTTGTCCGGTTCCGGCTGTCTGTTGCCCTTTCCGATGAATGCTCCCACCCCGCTCAAACACCTCATCGCCGCGGCCGGTGAGGCACCGCGCCTGCGCGAAATTCCCTACAACTACACCTCGTTTTCCGACCGGGAGATCGTGATCCGGCTGCTCGGAGCCCGGGCCTGGGACCTGCTCAACCGCCTGCGCGAGGAACGGCGCACCGGCCGCTCGGCACGCATGCTCTACGAAGTCCTGGGCGATATCTGGGTGGTGCAGCGCAACCCCTATCTGCAGGACGACCTGCTCGACAACCCCGGGCGGCGCAAGTCCCTGGTGGAGGCTCTGCATCACCGGCTGGGCGAGGTGGAAAAGCGCCGTACGCCGCAAGCGGATGCCGCGCGTGACACGCTGGTGGAGGAACTGCTGGCCGCCGCACGAGGCGCCGTCAAGGCGTTCGACGCGAGCTTCCTCCAGGCGGTAGACCTGCGTCGCCAGGCCCAGCGCGCCCTGGGCCGCCTGACCGCCAAGGACAACATCAAGTTCGACGGCCTCTCACGCGTCAGCCACGTGACCGACGCCACCGACTGGCGCGTGGAATACCCCTTCGTGGTGCTGACCCCGGACACCGAGGCCGAGATGGCCGGTCTGGTCAAGGGCTGCATCGAGCTGGGGCTGACCATCATTCCGCGCGGAGGCGGCACCGGCTACACCGGCGGCGCGATCCCGCTGACTTGGAAATCGGCCGTCATCAACACCGAAAAGCTCGAAGCCATGACCGAGGTCGAGATGGTGCAGCTGCCCGGCCTGAGACAGCCCGTGGCCACCGTCTGGACGGAGGCGGGGGTGGTGACGCAGCGCGTGGCCGATGCGGCCGAGCGCGGCGGCTTTGTATTTGCCGTGGACCCGACCTCGGCCGAAGCCTCGTGCATTGGCGGCAACATTGCCATGAACGCCGGCGGCAAGAAGGCCGTGCTATGGGGCACGGCGCTGGACAATCTGGCCAGCTGGCGCATGGTGACGCCGCAGGCGCAGTGGCTCGAAGTCACGCGCCTGGACCACAACCTGGGCAAGATTCACGACGTGGCGGTCGCCAGTTTCGAACTCAAGACTTTTGATGCCAGCGGCAAGACCTTGCTGAAGACCGAGCGGCTGGACATTCCCGGCAGCACCTTCCGCAAGGAGGGCCTGGGCAAGGACGTGACCGACAAATTTCTGGCCGGCCTGCCAGGCATCCAGAAGGAAGGCTGTGACGGCCTGATTACCAGCGCGCGCTGGGTGGTGCACCGCATGCCCTCGCACACGCGCACCGTGTGCCTGGAGTTCTTCGGCAATTCGAAAGACGCCGTGCCCAGCATCGTCGAGATCAAGGATTTCATGTTTGCCGAGCAGAAGCGCACCGGCACCCTGCTGGCGGGTCTGGAGCACCTCGACGACCGTTACCTGAAGGCCGTGGGCTACGCGACCAAGAGCAAACGCGGCGCGGACGCCAAAGGTGGCCCCCGGTCCGCTGTGCCCAAGATGGTGCTGTTCGGCGACATCGCCGGGGACGACGCCGACGCCGTGGCCCGCGCCACCAGCGAGGTGGTGCGCATTGCCAACTCGCGCGCTGGCGAAGGCTTCATTGCCATCAGTCCGGAGGCGCGCAAGAAGTTCTGGCTGGACCGCAAGCGCACCGCGGCCATCAGCCGCCACACCAACGCCTTCAAGATCAACGAGGACGTGGTGATCCCGCTGCCGCGCATGGCCGAGTACACCGACGGCATCGAGCGCATCAACATCGAACTGAGCCTGCGCAACAAAATCCAGTTGTGCGATCAACTCGAAGCCTTCTTCAGCCGGGGCGACCTGCCGCTGGGCCAGCAGGACGACGCGAGTGGCCTTGCGTCGGCGGAGATTTTCGAAGACCGGTTGAGCGCCGCGCTGGACGTGGTGCGCGAAATTCGCGCGTTGTGGCAAGGCTGGCTGCAGGATGTTGAAACTCTGTTCCCGCAGTTGCAGGACCATTCGCTGCGCGCCAGCTGGAAGACGCAGATCCGCGAACGGCTGCGGGCGATCTTCACCGGCGCCGCGTTCCAGCCCATCCTGGACGAATGCGTGGCGATTCACCAGCGCGTGCTCAAGGGCCGGGTCTGGGTGGCGCTGCACATGCATGCCGGCGACGGCAACGTGCACACCAACCTGCCGGTCAACTCCGACAACTACGAGATGCTGCAGACCGCGCATCAGGCGGTCAAGCGCATCATGGTGCTGGCGCGCAGCCTGGACGGCGTGATCTCGGGTGAGCACGGCATCGGCATCACCAAGCTCGAATTCCTGACCGACGCCGAGCTGCAGCCGTTTACCGATTACAAGCAGCGGGTGGACCCGGAAGGCCGCTTCAACAAAGGCAAGCTGTTGCGCGAGGCGGTGTCGGGCCAACCCGGCGCGCCGGTGTATTCGGCGGACCTGGAACATGCCTATACCCCCAGCTTCGGCCTGATGGGGCACGAGTCGCTGATCATGCAGCAGAGCGATATCGGCGCGATTGCCGACAGCGTCAAGGACTGCCTGCGCTGCGGCAAGTGCAAGCCGGTGTGCGCAACCCATGTGCCGCGCGCCAATCTGCTGTACAGCCCGCGCAACAAGATTTTGGCGACGTCCTTGCTCGTGGAGGCCTTCCTGTACGAGGAGCAGACGCGCCGCGGCGTGTCGATCAAGCACTGGCAGGAGTTCGAGGACGTCGCCGACCATTGCACGGTCTGCCACAAGTGCCTGTCGCCGTGCCCGGTCAACATCGACTTCGGTGACGTGACCATGGCCATGCGCAACCTGCTGCGCAAGATGGGCCAGAAGTCGTTCCGGCCGGGCAACGCTGCCGCGATGTTCATGCTCAACGCGACCAACCCCCAGACCATCAAGCTGCTGCGTTCGGCCATGGTCGGCGTGGCCTTCAAGGCCCAGCGACTGGCCAACCAGGTGCTGCGCGTGGCGGCCAGAAAACAGACGGCCCGGCCGCCGGCGAGCGTGGGCATGCCACCCGTCAAGGAACAGGTCATTCACTTCATCAACAAGAAGATGCCCGGCGGGCTGCCCAAGAAGACGGCGCGGGCACTGCTGGATATCGAGGACAAGGATTACGTCCCGATCATCCGCAATCCGAAGACGACAACCGCCGAGACCGAGGCGGTGTTCTATTTCCCGGGTTGCGGTTCGGAGCGCCTGTTCAGCCAGGTCGGCCTGGCCACGCAGGCCATGCTCTGGCACGCCGGCGTGCAGACCGTGCTGCCGCCGGGCTACCTCTGCTGCGGCTATCCCCAGCGCGGTTCGGGTCAGTTCGACCGGGCCGAGAAGATGATCACCGACAACCGCGTGCTGTTCCACCGGGTCGCCAATACGCTGAACTACCTCGACATCCAGACCGTGGTGGTGAGTTGCGGCACCTGCTACGACCAGTTGCAGGGCTACGAGTTCGACAAGATCTTTCCGGGCTGCCGGATCATCGACATTCACGAATACCTGCTGGAAAAGGACATCAAGCTCACCGGCCAGCAGGGCGGCTACCTCTACCATGAGCCGTGCCACAACCCGATGAAGCTCGGCGACTCGATGAAAACCGTCAAGGCGCTGCTGGCAGGCAGCTCGGGAGACAACGTGCTCAGGAACGAGCGTTGCTGTGGCGAGTCGGGCACGCTGGGCGTGACGCGACCGGATATCTCGACCCAGGTACGCTTTCGCAAGGAAGCGGAAATCCGCAAGGGCGAGGCGGCCCTGCGCGCGGCAGGCAAGGTGGGCGAGAAGGACGATGTCAAGATCCTGACCAGCTGCCCGAGTTGCCTGCAGGGGCTGGTCCGCTACGGGAATGACCTGCAGAACGGCCTGCTGGAGGCGGACTACATCGTGGTGGAGATGGCCCGGCAGATTCTGGGCCCCCAGTGGCTGCCCGAGTACGTCGCCGCAGCCAACGCCGGGGGCATTGAAAGAGTGCTAGTCTGACGCTTGTTCCCGATATTTTTAGGATGACTTTCATGGCAGGTTTGAAATCCGGCGCTCCCACGCCCGTCGACATCACGGTTCACAGCCAGTCCCGCGTGCTGGAGGTGAGCTTTTCCGATGGCGCCCAGTTCCGCATCCCGTTCGAGTTGATGCGGATTTATTCCCCGTCCGCGGAAGTCCAGGGGCACGGCCCGGGCCAGGAAGTGCTGCAGACCGGCAAGCGCGACGTATCGCTGACCGGCCTGGAGCCGGTGGGCAACTACGCGGTTCAGCCCAGTTTCTCGGATGGGCACGATACCGGCATCTATTCGTGGGACTATCTGTACTTCCTGGGCTCGCAGCAGGAGCAGCTCTGGGCCGACTACACGGCCCGCCTGCACGCCGCTGGCGTTGACCGCGATGTTCCCATGCCGGAAAAAGGGGGCGCTGCCTGCGGCAGCCATTGACCAGGGATCGATCAAGCTATAAAAAATATAGCTTACTATGACCATTTGACGCTGGGTAGTGGCATAATTTCATCAAATTTGCGACAAATTCCCGGTTTTGATGCGGGTTTGTCGTGGCAATCCGGTTCACTCCTCTAGCATCAAGGTCATGAGTACCACGCATTTCGGTTTCAAGTCGGTTGACGAGGCAGACAAGGCCCGCCATGTGCGCGGCGTGTTCGATTCGGTGGCGTCGAAGTACGATGTCATGAACGATCTGATGTCCATGGGCATGCACCGCCTGTGGAAGGCCTACACGGTCACCGTCGCCAATGTGAGCGAGGGGCAGCAGGTCCTCGATATCGCGGGCGGCACCGGCGACCTGGCGCTGGCATTCGCCAAAAAGGTCGGCAAGACCGGGCGCGTGGTGCATACGGATATCAATGAGGCCATGCTGCGCACCGGGCGCGACCGTCTGCTTGACGCAGGCGTGGTGCTGCCCACGCTGGTGTGTGACGCGGAAAAGCTGCCGTTCCCGGACCAGCACTTTGATGTGGTCAGCGTGGCCTTCGGGCTGCGCAACATGACCCACAAGGATGTCGCTCTGGCCGAGATGAACCGGGTGCTCAAGCCGGGCGGCAAGCTGCTGGTGCTGGAATTCTCCAAGGTGGCGCAGCCGCTGGAGAAGGCCTATGACTGGTATTCGTTCAAGGTGCTGCCGCGACTGGGCAAACTGGTGGCGGGCGACGATGCCAGTTACCGCTACCTGGCGGAGTCCATCCGCATGCATCCCGGCCAGGCCGAGCTGAAAGCCCTTATGAAACAAACTGGCTTTGGTCATGTGGATTACCACAACCTGACCGGCGGGGTTGTCGCCTTGCATGTTGGAATCAAGTGCTGATCAATTTTTTTCGGGATCTGGAGGCCATATGAAATCTTTCTTCGTGCTGATGCTGGCAGCGGTATTCACGTTCGGTAGTCTCGATGCCGAGGCCGCCCGGCGTCTCGGCGGCGGCAAGTCCATGGGGCAGCAGTCCAGCAACGTGACGCAGCGCAATGCGGCGCCGGCAGCGCCCGCCGCACCCACACAGAACGCCGCCAACGCAGCGCCGAAGGCGGGGTCGCCTGCGGCAGTGGCCGCGGCGCCGAAGAAGCCCTGGGGCGCCATGTTGGGCGGTCTGGCGGCGGGCCTGGGTCTGGCCTGGCTGGCCAGTTCGCTGGGGCTGGGCGCGGAATTTGGTCAGTTCCTGATGTTTGCGTTGCTCGCCCTGGTGGTGATGGTCGTCATCGGCATGGTCATGCGTGCGCGCAGGAAGCCGGCGCAAGGGGGGGCTGGCGGTGTGGGCAGTCCGCTGGCCTTTCAGGGCGCAGGAGGCGCTCCGGTCGCAAACACCCCGCGCCAGTACAGCCCGGACCACGTGGGCAACGACGCCTCGGCGCGTCCCTGGGAGCGCAGCAGCACCGCTTTTGAAGCCAGCAAGTACGCCGCAGGCGGTGCCGGCATGCCCGGGCCGGGCGGCTCGATGATCGGCTCGGCCCTGGCGGGCTCGCAAAGTTGGGGGATTCCCGCAGACTTTGACACCGAAGGATTCCTCACCGCAGCGCGGCGCAATTTTGTAACCCTGCAGGACGCCTGGGACCGCTCGGACATCGAGCGCCTGCGCTCCATGATGACCGATGGCATGCTGGCGGAAATCAAGACCCAACTGGCGGAGCGTGAAAGCCACACCGAAGGCCAGCTCAACAAGACCGAAGTCGTGATGCTGGACGCGCAACTGCTGGGCATCGAGGATCTGGGCGAAAGCTACATGGCCAGCGTCGAGTTCAACGGCATGATCCGCGAAGATGCGTCAGCGGGTCCCAGCCCCTTCCGTGAAGTCTGGAACATGTCCAAGCGCAAGAGCGGTGGCAGCGGCTGGCTGGTCGCGGGTGTGCAGGCCCTTCAGTGACCGGCCTGCAGGCTTGACCTGCGCAATTCAGGGAATAATCGGGGACTATGTCAACACAGTCCCCTTTTTCATTGGTCGCAGGTCTGGTCGAACAGCTCGGTGCAGGGTTCCAGCCGCCGCCGTGGGTGATCGATGAGGTCCAGCATCGCCTGGTGTTGTTCCTCAACCATGTCCTGATGCAGGAGCCCGAGGCCCAGGCACGGCTGGCCAGGCTGAAAGGCCGTTGTGTCCGGATGCAGTGGCGCGGGTTCGGCCTGCGGTTTTGCGCCACGCCTGCCGGTTTGCTGGAGATCGAGGGTGGCCATGCCGCCCCCGACCTCTCGCTGACGGTGATCGAGGAATCACCCTTTGCGCTGGTCCAGGCTGCGCTGCAAGGGGACAAGCCGGCGGTGCGCGTCGAAGGCGATGTGCAACTCGCCGCCGAAGTGAACTGGCTGGTGGACCATGTGCGCTGGGATGTCGAGGAAGACCTCTCGCGCCTGGTCGGCGATGCGCCAGCGCACGCCCTGGGTCGCGCAGCGCGGGGGGCGGCCCAGGCCCTGCGGCAATTTGTCCACACCCGTCCGCGGCCTGGCGCTGACAGGGCGCCGGCATGAGCCGCCGGGCCGCTCCCAAGGCGAATAGCACCGCAGCGCGTCGCACAGAGGTTATTCAGTGAGGCGCCTTTACCGCAGCATCTTCATCGTCTGGATTGCCCTGCGCTACGGGCTGGATGAGCTGCTGCTGAACAGCTTTGACCGGGCCTGGCTGCGGGTGCTCTCGAAGGTCTTGTCGGTCGGCCGCAATCTGGAGGCCCCGCGCGGCCAGCGCCTGCGGGAGGCCCTGGAGCGCCTCGGTCCGATCTTCGTGAAATTTGGCCAGGTGCTGTCGACCCGGCGCGACCTGCTGCCCGAGGACATTGCCGACGAATTCGCGCGCCTGCAGGATCGGGTGCCACCGTTCAGTTCGGATATTGCGGTGGCGTCCATCGAGCGCGCCTTTCGCCGGCCGGTCGACCAGATTTTCAGCAGTTTTGATCGTGAGCCCATCGCCAGCGCTTCGATTGCGCAGGTCCATTTCGCCACCCTGAAGGGGCGGGACGGCCAGGAGCGCGATGTGGCGGTCAAGGTGCTGCGACCAGACATGCTGCAGGTGATCGAAAAAGACCTGAGCCTGATGCGCATGGTCGCCGGCTGGCTGGACAGCCTCAGCGCCGATGCCCGGCGGCTCAAGCCGCGCGAGGTGGTGGCCGAATTCGACAAATACCTGCACGACGAACTGGACCTCGTCCGGGAGGCTTCTAGCGCCGCGCAGCTGCGCCGCAACATGGAGGGGCTCAACCTGGTGATGATTCCCGAGATGATCTGGGACTACTGCCAGTCCGAGGTGATCGTGATGGAGCGCATGAAAGGCGTTCCCATCAACCAGATCGAGCGCCTGCGCGACGCTGGCGTGGACATCCCGAAACTGGCGCGTGACGGCGTGACCATCTTCTTTACCCAGGTCTTTCGCGACGGTTTCTTCCACGCCGACATGCATCCGGGCAATATCCAGGTCAGTCTGGCGCCCGAGACGTTTGGCCGCTACATCGCGCTGGATTTCGGCATCGTCGGCACGCTGACCGAGTTTGACAAGGAGTACCTGGCGCAGAATTTCGCCGCCTTCTTCCGGCGCGACTACAAGCGGGTGGCCGAACTGCACGTCGAATCGGGCTGGGTGCCGGCGACGACGCGGGTGGACGAGATGGAGGCCGCTGTCCGCGCGGTCTGTGAGCCTTACTTTGACCGGCCCCTCAAGGAGATCTCGCTGGGCATGGTGCTGATGCGGCTGTTTCAGGCCTCGCGACGGTTTGACGTCGAGATCCAGCCCCAGCTGGTGTTGCTGAAGAAGACCTTGCTCAACATCGAGGGCCTGGGCCGCCAGCTCGATCCTGAGCTGGACCTGTGGCACACCGCCAAGCCCTTCCTTGAGACGTGGATGCTGGAACAGATGGGGCCGCAGAAACTGATCAATGAACTCAAGGATCAGGCACCCCGTTACGCCAAGTTGCTGCCCGAACTGCCCCGGTTGCTGCATGACTATCTCAAGCAGAATCCCGCGGTCGCCTACCGGCGCGATCTGGAACAATTGCTGGTCGAGCAAAAGCGCACCAACCGTCTGCTGCAAGGCTTGATCTACGGTGGCATCGGTTTTGCGTTGGGCCTGATCGCCATGCAGGTGATCCTGCGGGTGCGTTTGTAGGTGCGGGGCACCCGGTTGTCGGCCCGGCGCGGGCGGGCAGATCCGGTGGTGCGGTGGACAACAGTCAATTCATGGAGTGGAGACCTGCAATGCTGATGACCTTCATCATTGTGTATCTGGTGATCTCGGTGGCTATAGGCCTGTACGCGGCGAGGCGGGTGCACAACACCGCGGATTACGCGGTGGCGGGCCGCAGTCTGCCACTGGCCGTGGTGATCGCCACCACGTTTGCGACCTGGTTCGGATCGGAAACCGTGCTCGGTGTCTCGGCGCGATTTGTCGGGGGAGGGCTGGGCTCGGTAGTCGAGGACCCGTTCGGCGCGTCCATGTGCCTGATCCTGGTGGGCCTGTTTTTTGCTTACAAGCTGTACCAGAAAAACCTCATCACGCTCGGCGACTATTACCGGCAGCGCTACGGCAGGGCCATCGAGGTCCTCTGCTCGTGCATCATCATCATGAGCTACCTGGGCTGGGTGGCGGCCCAGATCACCGCGCTCGGACTGGTGTTCAACCTGCTGACGCAGGGCACGCTGTCCCTCACCGCCGGCATGGTGATCGGCACCGCCGTGGTGCTGGTCTACACCCTCTACGGCGGCATGTGGTCGGTTGCGCTGACCGATTTCGTGCAGATGATCGTGATTGCCGCGGGGCTGCTGGCCATTGCCTGGTTTGCCGCCGATCTGGCGGGCGGGGCCGGCAAGGTCGTCGATTACGCGGTCAGGGAGGGCAAGTTCCAGTTTTTCCCCACTGGCGGACTCAAGGAATGGACGTTCTTCATCGCCGCGGCGATCACGATGATGCTGGGGTCCATTCCACAGCAGGACGTTTTCCAGCGCGTGATGTCCTCCAACAACGTGAAGACCGCGCAGCGTGGCCCGGTCATTGGCGGCGTGCTGTACCTGCTGTTCGCCTTCATCCCCATGTTCGTGGTGACCTCGGCGGTGCTGGTCATGCCCGAGACCGCCGAGGCCCTGCTCAAGGACGATCCGCAGAAGGTATTGCCCACCCTGGTGATGGAGCGCATGCCGCTGATCCTGCAGGTGGCGTTCTTTGGCGCG
>JAABRA010000365.1 GCA_011391155.1 Burkholderiales bacterium
CCTTCAAAACATGCCTGATGACCTTGTCGCCACCCGCCAGCGCCTCCATCTCGGCGAGCTGACCGCCAGTGCGGCGCTCGAGCAGGCCATCGAGAATGCGCAATCAGCCGTCGGTCGCGCGGCTTTCCTGGAAACACGGTTTGACGAGGCCCGGGCGGTCGCCCGGCAGGCCGAATCCAGGCCTGAGCCGGCGCGGCCCTCCCGCCTGCGCGGACTGCCTTTTTCCGTCAAGGATCTGTTTGATGTGGCGGGCCAGGCGACCCGGGCAGGATCACGGGTTCTGGCCGGGTCCGCGCCGGCGCTGCTTGATAGCCCCGCGGTTGCGCGCCTGAAGGCCGCTGGCGGCGCCATGATCGGACGCACCCACATGGTGGAGTTTGCCTTTTCGGGCGTGGGCATCAATCCGCACGTTCCCACACCCGCCGCCTGGGATGGCCGCTTCGGCCAGCCGGTGGGCCATCCTGGCGAGCCGCGAATTCCCGGCGGATCGTCTTCGGGTGCCGGGGTTTCGGTCGCCACGGGCGCCGCTTTCATCGGCCTGGGATCCGACACGGGTGGCTCGATCCGCATACCGGCCGCCTTGAATGGAATCGTCGGTTTCAAGAGCACCGCCCGCCGGGTGCCCACCGCCGGCGCGCTGCCACTGTCCACCACGCTGGACACCGTCTGCGCCATGACCCGCAGCGTGCGTGACGCCATCGTGGCCCACGAGATCCTCGCCGCCCGCAGGGTCATCCGCAGCCCGGCGCCACTGTCAGCGTACCGGTTGGCGGTGGCGCAGACCAGTATGCTCGAAGGCCTCGACGCCACGGTGATGCGGGCGTTTCAACGCAGCTTGAGAGTCCTGCGCGATGCCGGTGCAACGGTCGATGAAATCCCGCTGGAGGAAATTCGCGACCTGGGCGCCATCCAGTCCACGGGCGGCTTTTCGGCCGCTGAAAGTTACGCCTGGCACCGGACAATGCTCGAGACGCGGGCCGGCGACTATGACCCGCGCGTTGCCGCGCGCATCCAGCGCGGCGCGGTCATGAAGGCGCATGAGTACATTGAACTCATGGCCGCGCGACACCACTGGATCAGCCGGGTCGAAGCCGCGTTGCAAGACTATGACGCCGTGCTTTCGCCCACGGTGCCGATCGTGGGACCGACAATCGCGTCGGTGGCACCCGCTGATGGCAGGGATGCTGCAGCGGACGCCGCAAGGGACACCGAGTTTTTCCGGGTCAACGCCCTGTTGCTGCGCAACACCAGCGTGGTGAACATGCTGGACGGCTGCGCTTTGTCCCTCCCCTGCCATACGGCCGACGAACTGCCGGTAGGCCTGATGGTCTGGCACGGCGCGATGCGCGACGATGCCGTTCTCGGCGCAGCCCTGCGGATCGAAGAGTTACTTCAAATACAATAGCTTATAAAGACCATTTGACGCTGGGATAGAGGCGTTTTTACCCAAATTTCCATGAAAATTGCCATTGTGGGCGCCGGCATCATCGGCGTGACCACCGCGTATGAGTTGGCCACGGATGGCCACGAAGTCACTGTATTCGAGCGGCGCGGCGCGGCGGCAGAAGAAACCAGTTTCGCCAATGCCGGCCTGGTCGCCCCGGGCTATGTCACGCCCTGGGCGGCGCCTGGCATGCCCGGCAAGGTGCTGGGCTACCTGCTGAGTCGCCACGCACCAGTCAAGGTCGGGTTGCCCTTGTCGGGCAACGAAATGGCCTGGATGTGGAAATGGTGGCGCGCCTGCAAACCGCAAACCTATGTGGCCAACCGCGCACGCCTGCAACGCCTGGCCTTCTACAGTCGCCAGCGCCTGCACCAGATTACCGCCGACCTCAAACTCGAATACGACCGCAGCGACGGCTACATGGTCTTGCTGCGTTCCGAAAAAGACCGCGCACTGACGCAGCCCGGCCTGCAGGTATTGCGTGACGCAGGCGTGAACTATCGCGAGATCGGCCCCGATGAGGCCCGCCAGATCGAGCCGGCGCTCAATCCGGACACCGCCTTTGCCGGCGCCATTCATCTCGTCGACGACGAGGTCGGCAACTGCCGCCAGTTCGCGCTGTTGCTCAAGGACGAAGCGCGCCGCCTCGGTGCGAAATTTGAATTCAAGACCACGGTCACCCGTATTGAAACATCACCGTCCGCAGCACTTGCCATCGCGAACGAGGCCACGCCACGTCCTTTTGACACCATCGTGATCTGCGCCGGGCTGGACTCGACGGCCCTGCTTCGTCCGCTCGGCCTGAAACTGCCCGTCATCGCCGTGCACGGGTATTCGGTCAGCGCCCACATTCGCGAGCCGCTCAACGCACCGCGCAGCGCCGTGATGGATGAGCGCTACAAGGTGGCCATTTCACGTCTGGGACAACGGGTGCGCGTGGCTGGCAGCGCCGAAATTGGCGGCTCGGCCACGGCATTGCGAAACGGTTCGTTGCAGACGCTCTACAAAGTGCTTCACGACTGGTTTCCCGGCGCGGCCCAACTCTCCAGCGGCGTGCAGGAGTGGAAAGGCGCACGCCCGATGCTCCCCGACGGTCCTCCAGTTCTCGGTGCCAGCGGCTTGCCGGGTGTCTGGCTGAATCTGGGCCATGGGTCCAGTGGCTGGGCGCTGAGTTGCGGCAGCGCCCGCGCGCTCGCTGACCGGATGGCCGGTCGCGCAACGGATGTCGATCTGGAAGGGCTGGGCGTGGAGCGCCTGCGCGGCTGAATCAGCAGCCTTCCTCGGATCAGGTCGCGGCACAATGCGTGCATGTACCGCGTCACACCCGCCCTGCCCCAGCCGCTGTTTGACATTGCCGCCACCCGCCGGATGGAACAGGCGGCCACGACCGGATTGCCCGCCCACACCCTGATGCAGCGCGCCGGACTGTCCGTGGCACGCCTGGCGCTGGCACTGGCGCCCCACGCGCGCACCGTCTGGGTGGCTTGCGGGCCGGGCAACAACGGCGGCGACGGCATGGAGGCGGCGATGCACCTGCGCCGTTGGGGGGGGCATCCCGTCATCACATGGCTCGGCGATGCTGCGAGCGCGCCGCCTGATGCGCGGGCTTCGCTGATCCGCGCCCGCGACGCGGGGGTTGCCTTTTCCGAGTCACCCCCCGGCGGCCTGGGTCCCGATGACCTGTGCATCGACGCCCTGCTGGGCATTGGCGCCACGCGCGCGCCCCAAGGCCGGATGGCCGACTGGATCGCGGCCCTGAATGCCGGCCCGGCGCCGGTCATGGCGGTCGATGTGCCCTCGGGCCTGAACGCAGACACCGGCGAATCTACTTCAATACCAATAGCGGCAAACGACCATCCTACGCTGGGAAAGTGCAAAATTAACGCTAAAAACACGCTCACACTGCTGACGTGCAAGCCGGGTCTGTTCACGTCGCAGGGCCGGGACGCGGCAGGTACGGTATGGTTTGACGACCTCGGGGTGACGGACTTGACCGGGCAGCCCTGCGCCCGTCTCAACGCCGCCCCGGCATTAAGGTACCGTCTCCATGCCTCGCACAAAGGCAGCCATGGTGACGTGGCCGTGATCGGCGGCGAAGCCATGGGCGCGCGCGGCATGGGCATGACCGGTGCGGCCTTGCTGGCAGCGTCGGGTGCACTGCACGGCGGCTCGGGCCGGGTCCTGGTGAGCCTGCTCGACGGCGGGGCCATGACCCTGGACCCTGTGCAGCCGGAATGGATGTTCCGGACGTTTGAGGCGCTGAATCTTCGCAGCCTGACGGTGGTCTGCGGTTGTGGTGGCGGCGAGGCCGTTCGGCGTGTCTTGCCCAGGGTGTTGTCGCAGTCCCTGCAATTGGTCCTCGATGCCGATGCCTTGAACGCCATCGCCACGGACCGTTCGCTTCGAACCCTGCTCCAGCAGCGCGGCGTTCGCGGCCTGGCCACCGTGCTGACACCACACCCGCTGGAAGCGGCGCGCCTGTTGGGCAGCACCGCGCTGGCCGTGCAAGCCGACCGGCTGGGCGCGGCGCGCCAGCTTTCGATCGAACTGCATTGCGTGGTGGTGCTCAAGGGGTCAGGCACGGTGGTGGCTGCACCGGGAGAAACTTCGGTCATCAATCCGACCGGCAACGCCCTGCTTGGCACCGCCGGTACCGGCGATGTCCTGGCCGGCCTGCTAGGCGCGCGACTCGCCGCGGGCCATCAGGCCTTCGCGGCCGCCTGCTCGGCCGTTTACCTGCACGGCGCGGTTGCCGATGACTGGCCTGCGCATCAGGCGCTGACGGCGAGCGCGTTGGCGCACCGTCTCACGGCCTGAGGGGCTGCGGCGGCCGTCGGCGCGGCTTCAACCACGCCCGGCAAAGGGCATCTTGGTCGCCATCACGGTGTGAAACATGACATTGGCCTCCAGCGGCAGGCTGGCCATGTAAACGATGGACTGGCCCACGATGGCCACGTCCATCAATGGCTCGACGGCCACTGCGCCGTTGGCCTGCAGTACGCCCCGGGCCATCGGAGCGGCCATCTCGGTGGCCGCATTGCCAATGTCGATCTGTCCCACCGCAATATCGTACTTTCGGCCATCCAGCGAGGCGGTCTTGGTCAGTCCGCTCACCGCATGCTTGGTGGCACTGTAGGCAATGGAATTCGGTCGCGGTGTTGTTGCGGAGATGGAACCGTTGTTGATGATCCGTCCGCCGCGCGGGGTCTGCGCCTTCATCACCCGAAACGCCGCCTGAATGCAGTAGAACATGCCACTCAGGTTGACGTCGACCACATTGCGCCACTGCTCGACCGTCAGGTCCTCCAGCGGCACGCCGGGTGCACTGATCCCGGCATTGTTGAACAGCAGGTCGACCCGGCCATGCGCCTGAACCACTGTTCCGAACAACGCCTGCACCGACAGTGGATCGGACACGTCCGCAACGACAGGCATCGCGCGCGCCCCTGCGCCCGACGCCTCGGCGACAGCCTGCAGCGTTTCCAGGCGGCGTCCTGCCAGCGCGACATGCCAGCCGGCGGACAGCAGCGCCAGCGCGGCCGCTTTGCCGACACCGCTGCCGGCGCCCGTCACGATTGAAATTTTTGGGGGATTGTTCATGCTGTGGATTCCTGCCACCGATGTGAATGCGTGACGGTGATGTCTCAGCGACGGGGCTTGCGGGTCTTGGCTGCGCCTTTGCCTGATACCGCCTTCTTGACGGCCGACTTGAGCCCCTTGCCGGAAGGGCCGGCCGCGCGCTCCATCGACGAAGCGCCGGCTTCGCCACGTTTGCGGCCATCCCTGGACGGCCCCCCCGGCGTGGCAGCAAGACCTTTGTCACGCAGGGCGCGTGCGGTCAGTTCCTCGCCGTCGTGCACAAGACGAAAATCGATCTTGCGCCCGTCCAGATCGACCCGGCTGACCTGCACCCGGACCCGGGTTCCGATGGCGTAGCGCATGCCGCTGCGTTCGCCGCGCAATTCCTGACGCGCCTCGTCGAACCGGAAGTACTCGCCGCCGAGCTCGGTGATATGCACCATCCCCTCGACGTAAAGCTCGTCCAGTGTCACGAAGATGCCGAAGGTTGCGGCTGAAGTGACCACGCCGCTGTACTCCTCGCCGAGGTGTTCGCGCATGAACTTGCATTTCAGCCAGGCTTCGACGTCCCGGCTGGCTTCGTCCGCGCGGCGCTCGTTGGCGCTACAGTGCAGACCCGCGGCCTGCCAGGCCAGCTGGTCAGCGCTGATTTTTTTCGGCTTCTGATCCGGCTCGCGCACCTTGCCGGCCAGGCCTTTTTGCAGACGTTTGGCCAGCTTGGCATGCGCCTCACCCGGCACCGGAAGCTCGGGCAGCTGATAGCGACGTTTGGCCAGGATCGCCTTGATCACACGGTGCACCAGCAGGTCCGGATAACGTCGGATCGGGCTGGTGAAGTGGGTATAGGCCGCATAGGCCAGGCCGAAGTGCCCACTATTGACCGGGGTGTAGATCGCCTGCTGCATGGACCGCAGCAGCATCGAATGAATCTGCTGCGCGTCGGGGCGCTCCTTGGTCGCCAGGGCAATCTTCTGGAACTCACCCGGGCTGGGCTCGTCACTGATCGTCAGGCCGACATTCACGGCCTTCAGGTAGTTGCGCAGGATGTCCTTTTTCTCCGGCGTGGGGCCTTCGTGCACCCGGAACAGGCCGGGGTGCTTGCCCTGCGAGATGAGGTCAGCGCTGCAGACGTTGGCGGCCAGCATGGCCTCTTCGATCAGACGGTGCGCCTGATTGCGGGTGCGCGGAATGATCTTCTCGATGCGTCCGCTGTCGTCACACACGATTTGGGTCTCGGTGGTCTCGAAATCCACCGCACCGCGCACGGTACGTTCCGCCAGCAGGGCGCGGTACGCGTCATGCAGATTGAGCAGGTCGGTCACCCGGTCCTTGCGGCGCAAAGCTTCGGGGCCACGGGTGTTGGCCAGGATCGCCGCCACCTCGGTGTAGGTGAACCGGGCGTGGCTGAACATCACCGCCGGATAAAACTGGTAGGCGTGGACCTCACCGCCGGCTGTGATGAGCATGTCGCACACCATGCACAGCCGTTCAACCTCGGGGTTGAGCGAGCACAGGCCGTTGGAGAGTTTCTCGGGCAGCATCGGGATCACCCGACGCGGGAAATACACCGAGGTGGCGCGATCGTAGGCGTCCACATCGATCGCACTGCCGGTCTCGACATAGTTGCTGACGTCGGCAATCGCCACCAGCAGGCGCCAGCCCTTGCCACGCCCGACCCGGGCGGGTTCGCAGTAGACCGCATCGTCGAAGTCGCGCGCATCCTCGCCGTCGATGGTCACCAGGGGAATGTCGGTCAGGTCGACACGATGTTTCTTGTCCTGTGGGCGCACCTTGTCCGGCAAGGTCCGGGCCAGGGCGATGCAGGCATCCGAAAACTCATAGGGAACGCTGTACTTGCGCACGGCGATTTCGATCTCCATGCCCGGATCATCAATTTCGCCGAGCACTTCCTTGACCCGTCCCACCGGCTGCCCAAACAGGGCTGGTGGTTCGGTCAGTTCGACCACCACCACCTGGCCCGGCTTGCCGACGCCGGTGGCGCTCTTGGGAATCATCACGTCCTGACCATAGCGCTTATCCTCGGGCGCCACGATCCAGATGCCGCTCTCGTGCAACAAGCGCCCGATGATCGGGTGCGGCGGCCGCTCCACGATCTCCAGCACGCGCCCCTCGGGCCGGCCCTTGCGGTCCTGGCGGACGATCCGGACCTTGACCTGGTCTTTGTGCAGCACGGCGCGCATCTCGTTGGGCGGCAGGTAGATGTCCGGGCCGCCGTCGTCGCGGACCAGAAAACCATGTCCATCGCGGTGCCCTTGTACCGATCCTTCAATTTCATCCAGCAAACCGCTGGGGGTGTCTAAATTCTTGATATATAATCCTATCTTTCCTGAGATGCCCAGGTGGCGGAATTGGTAGACGCACTAGTTTCAGGTACTAGCGAGTAACTTCGTGGGGGTTCGAGTCCCTTCCTGGGCACCAAGTTTATACAAACCTGTAAAGGTTGAGGTGAAAGAGGCCGCTGAGTTTTCAGCGGCTTTTTTCATGGTCGAGTTGCCGTTCGCTCCAGGGCGCATGATGCTGCGCATCAAACCGGCGCCGCCACCAGGTCATGCCCCTGGGTGCCCACAATGCGGGCGCGCGTGAATTCGCCCACCTTCAACGTCTTGCTGATCTTTTCAGGGGGCAGCAGTCTCACGATGCCGTCAATCTCAGGCGCATCGGCATAGCTTCGGCCCACACCGCCCTTGCGACCCATCGCCGGCGCCGAATCCACCAGCACCTGCATCGTGGCGCCCATGCGGCCATGCAGTTTTTCAATGGAAACCGCTTCAGCGACCGCCATGAAGCGGGCCCGCCGCTCTTCGCGCAATTCGGGTGGCAGCATCCCCGGAAGGTCATTGGCGGCAGCACCTGCAACCGGGCTGTAGGCGAAACAGCCCGCGCGATCAATACCGGCTTCACGCATGAAGTCCAGCAAATGCGCGAATTCCGCTTCGGTTTCGCCCGGGAAGCCGGCAATGAACGTGCTGCGGATGACCAGTTCCGGACACATCTCCCGCCAGCGCAGGATGCGCTCAAGGTTTCGCTCGCCACTGGCGGGGCGCTTCATCCGGCGTAATACGTCGGGGTGGCTGTGCTGCAAGGGCACGTCCAGGTAGGGCAAAACCAGACCCGAGGCCATCAGGGGAACGATGTCGTCCACACTGGGATATGGATACACATAATGCAGTCGCACCCAAGCGCCATAGGGTTCGGCAATTTCACCCAAGGTCTGCACCAATTCCAGCATCCTCGTCTTGACGGGCTTGCCGTCCCAGAAACCGGTGCGGTATTTGACATCCACGCCATAGGCCGAAGTGTCCTGGCTGATGACCAGCAGTTCCTTCACACCGCCTTCAAACAACGCCTTCGCCTCCTTGAGCACATCGCCAACCGGCCGGCTCACCAGATCCCCGCGCATGGAAGGAATGATGCAGAACGTGCAGCGGTGGTTGCACCCCTCGCTGATCTTCAGGTAAGCATAGTGACGGGGCGTGAGTTTGATACCCGCCACGCCGAACGCATTGGGAATCAGGTCCATGAAAGGATCATGGGGCTTGGGCAGATGGGCGTGCACCGCATCCATCACCTCCTGCGTTGCCTGCGGCCCGGTGACCGCGAGCACACTGGGGTGCATCTGGCGCACCAGATTTCCGCCGCCGTCGCCTGTCTTGGCACCCAGGCAGCCCGTGACGATGACCTTGCCGTTCCCGGCGAGCGCTTCACCAATGGTGTCCAGGCTTTCACGCACGGCATCGTCGATGAACCCGCAGGTGTTGACGATCACCAGATCAGCGCCTTCGAAGGTCTTGGACGTCTGGTATCCCTCGGCGCTGAGTTGGGTGAGGATGAGTTCGGAATCCGTCAGCGCCTTGGGGCAACCCAGGCTCACGAATCCGATACGGGGTGCAGCACCAGTGGCCGCGGCGGGAACAATCGCAGGAAAAACAACTTCGCTCATGCCCACATTGTCCCAGTTCCTGGTGGTCTTAGCGCTT
This sequence comes from Burkholderiales bacterium, assembly GCA_011391155.1. Classification (GTDB taxonomy): domain Bacteria; phylum Pseudomonadota; class Gammaproteobacteria; order Burkholderiales; family Burkholderiaceae_C; genus JAABQG01. Next base: position 9,022 of record JAABRA010000365.1, read on the forward strand.
TAATCCGAAGGCTCCAAACATTTGCTCGGCCTGTTTCTGCATCTGCTCCTGCATCTGCTCAAACACCCCCTTGGACTGATCTGAGTAATTACCCATCATGCCTTGCAGCATCGGCGATTGCAGGCTCATGAACTTCGTCAACATTTCGGGCGAAAGCCCTTTGGACTGCTCGGCCAGCCGGGCCTGCATCTCCGTGAAGGCCTGGACGTTCTTTTCGAGGTAGGAGCCCATGAATCCCTGCATGGCATGCCCATAGAACCGGATGATGTTGGCGAGCACGGCCTCGGTGAACATCGGCGCTCCGCCGGCCTCTTCTTCCAGAATGATCTGCAGCAGGATGCTGCGGGTCAGGTCGTCGCCAGTCTTCGCGTCACGGACCGCGAAGGCTTCGCTGGCCATGACCAGTTCCTTGACTTCCGTAAGCGTGATGTACGAGGAAGTTTCGGTATCGTAGAGCCGCCGGTTGGGGTATTTCTTGATGACACGCAGCGCTGGTTTTCCACGGGCTGCTGATTTGATTGACACTGCAAGGCTCCTCGGTCGACTCTGGAATTGATAGGGGTGCCTCTGCATACTGCACCGCAACACATTCTAGGGAGCCACCCAAGAAAAAACGCCCAAGGTTTACCCTGAGCGTTTCTTTGTGCAGCAAAAAAAAGGAAATTGGTAGGCGCGATTGGACTCGAACCAACGACCCCCACCATGTCAAGGTGGTGCTCTAACCAGCTGAGCTACGCGCCTAAGGATTGTCCGAGACCACGAGTATAGCAGCAAACCACGGCGCGCCCGGACGACCGGCAACAAATCTGCGCCCGTCCGTCAAACCGGGGACATTCATCGTCTTCGGGCCGACCGGACATTCGGCACCTCGCGCACGACACCCAGTACCCGCGCCAGGCGGCCCGAGTCCTGGACCTCGACGGTGAAGGTCATCCAGGCCGTGCCCTTGACCGACTGGGTCTGGACACCGATGACATTCATCTTTTCCTTGGCAAAGACTTCGGAAATGTCGCGCAGCAGGCCCTGACGATCTGCCGCCTCGACCGCCACATCCACCGGGTACACCGCGCCTTCGGCCGACCGGGGCACGCCCCAGGCGACCGCAATGACCCGCTCGGGGTGGCGCGTCGCGAACTCGCGGAAATTGCTGCAATCGGCGCGGTGCACGCTTACGCCCTTGCCACGACTGACAAAGCCGCCAATCGTGTCCGGTGGCGCGGGCTTGCAGCATTTGGCCAGCTGGGTCATCAAAGAATCGATGCCGACCACCAGCACGCCGCCCTTGGGGGTCTTTTCGCCGTGGCGCGATTTTTTCAGGAGAAGGTAGTCGTCCGGGGCCAGCACCGGCGCTGGCGGCCTGAGCAGCGTCTCGATCGTGCGCAGGGAAAACTCATCCTTGCCCACCACTTCAAACAACGCCTCCGCCGACTTGAATCCCAGTTGCACCGCCAGGTCTTCCAGCTTGATGGCCGTCCTGCCTTCGCGTTGCAGCAGCTTTTCCACGGCTTCGCGACCCCGCGCAACCGTTTCGTGGGTGAGCTGCGCGTTGAACCAGGCGCGCACCTTGGCGCGGGCACGGTGGCTGACGAGGTAGCCCAATTCGGCGTTCAGCCAGTCACGTGAGGGCCCCCCTTCCCGCACTGCCGTCACCTCGACGGTCTGACCGTTTTGCAGCGGCGTGTTGAGGGACACCATCGCACCGTCCACGCGCGCGCCCCGACAGCGGTGCCCCAGGCTGGTGTGAACCGTGTAGGCAAAATCCACCGGCGTGGCGCCCTGCGGCAGTTCCACGACCGCGGCCTCGGGCGTCAGAACGTAGATCCGGTCCTCAAACAAACCTTTGTCCTGCACTTCACCCGACAGATCACGCTCCCAGGCCAGCAACTGGCGCAGCACGGCGATCTTGGCGTCGTATTCGCCGCCCGCAGTCACCCCCGCGTACCCTTTGGTGCCCGCCTCCTTGTAGGCCCAATGGGCCGCAACGCCATGCTCGGCATGGTCATGCATGCCCTGGGTCCGGATCTGGATCTCGATGGCCTGCCCGGCTTCGTTGCGCACGACGGTATGCAGCGACTGGTAGCCATTGGCCTTGGGCTTGGCAATGTAGTCGTCGAACTCATCAATCACGGGGGCGAAGCGCGAATGAACCCAGCTCAGGGCGGCATAACAGTCGGGGATGGACGGCACCACTACCCGCAACGCGCGAATGTCAAACACCTGGTCGAAATCAAGCGCCTTGCCGCGCATTTTTTTCACAATGCTGTAGATGTGCTTGGGCCGGCCCTGAACCGCCGCCCGGATGCCTTGTGCTTGCAGCTCGGACGCCAGGGTGGCGCGCAGGCGCTCCATGGCGTTCTCGCGCTCGGCGCGCTTTTCGTCGAGCAGTCCGGCTACCCTGCGGTAGGTGTCGGGCTCGAGAAAGCGGAACGCCAGGTCTTCCATTTCCCATTTGATCTGCCAGATACCGAGGCGGTTGGCCAGCGGCGCGAACACCTGCAGGGATTCGCGCGCCAGGCTGGGCGAAGCCGCCTGGCGGCTGGCCGCGTGATAGCGCAGCGTCTGCAGGCGCGATGCCAAGCGCAGCATGATCACCCGCAGATCGCGGCTGAACGCCAGGAGCATCTTGCGAACATTTTCGGTTCGCATTTTCGGATCATCGATCAGCTGGGCATCGCTTTGCGCCTCGCGCGACAGCCTCTGCACCCGCACCAGCTTCGAGGTCTCGACCGCCAGCGTGGCAAAACTCTCGCCGAAGGCTTTGGCGATCACCTCCTGCGGATGGTTCAGGTGCTCGCCCGCGTAAACCAGGTAACTGGCTGACTGCAAGGCCTCAGACCCGCCAATGGCGCGCAGGATGGCCGCCACGGCGTCGGCGTGCGCCAGCATGTTCTCGCCGGTATCCAGGGTCTGATGCGCTATGAAGGGTTCCGCAAAACTTCGGGCGCGCAAGAGAACCCCGGCTGACTCCGGCAGCCCATCCGCCGCAAGGCTCAGTAACTCAGGCGCCACCGCAGTTTCGGAGGGCCCCACCAAACCGGGCGAAAGGTCCCGGGCCGCCAGACTTCTCATCGTTGATCGCCTCTCAACCGTTCAGCACGAAATCGGCCGCCGCCGCGACCTGATCCGGCGCGACCAGCGTCGGCGCGTGGCCCACGCCTTCAAACTCCACCAACCGCGCCCGCGGACCGCGTTGCGTCATCGCCAGGGCGGTTTCTGGCGACAGCAGGTCCGACAGTGCGCCCCTGAGCAGGAGCGTCTGGCATGGCAGCGCGTCGTAGAGCTGCCACAGCAGCGCCTCGCCCTGCCCGGCCGACTCCGGGCTCATCGCCCGGACCGGCACGGCAATCGCCGGGTCGTAGTGCAGGGTGAGCCCCCCGTCAGGATGCGGCCGCACCATCGCCTGCGACAAGGCAAGCCACTGCGCCGGCGTGTGCGGGCCAAAGGTGGTGGAGATGGCCCACATCGCGTCGGCCGCCTGCTGGACCGTCTCGAACCGGCGGGTATGGCCCAGATAAGCGCCGATGCGTTGCAAGGCCGCTGCCTGGATCACCGGCCCGACATCGTTGAGCACCAGGCGGCGGACCTTCACCGGCAGCGGCAAATCCGGCTGCCCGCAAAGCACCAGCCCGATCAGTCCGCCCATGCTGGTGCCGATCCAGTCGAGCGTTTCGATCGGTCGCTCCTGGTGCAACTGCGCCAGCAGCGCCAGCATGTCACCGGCGTAGGTCGGAAGCTGGTAACCGGCAGGATCTTTCAGCCAGTCGCTGCGCCCACGCCCCACGACATCCGGGCAGACCACGCGCAACCGCCCGCCCGAGCGCGCCACCAGCGCCTGCGCCAGGGTGTCGAAGTCCCGGCCTTGCCGGGACAGGCCATGCACACACACCACCAGATGCGCAGCCGAGGCATCCCCCCATTGCCAGAAAGCCATGCGGTGGCCGCCCGACGCATCCGGGCACTGTACGTAATTCAGCGTAGGTTCAGTCATGGTGAAATGCGGGTTCGATAAACACTTGTCTGCATCGTAATTCATACGGAGAACGCACCATGTTGAACGGCAAAACCGCCCTTGTCACCGGCTCCACGAGCGGGATCGGCCTGGGTATCGCCCGCGCGCTCGCGGCTCAGGGCGCGAACATCATCCTGAACGGCTTTGGCGATGTCCAGGGCCCCCGAGCTGAAGTCGCAGCGCTGGGCGTTAAAGTGGGTTACCACGGCGCCGACATGAGCAAGCCCGCGGAAATCGCGGCCATGATGGACTACGCCGCCGCCGAATTCGGGCGCGTGGACATCCTGGTCAACAACGCTGGCATCCAGCATGTGGCGCGCATCGAGGATTTCCCCGTTGAGCGCTGGGACGCGGTCATCGCCATCAACCTGACCAGCGCCTTCCACGCCACACGCCTGGCGCTGCCCGCCATGCGCGAAGCCAACTGGGGCCGCATCATCAACGTGGCCTCGGTGCACGGCCTGGTGGCCTCAGCGGAAAAGTCGGCCTATGTGGCCGCCAAACACGGCATCGTCGGCCTGACCAAAGTCACGGCGCTGGAAAACGCCACGACGGGCGTGACCTGCAACGCCATCTGCCCCGGCTGGGTGCTCACGCCCCTGGTGCAAAAGCAGGTGGATGCCAAGGCCGCCGCGCTCGGGGTGTCCAACGAGGAGGCCAAAAAGGTGTTGCTCGGTGAAAAGGAGCCCTCCATGCAGTTCACCACCCCCGAGGAACTGGGCGCGCTCGCCGTGTTTTTCTGTTCGCCGGCTGGCAACAACGTGCGTGGCGTGGCCTGGAACATGGACGGCGGCTGGACTGCCCAGTAGCCACTGGTCAAAGCGCTATTTTAACGATAGCTAACAATGACCATTCCACGCTGGGAAGGTGCCAAAAAAGCTTCTATTTCTCGCGTTTTCCGGCTTAGCGCATCTGTACGGACCCCGACACCGTGACCACCACGGTGCTGCGGCCGGCCTCGACCGGCAAGGGTGCATCCGCTGCCGAGGCCTTGGCCTCCATGGCCATCATGCGCGGGCGCGGGTTGTTGCCCTGATCGTTGGCGTTCACGGTGATCTCCCGCAGGGTGAAGCCGGAAAAGCCAAAACCGCGGGAAATCTCGCCGGCCTTGACCTTGAAACGTTCGATGGCGATCGCCTGGGCCTCGCCCTCGACCCGGGCGCGCTGCTCTCGGCTCAGGCTGAAGAGCGCCTGGCCCACGGTCAGGGTCTGGATCTTGCCCGCCGTGGCACTGATGCGGGCGAAGTCCCGGCCCTCCAGAACCAGTTCGGCGCTGCCCTGCCAGCTGCTGATCTTTCCATCGCGGCCATAACGCGGGTACAGGCTGAAATTCCCGGTGCGCACGTCGAGCTGTCCGGGCAAAGCTGCTTTTTTGGCTTCTGTCAATGCTGCTTCCAGCGCCGGCTTGAGCAGGCTTTGTACGCTGGCCGCGTCGGCGCCTTCCTTCGTCGTGTTGAGCGACAGGGACAGCAAGTCCTGTGAGACCTCCACGGAACCACTGGCCGACAGCTGGGCCACGTTCTGGTTCGGCGCGGTCTGAGCCTGCAAGGATGCCGTGCCGGCCAGCAGGGCGATCAGGGCGATGGACTGGAGTGCAAGTTTCATGACGCGTTCCAAAGGGTTGAGATCGGGCGATGGACACAGTATGCAGGATGCCAGCTTGCGAACCGGAACCTGGCCGCTGCCCAGTTGCGGGGTCCTGGATGCCGGCCTGGGGACTGCGCCCGGGTACGCCGCAGCCGGCGGCCCGGGAGTCGCCCACCATGTGTAACAGTGTGAAAAGCCAGCCTTCAGGTCGGATCAACGAACGACAAGTCGCACAAAATCGGCCCTGTTACAAATTTGGGACCCTGCACCATGAGCGCCACCACCAGCCGCACCGACAAGATCCTGATCGTCGACGACGATGCCCGCATCCGCGACCTGCTCCGCCGTTATCTGACCCAGGAGGGCTTTGAAGTCATGGTGGCCGAGGATGGCAAGGCGCTGAGCCGCGTGCTGCTGCGCGAGACCGTTGACCTGATCGTGCTCGACCTCATGATGCCGGGCGAAGACGGGCTTTCCATCTGCCGCCGGCTGCGGGCAGCCAATGACCGCACGCCCATCATCATGCTCACCGCCAAGGGCGAGGACGTGGACCGCATCGTGGGGCTGGAAGTCGGGGCCGACGACTACCTGGGCAAACCCTTCAACCCGCGCGAACTGCTCGCCCGGGTGCATGCCGTGCTGCGTAGGCGCCCGTCGCCCGAGGCGCCGGGGGCGCCTTCGATCGAGAACGAAGTGCTGACTTTCGGGCCGTTCACCTTCGACCTGGGCGCACGGCTGCTGCGGCGCAATGGCGAAGAACTGCCCCTGACCACCGGCGAATTCGCCATGCTCAAGGCCCTGGCCCGCCACCCGCGCCAGCCGCTGTCGCGCGAGAAGCTGGCCCAGCTGGCGCGCGGGCGCGAATTTGAGCCCTTCGACCGCAGCCTGGACGTCCAGGTGTCGCGCCTGCGCAAGCTCATCGAGCAGGATCCGGCCGCGCCGCGCTACATCCAGACCGTCTGGGGCGTCGGTTATGTGTTCGTGCCCGACGGCGCGGGCTGAGCCGGGCCATTGCCTTGCTCCATCTGAAAGCCAGGGCGTCCCGCCCGGTGGGCCGCTCCCGGACCCGGCAAGCCGGCGCGGTGCCGCTCGAAACCGCCCCGGCCCCGCTGGAGCTGCGTCCCCGGATCGGTCTGAGCCTCTTCTGGCGCACGTTTTTCATGCTGGCGCTGCTGCTGGTGGGCAGCACCGTGGCCTGGCTGCAAACCTTTCGCGCGCTCGAATACGAGCCGCGCGCGATTCTGGCCGCCCAGCAGATTGCCTCGCTGGTCAATCTCAGCCGGGCCGCCCTGCTGTATTCCGACTCCATCGCGCGGGTCTCGCTGATCAAGACGCTGGCGGACCAGGAATCGGTGCGCATTGTCCCGCGCGAGCCGGGCGACCAGTCCGAACCCATTGACCAAAGCACGCTGGACGCGCGGATCACCGACGAGTTGTCGCGCCGGCTCGGGCCCGGCACGGTGATTGCCGGCAAGGTCAACGGCGAGCCGGGCCTGTGGGTCGGCTTTCTGATCGACCGTGATGCCTACTGGCTGCTGATGGACCGGTCTCGCGTCAGCCCGCTGGGCAACCGGACCTGGATGATCTGGCTGATGATGGCCGCCGCGCTGTCGCTGGCCGGGGCCGCCGTGATTGCCCGGCTGATCAACCGGCCGCTCAAACAGCTTTCATTCGCGGCCAGTCGGGTGCGGGGCGGGGATTTTGAGGCCAGTCATCTCGACGAAAAAGCGGTGACCAGCGAGATCCGCGAGGTCAACATCGGCTTCAACCGGATGGCCGAGCAGCTGGCCAAGATCGAGCAGGATCGGGCGGTGATGCTGGCCGGCATCTCGCACGACTTGCGCACGCCCCTGGCGCGACTGCGGCTTGAAACGGAGATGAGCGTGGCAGATGACGAAGCGCGTCGCCACATGGTGGCCGACATCGCCCAGCTCGACGCCATCATCGACAAATTTCTGGACTACGCCCGCCCCGGTCAGGCGGAGCTCGGACCGGTCTTGCTGGCGGACATCGTGGAGACCTGCGCCTACCCCTTCCGGGATGCGGAAGACATCCGCATCCAGGTCGATGTGACGCCCCGGCTGCAGGTCATGGCCGACGAGGTCGAACTGGCGCGGGTGCTATCGAACCTGCTGGAGAATGCCCGGCGCTATGGCAAGAGCGTGGGAACCGGGGTGGCCTATGTTGAACTCGTCGCCCGGGCGCGCGACGAGTGGGTCCTGATCAAGGTGCGCGACCATGGCCGGGGCGTAGCGCCCGAAACGCTGGGCAACCTCACCAAGCCGTTTTTTCGCGGGGATGCAGCCCGCACGGCGGCCACGGGCGCGGGGCTGGGCCTGTCGATCGTTGACAAGACGGTGCAGCGCATGGGCGGCACCTTCGTGCTGGCCAACAGCAGCACCGGCGGCCTAGCCGCCCATATCAAGCTGCGCCAGGTCAAAGCGTCATGATTACAAAGGAAAAGTGCACTATCCCATCGTGCAATGGTCATTGGCAGCTATCGAATAAGAAGCAAAACTGCCCTCGCCTCGATGCTCTGCCCCTGGCCTACCGGCCCGAGTTTTTCCGCGGTCTTGGCCTTGACGTTGACCTGCGCCTCCTCCAGCGCGAGCCCCCGGGCAATGGCGGCGCGCATAGCGGCGCGGTAGGGGGCGAGCCTGGGCGCCTGGGCCACCACCGTGCAGTCGATGTTGCCGATCCGCCAGCCCAGCGCCTGAACCCGGCGCGCCGCCTCCGCCAGCAGCGCGGCTGAATCGGCGCCCTTGAAACGCAGGTCGGTGTCCGGGAAGTGCGTGCCGATATCGCCCAGGCCGGCCGCACCCAGCAGGGCATCGGTGATGGCGTGCAGCAGCACGTCGGCATCGGAATGCCCCAGCAGCCCTTGCGGGTGTGGAATATCCACGCCGCCCAGGATCAGTTTGCGTCCCGGCACCAGGGCATGCACATCCCAGCCCTCGCCGATGCGGAAATTCACAGGGTGGCTCATGCTTGCGCTCCGCCGGGCCGCCCCAAGGAGCGCAACGTCCCCTTGGGGGGCAGTGAGTACATGGAATGACGAACGTGGGGGCTCATTTCCGGCTCCTCAGGATGGCTTCGGCCAGGGCGAAATCTTCGGGGTAGGTGACCTTGAAATTCTGCGCACTGCCGCGCACCAGCAAGGGGTGGTGGCCCAGCGCCTCCATCGCGCTGGACTCGTCGGTGATACCGGCAAAGCCGTCATGGGCCGCACGCAGCAAGGCATCCGCCAGCGCGCCAAGGCGAAACATCTGCGGTGTCTGCGCCAGCCATTTGTCGGACCGCTCCAGGGTCGCGCTCACCCGGCCGGCTGCTTCGCTTTTCAGGGTGTCGGCCAGCGGCAGCGCCAGCAGGCCGCCGACCGCATCGTTTTCGCAGGCGTCCATCAGCGCCTCGACCTGCGCTGGCGTCACCAGGCAACGCGCGGCATCGTGCACCAACACCCAGTCCTGGCTGCCCGCGCCTTGCTGCAGCAAGGCATTCAGCCCATTCAGCACGCTCTCGGCCCGCGTAGCGCCCCCACAGCGAACAAACACCGCGCGTGCATCCTGGCCCGCGCAAAATCCGTCGTCCGGCGCCACCACCACGAGGCAGCTGGTCAGGCGCGGCACCGCCAGCAGGGCGTCCAGCGTGTGCAGCACCATGGGGCGCCCGGCAATCAGCTGGTACTGCTTGGGGCCGGCTGTGCCTGAGCGCGAACCGCTGCCCGCGCAGGGCACCACGGCGAAGAAGCGGGGGGAAGGCGCGTCCGGGAAAAGGGCTGTTGGGGCTGATTCGGTCATGGGTGTGAGGCCCATTCTAAAATCACCGCCTGAACAAGCCTTGGGCACCCCCCGCCAATTCCGCCGGGGGGTGCTTTGCTTTTGACGCATTCATGGACCTCCCCAAACTCATCCCCGGCAAGCGTTTCACGCTGCCCCGCCCTGCCGGTTCGGCCGACGCCCTGTTGCTGGCCCGCCTGGCCGCGCGGGAAAAGGCCGCTGGCCGCCTCACCGCCATCGTCACGGCGGACGCCACCGACGCCCAGCGACTGATCGAGGAAATGGCGTTTTTCGCGCCCGACCTGCGCTGCGCCCTGTTCCCCGACTGGGAAACCCTGCCCTACGACACCTTTTCGCCGCACCAGGACCTGATCAGCGAGCGCCTGGCCACCTTGTGGCGCATCCAGCAACG
>JAABRA010000366.1 GCA_011391155.1 Burkholderiales bacterium
GACGGGACGGCTTTGCACCCGCTCCCTGGCGAACAGGGCCGCCTTCTGGTAGGCGCGCTCGGCAATCGCGATGCCCTGCACGCCCACGCCATAGCGGGCGGCATTCATCATGATGAACATGTATTCCAGGCCGCGGTTCTCCTGGCCGACGATGTAGCCCACGGCGCCGCCGTGGTCGCCGAACTGCAACACCGCCGTCGGGCTGGCCTTGATGCCCATCTTGTGTTCGATGCTGACGCAGTGCACGTCGTTGCGCGCACCCGGCGTGCCATCCGGGTTGACCATGAACTTCGGGACCACGAACAGGGAAATGCCCTTCACGCCTTCGGGGGCGCCCACGACGCGGGCCAGCACCAGATGGACGATGTTCTCGGCCATGTCGTGTTCACCCCAGGTGATGAAGATCTTGGTGCCGAACAGCTTGAAGGTGCCATCGGGCTGGGGCTCGGCGCGGGTGCGCACCGCGGCCAGGTCGCTGCCGGCCTGCGGCTCGGTCAGGTTCATGGTGCCGGTCCATTGCCCGGAAACCAGCTTCTCCAGGTAGGTGGCCTTGAGTTCGTCGCTGCCCGCCGTCAGCAAGGCTTCGATCGCGCCGTCCGTCAGCAGGGGGCACAGGGCGAAGCTCATGTTGGCCGAGTTCACGATCTCGCCACACGCGGCCCCGATGATCTTGGGCAGGCCCTGGCCGCCGAAATCCACCGGATGCTGCAACCCTTGCCAGCCCCCTTGGGTGAACTGCTTGAAGGCCTCCTTGAATCCGGGTGTCGCCGTGACCACGCCGTTGTGCCAGCTCGACGGGTATTTGTCGCCCTCCCAGTTCAACGGCGCAATCACGCCTTCGTTCAGCTTGGCGCACTCCTCCAGAACCGCCTGGGCCGTTTCCAGTCCGGCGTCTTCAAAACCGGGAATCTGCGCAATCTGGTCGATGCGCGCCAGATGTTCGATGTTGAACAGCAAGTCCTTGACGGGGGCGGTGTAGCTCATGGTGGTTCAGCGTTGCGGGTTGGGCGTTGAGCGGAATGAAAAAAAAGCGCTCGGCAGGGGCGCTCAACGCCCGAGGCCGAACGCTCACCGGGTATCAGAGCGCCTTGACCAGTTCCGGCACGGCCGTGAACAGATCCGCTTCGAGCCCATAGTCGGCCACCGAGAAGATCGGCGCCTCGGGGTCCTTGTTGATCGCCACGATCACCTTGGAGTCCTTCATGCCGGCCAGATGCTGGATCGCGCCCGAGATGCCGGCGGCAATGTACAGCTGCGGTGCCACGATCTTGCCGGTCTGGCCGACCTGCAGGTCGTTGGCGGCATAACCGGCATCCACCGCCGCGCGGCTGGCGCCAATGGCGGCGCCCAGCTTGTCGGCCAGCGGGGTCATGACTTCATTGAACTTCTCGGCGCTGCCCAGGGCACGGCCACCGGAGACGATGATCTTGGCTGCCGTCAGCTCAGGACGGTCGTTTTTCGCAATCTCGCTGCCCACGAACGTGCTCTTGCCGCTGTCGGGCGCGGCGGTGACCGTCTCAACGCTGGCGCTGCCGCCCGAGGCCGCAGCCGGATCGAAACCCGTGGTGCGCACCGTGATCACCTTGGTGGCATCCAGGCTCTGCACGATGGCAATGGCGTTTCCGGCGTAGATCGGGCGCTCGAAGGTATCGGCGGCATCCACCTTGGTGATGTCGCTGATCTGCGCCACGTCCAGCCTGGCCGCCACGCGCGGGGCCACGTTCTTGCCGCCGGCAGTGGCGGGGAACAGGATGTGGCTGTAGCTGGCGGCCGGATTCGACACGAGGGCCAGCACCTGGGCGGCGACGTTCTCGGCCAGCCCGTGGGCGAACTGCTCGCCGTCGGCATGGATGACTTTGGCCACGCCGGCAATCTGCGCGGCCTGCGCGGCAGCGGCGCCGGCATTCAGGCCGGCCACCAGCACGTGGACGTCACCACCACAGGCCAGGGCGGCGGTCACGGTGTTCAGGGTGGCGCCGCGGATCGAGGCGTTGTCGTGTTCGGCAATAACGAGGGCTGTCATTTTCTGTTCTCCAGTTAGTGGCTCCCTCGCCCCTGGGCGGGTGGGGCACGGGCCGAAACGGGTCAGCCCCTCACCCCAACCCTCTCCCCAAAGGGGCGAGGGAGTGATTCAATTCAGATTACTTTGGCTTCGTTCTTCAGCTTGTCCACCAGGGTCGCCACATCGGGCACCTTGATGCCGGCGCCGCGCTTGGCGGGCTCGGAAACTTTGAGCGTCTTCAGGCGAGGGGCGACGTCCACGCCGAGGGATTCGGGGGTGAAGGTGTCAAGCGGCTTTTTCTTGGCCTTCATGATGTTCGGCAAGGTCACATAGCGCGGCTCGTTCAGGCGCAGGTCGGAGGTGACCACGGCCGGCAGGCGCATGGACAGGGTCTCCAGCCCGCCGTCGATCTCGCGGGTGACCTTGAGCACGCCACCGTCCACTTCAACCTTGGAAGCGAAGGTGCCCTGCGGCAGGTCGGCCAGGGCCGCCAGCATCTGGCCGGTCTGGTTGCAGTCGTCGTCGATGGCCTGCTTGCCGAGGATGATCAGGCCGGGCTGTTCCTTGTCCACCAGCGCCTTGAGCAGCTTGGCCACGGCCAGCGGCTGCAGTTCTACATCCGTCTGCACCAGGATGGCGCGGTCGGCGCCGATGGCCATGGCGGTGCGCAGGGTTTCCTGACACTGGGTCACGCCGCAGGACACCGCAATCACTTCGGTGGCCACGCCTTTTTCGCGCAGACGAACCGCTTCTTCAATGGCGATTTCGTCGAAGGGGTTCATGCTCATCTTGACGTTGGCAATATCGACGCCGGTGTTGTCCGACTTCACCCGGACTTTGACGTTGTAGTCGACCACGCGTTTGACGGGGACCAGGACTTTCATGCGATGGGGCTCCAGATAGTGTTAATGATTCAGGAATCGATTGACGTTTACGTAAACGTCATAGTGTAAGACGGTTTACGCCAACAAAAAGAACGATCGTGCTTTTTTATTATACGCAACGCTGTCCCGGAGTTTAGACGCATGCACCCAATCCATCTGTCCGGAAAACGACAAATCATTAACCGACCGGAGAGTTGGTTAATTCGGGTAAGTCTGGACACGCCACAGGGCTGGTGTCGATTACAGTTCGCACCGCAACAAAACCGACTCACAGGAGCGCTTCCCATGAAAAATTTCGCCTTCACCCTGGTGGCCGCAGCTGCCGCATTGACCTCCGGCATGGCCGGCGCCCAGACGGTGTTCACCGTGTCGAGCTGGCTGGCACCTACCCATACCGCCAGCATGGCCCAGAAAGAATGGTGCGATCTGCTGGAAAAGAACACGACCGGCAAGATGAAATGCAATTTCCTGCCGCGCGGCGTAACGGCAGCACCCGGCACCTATGACGCCATCAAGAACGGACTGGCCGACATCTCCTACACGGTGCATGGCTACACGCCGGGCCGCTTTGTCTACACGCAGATGGCCGAACTGCCATTTCTGGGCAACACCTCCGAGCCGGTTGCGGTGGCCTTTAACCGGGTCGCCAGCAAGCATCCCGAGTTCGCGGCCGAGCACCAGGGCGTGAAGGTTCTGGCCTTCTTTACCCATGGCCCCGGCATTGTGTTCAATACCAAGCGTCCGATCGCCAAGGTCGAAGACCTTTCAGGCTTGAAGTTCCGGGTCGGTGGCGGCATGGTCAATGAAATCTCCAAGACGCTGGGCATGAATGTCACGCTGAAGCCCGCGCCGGACTCCTACGAGCTGCTGTCCGGTGGCGTCATGGATGGCACCCTGTTCCCGGCCGAGTCCACCGAATCGTTCAAGATCGACAAGATCATCCGTCATGCCACCACGTTCCCGGGCGGCCTGTACAACACCAGCTTTGTGTTCATGATGAACCAGGGCAAGTACGACAAGCTCAGCGCCGACGAGAAAAAGGCCGTAGACGCGATTTCCGGCGAAACCGCGGCGCGTATCTTTGGCCGTGGCTGGGACAAGGTGGACACCCGCGCCTTCGGCCTGATGCAGGCCAACGGTGTGGTGGTCACCAAGGCGGATGCCAAGTTCGTCGCCGACGTGAAGACCAGGACCGCCACCCTGGAGCAGACCTGGGCGAAAAACGCGGAGGCCAAGGGCTTGAAGAACGCCGCCAAAGTGCTGGCCGAGTTCCGCGCGGAAATCGCTAAACTCGAAAAGTAAGAATCAGCCTCCTCACAGGCTGTGCGGGCGGCATTCCTGCGTCGGGGTGCCGCCTTTTTTTGTTGCCAGGTATTCACTGTGAAAAAGCACCTCGAAACTGTATGCGGCCTGCTGGCGGGCATCGCCCTGTTCGGCATCATGGCCCTGACGTTTTTTGACGTTGGCGGCCGCAAGCTGCTGTCCCACTCGATCACGGGCTCACTCGAACTGACCGAGTTGTTGATGGTGGTGGTGATCTTTGCCGCCCTGCCCCTGGTTTCCCTGCGGGGCGAACATGTGGTTTTCGACTCGCTGGATCCTGTCCTGCCGAAATCGGTGCGCGCGGTTCAGCGCGTGCTGGTGCAGTTGTTATGCGGCGCCGCCTTGCTGGGGCTGGGCGTGCTGATGTGGCAGACCGGCACCAGCTTCGTCGAAAGCGGCGAAACCACGGCCCAGCTGGCCATTCCGAAAGCCCCCTTCATCTACGGCATGAGCGTGTTGTGTTTGATGACCGGGCTGGTGCACCTGGCCTTCGTGATCCGGCCGTCGCAGGCTGGGGAAGAAGGCGAAGGGGGCACACTGTGACTGAAGCCCTGACCGGATTCCTGGCCATCTTCGTGCTGGCCCTGTTGCGCGTGCCGCTGGCCTTCGGCATGGGCCTGGTCGGCATCGTGGGCATTGGCCTGACGCGCAGCTGGGGCGCTGCCCTGGCCAGCACCGCCCAGGTGGTTCATGAAACCGGTTTTGCCTACACGTTGTCGGTGATTCCCCTGTTCATCCTGATGGGCAATTTCGTCGCCCGCGCCGGGCTGGCCCATGAACTGTTCCACGCCGCCTATGTCTTCATCGGCCATCTGCGCGGCGGCCTGGCCCACGCCACGATCGCCGCCTGTGCCGGATTTGGCGCCATCTGTGGCTCGTCCATCGCCACGGCCGCCACCATGAGCAAGGTGGCCTACCCGTCGATGAAAAAACTCGGTTACAGCGATTCGCTCTCCACGGGGGTGATCGCCGCCGGCGGCACCCTGGGCATCATGATTCCGCCCAGCACCATCATGGTGATCTACGGCATCGTGACGGAAACCAATATCGGCAAGCTGTTTGCGGCCGGCGTGATTCCGGGTCTTCTGACCGCACTGTTGTTGATGACGGCCGTGGTGATCGTGACCTCGCGCGACCCCGACCACGCCCCGGCCGGTGAAAAATTCAGCTGGCCAGAGCGATGGAAAGCCCTGCGGGGCATCTGGGGCGTATTGCTGCTGGTCTTCGTGGTGCTGGGCGGCATCTATGGCGGCTTTTTCACAGCCACGGAGGGCGCAGGGATTGGCGCCTCAGGCGCCTTCCTGTTTGCCGTTGCGCGCCGCGCGCTGACGGTCAAGTCCGCCATCGGCGTGCTGGTGGAGTCCGCGCGCACCACCGCCATGCTTTTCACGCTGCTGATTGCCGCGACCATCTTCGCCAACTTCGTCAACTTCACGAGCATGCCCGGTGACCTCAAGGAATGGATCACCCACCTGGGCCTGTCACCGGTGATGATCGTGGGGGCGATGATGGTGATCTATGTATTGCTCGGCACCGTGATGGAGGAACTCACCATGGTGTTGCTGACCATTCCCCTGTTTTTCCCGATCGTCGTGGCGCTGGGCTTCGACCCGGTCTGGTTTGGCGTGCTGATCGTGATGGTGATCCAGATCGGACTGGTCTCACCGCCGGTCGGCATGAACCTGTTCGTCATCAACACCCTGTTGCCCAAGGTGGGCCTGGGCAACATCTTCCGCGGGGTGTGGCCGTTCGTGGTGGTTCAGATCATCACGCTGGGCATCCTGCTGGCCTTCCCCGCACTGAGCCTCTGGTTGCCGTCCTTCATGAAATGACGGTGTGCGGATCCGGATTCATTCGACGCGGGGGTAATGAACCACCCGCTGCGGGAAGGGGATCGAGATCTTGTGCTCCCGAAGCGCCGCGAGAACCTTGATGTTGATCAGGGATCGCAGATTGAGCTGGCCGTTTTCCGGGTCCGCGATCCAGTAACCGAGCGTGAATTCCAGCCCGTCGGCGCCAAACGCCGACAGCGCGGCACTGGGCGCCGGGTCGCGCAGGACCCGGGCTTCCGACAACGCAGCCTCGGTCAGCAGACGGCCCACCAGCGTCACGTCACTGTCATACCCGACCGACACCACCGTGGATTGCCAGACCTTCGAGTCCGCCAGTGACAGGTTTTCCACCCGGCTGGTGATCAGCATTTCGTTCGGCACAATGGATTCCCGGCCCGCCAGCGAGCGGATCAGGGTGTAGCGCGCATTGATGTCGGTGATGCGGCCCTCGAAGTTGTCGACCCGCACGTTGTCGCCGATGCGCATGCTGCGCTCGGCCAGGATCACGAACCCGCTGACATAGTTGGCCGCGAGCCTCTGCAGCCCGAGACCAATGCCAACGCCGACCGCGCCGCCAAGGACCGAGAGCGCAGTCAGGTCGATGCCCACGGCCGACAGGGCCACCAGCAGGCCCACGAACATCAGCAGCGCCCGAATGCCGTTACTGATGGCCTTGCGCAATGAAAGCCGGCCGCCGGTGGCCGAACGCAGCAGCCGCGCCTCGATGGCCGACGATATCCAGAGGGTGAGGATCAATACCGCCCCGGCGGTCAACCCGCCCTCGATGATGTTGCGCACCGACAGCCGGCTGGAACCCACCTGCCAGCTGATCTGCTCCAGTTCCTCCAGCACGATCGGCAGCAGCCCACTGACCCACAGCACCATGGCCAGCCACGCCACCCAGGAAATCGTGCGCTCCAGCGCGCGCACCCAGGGCGCATTGCCGATCGCGACCTGGAGCACCTTGACGCCCAGCCGGATCGCGGCGAGCGCGACCAGGGTCGGAATGGCGATACGGAACAAGGTCAGCGGGAGCCAGCCCGCAACGATCGCGCGGGCCAGATACACCAGGCTCAGCAGCAACAGCGGAAACAGCACCCCGTCAACGATCCGCCGACCGAACAGGATCGAGGGTTCAGTGGTGGCCGCCGCCCGGCGCGCCAGCCAGACCAGCGTCCAGGCCAGAAGGCCGCACGCCACCAGAACCGCCATCACTTGCAGCGTGGCCGGCTGCAGCAAGGCGGCAAACCAGCTGTCGAGGTCGCCCACCTCGGCGGAAACGGTCTTCATGCCGGCCATTGCGGCTTCCTCTTTTCAATGAAGGCCAGCACGCCCTCCTGCGCCACCGGATGCATCATGTTGCAGGCCATGGTCTGGCCGGCCAGCTGGTAGGCCGCCTCGACCCCCATCTCGCGCTGCCGGTAAAACAGCTGCTTGCCCAGCGCCACGGCCTCGCGCGGTTTGCACAGCACGGCGTCGACCAGACGCGCCGTCTCGGCCTCCAGCGCATCGGGATCGACGACCCGGTTGACCAGCCCGCGCGCACGTGCCTCGTCGGCGCTGATGAACTCGCCGGTCAGCAGCATCTCCATCGCCAGCTTGGGGGCCATGTTGCGCACCAGCGGCACACTCGGCGTGGCGCAGAACAGGCCGGCGTCAATGCCGTTGACGCCAAACTTCGCCACGCGGGACGCGACCGCCAGGTCGCACTGCGCGACCAGCTGGCACCCTGCGGCGGTGGCCAGGCCCTGCACCCGGGCGATCACCGGCACCGGCAGGCTCTGGATCGCCAGCATCACGCGCGAGCATTGGGCAAACAACTGCTGGTAGTAGTCCAGCTGCGGGTTGGCCCGCATTTCCTTGAGGTTGTGCCCGGCGCAAAAGGCCTTGCCCTGGGCGGCCAGCACCACCGCGCGGGCGCCATCATCATCCCGCACGGCATCCAGCGCACGTTGCAGGGCGGCCAGCATGGATTCACCCAGCACATTGAAGGACGCCGGGGCGTTAAGGATCAGGGTGTGCACGCCTCGCGCGTCGCGCGTGTGCTGCAGCGGGGCGTCAGGGCCTGGATTTGAAGTCGGGCCTGGAGTTGGGCTTTGGGTCATGCCCGGATTTTGGCCGATTTGACAACCGGGTTCACAAGTCCGCCAGAACCTCGACATGCGCCTGCACGCTGCGGGCCAGCGCAACCAGGTTGTACCCCCCTTCGAGGCAGCTCACCACACGGCCTTTCGAGAAGCGCCGCGCAACGTCCATGACGCGGTGGGTGATCCAGGCGTAGTCCTGCTCCACCAGCCCCATCTGGCCCAGATCGTCATCGCGGTGGGCGTCAAACCCGGCGCTGATGAAGATCATTTCGGGCTTGTGGGCTTCCAGCCGGTGGATCCAGGCCATCTCGATCAACTCGCGCACGTCCATGCCGCGGGTGTGGGCGGGTACCGGCAGGTTGACCAGATTGGCGGCATTCGACTTTGCACCACCGGGCGGATAAAACGGGTGCTGGTAAAAGCTCACCATGAGAATGCGCGCATCGCCCGCCACGATGTCTTCCGTGCCATTGCCGTGGTGCACGTCGAAATCGACAATTGCCACGCGCTTCAGGCCGTGCCGTTGCAGGGCGTACTTCGCCGCGATGGCGACGTTATTGAAAAAGCAGAAACCCATGGCCGTGTCGCGACAGGCATGGTGGCCCGGCGGACGGATGGCGCAAAACGCGTTGTCCAGCTCCCCGGCCATGACGGCGTCGGTGGCCGCCAGCGCCGCCCCGGCCGCGCGAAGCGCCGCGTCCCAGGTGTGCACATTGAGCGAGGTGTCGGGGTCGACCTGGGTGTGGGTCGGTCCGCCGGCCTCGATCTCGTCGCGCAGCACATCGCTGAGCCCGCGCAAACCGGCCACATACATGCGCCCGTGGGCGAGTTCGACGTCGGTCAGCGAGGCCGGATCCGCCTCGCGGCAGTCTAGGGCAGCCCGCAGGCCCGTGGCAGCCAGGTGCCGGTCGATCGCGTCCAGCCGCTCGGGACACTCGGGGTGCCCCGCGCCCATCTCATGCTGGTGGCAATCAGGGTGGGTGAAATAGCCGGTTTTATTCACAGCAAAAGCCCATGTCTCAATTTTTCGGATAACGTCATGCCATGGATGCACAACAAAAACTCAAATCGCTTCTGAATCAGCTTAACACGGTGCTGGTGGGAAAACCGGTCCAGGTCCAGGATTGCGTGGTCTGCCTGCTGGCGGGCGGGCACCTGCTGATCGAAGACGTGCCCGGCGTGGGGAAAACCACGCTGGCGCATGCGCTGGCGCGCACCTTTGGCCTGCAGTTCTCCCGCGTGCAGTTCACCGCCGACCTGATGCCCAGCGACCTGTCGGGCGTGTCGGTCTTCGAGCGCAGCAAGGAAGCTTTCGTGTTCCACCCCGGCCCGGTGTTCGCCCAGGTGCTGCTGGCCGACGAGATCAACCGCGCCAGCCCCAAGACGCAGAGTGCCCTGCTGGAGGCCATGGAAGAAAAGCAGGTCACCGTGGAAGGCGAAACCCGCGCCCTGCCCTCGCCCTTCTTTGTGATTGCCACGCAGAACCCGCACGACCAGCTCGGCACCTATGCGCTGCCTGAATCCCAGCTGGACCGTTTCCTGATGCGCATTTCGCTGGGTTACCCGGACCGCGCGTCCGAGCGCAGCCTGCTCGACGGCACCGACCGGCGCGACATGGTGGACCATCTCCCGCCGCTGCTGGCGCCCGGTGAGCTGGCGCAATTGCAGCAGGCGGCGATGCGGGTCCATCTCTCGGCGCCGTTGCTGGATTACGTCCAGGACCTGATGGCCGCCACCCGCTCGGGGCGCTGGTTCCTGCAGGGCCTGTCGCCGCGTGCCGGCGTGGCGCTGGTGCGCGCCGCGCGGGCGCAGGCCCTGATGGCGGGCCGGGACTACGTCGCACCCGACGACGTGCAGGCCATCCTTCCGCAAACCGTGGCCCACCGGCTGATTCCGGTGAGCGATGCCGGGCGCGGCGCGGTGGAACAGGTGCGCGCCATGATCGAGGCCGTGCCGCTGCCCTGAGCGCTCCGGAGCCCGCGATGCCTGCCGCCCCTGCGCTGCCAAACCCCCTGACCCACCCGGTTGCCCATGTGCAGGGCCGGTTCCGTCGGTGGTGGCAGCTGCGCCTGCCACTGACCGACACCCTCACGCTGACCCAGCGCAACGTCTATATCCTGCCCACCCGCCCGGGGTTCATGCTGGGGGCCACGCTGCTGGTGCTGCTGGTGGCCTCGATCAATTACCAGCTCAACCTGGGCTACCTGCTGACCTTCCTGCTGGCCGGCAGCACGGTCGTGGGCATGCACGTGTGCCACGGCACCCTGCGCGGCTTGACGCTTCATTTGATAGCACCCAACAACCATTTCGCGCTGGAGACCGCCTATTTCGACGTGAAATTGATCAACGGTCGCCGCCGTCCCCGCTATGCCATCGGCCTGAGCGTGCTGGGAACCGGGCACTGGTCCTGGACCGACGTTGCGGCGCAGGGTGAAGCCCTGGTGCAGGTCGCTTTCCGGCCGGACAAGCGCGGGCGACACCGGGTTCCGGCGCTCACCGCCGAGACGCGCTTTCCGCTGGGCACCTTCCGGGTCTGGACGGTCTGGCGCCCCGCGGCGGAAGTGCTGGTCTACCCGGCGCCGGAACCCTCGCCACCACCCCTGCCGCCCGGCGAACCCCGCTCCGGCGGCGCCACCGCTGCCAGCGCCCAGAGCACCGGCGACTTCGACGGCGTGCGCGCCTACCGGCGTGGCGACCCGATGAAACTGGTGGTCTGGAAAAAGTTCGCCAAGGCCGATGAGCTGATCAGCCGCGACACCCAGCAGGCCCAGCGCTACGAGCTCTGGCTCGACGCCGCCCAGACCGGCCTGCCCGAGACCGAAGCCCGCCTGAGCCGCCTGTGCGCCTGGGTGCTGGCCGCGGACCGCCTGGGCGTTGACTATGGGCTGCGCCTGCCGGGACTGGAGATCAAACCGGCCTGTGGTGCGGCGCACCGGATGGCCTGCCTGGAAGCGCTGGCATCGTGCTGAACCGCCTCAACGCCCTGCCCCGCGACGCACGCGACACCTTGTTCCTGCTGGCGGTGATTGCCTGGGTGGTCATGCCCCAGTTCGGCAAACTGCCCCTCTGGTGCAGCGGGCTTGCGGCTGGCGTGCTGCTCTGGCGCGGCTGGCTGGCGGTCCACGGCCGGCCGCTCCCGGGAAAATGGTGGTTGCTGGGACTGGTCGCTGTCACGCTCGGGGCCACCCTTTACACGCATCGCACCCTGCTCGGGCGCGACGCGGGCGTGACGCTGATCGTGGTCCTGCTGGCGTTGAAGACCCTGGAACTGCGCGCCCGCCGTGATGCTTTCGTGATCTTCTTCCTGGGCTTCTTCACGATGCTCACCAATTTTTTCTTCTCGCAGTCGCTGCTCACCGCCGCGGCAATGCTGCTGGGCCTGCTGGGCCTGCTGACCGCGCTGGTCAACGCGCACATGCTGGTGGGCCGCCCGCCCCTGATGGCTGCGCTGAAGACGGCCAGTGGCATGGCCTTGCTGGGCGCACCCATCATGGCGGTGCTGTTCGTGCTGTTCCCGCGCATGGCGCCGCTGTGGGGCATTCCGTCGGACGCGATGACCGGGCGCAGCGGCCTGTCGGCCAGCATGCAGGTCGGCAACATTGCCAGCCTGGTGCTGGACAGCAGTATTGCCATGCGCATCAAGTTCGAGGGCCGCCCGCCGCCGCAGCCCGACCTGTACTTTCGCGGACCGGTGCTGTCCAGCTTCGACGGCCTTGAATGGCGGCCGCTGCCGGCCCGGCTCAGCCAGCGCTTGCCCGCGACCAGCGGGCTGGTGGTCAGCGGCGCCCCCGTAAACTACGTGGTGACCCTGGAGCCGAACAACCGTCCCTGGATCTTTGTCATGGACGCCACGCCCGCTGCGCCGCGCGTGCCCGGCCTGGTGATCACCCTGTCGCCCGATCTCCAGTGGCTGGCCAACCGGCCGGTGACCGACATCGTCCGGTACAGCGCCTCCAGCTACCCGAACTTCCGCTATGGCCCGGTCAGCGCGACCGGCAACACGCTGATCGGGTTGCAGGAATACGTCGACCTGCCGCCCGGCTTCAACCCGCGCACGCTGCAACTGGCCGCCGACCTGCGGCGCGACCCGCGCCTGGCCACGGCCGGGGCGCCCGTGCTCGCCGCCGCCGTGATGGACCGGCTGCGCACGGGCGGCTACCGCTACACGCTGGCGCCCGGCGTCAGCGGCCAGCACAGCGCCGACGAATTCTGGTTCGACACCCGCGAAGGCTTCTGCGAGCACATTGCGTCGGCGTTCGTGATCCTGATGCGCGCGCTCGACGTGCCCGCGCGGGTCGTCACGGGCTACCAGGGCGGCGAGCTCAACGGGGTCGACGGCTTCTGGACCGTGCGCCAGAGTGACGCCCATGCCTGGGCCGAGATCTGGCAGACCGGCCGGGGCTGGGTGCGGGTGGACCCAACTTCGGCCGTGGCGCCTTCCCGGATCGGCACGCTGCAGCGGCTTGCAGCCCCACAGGGGGTGCTGGCCGGGGCCTTGGGCGAACTCAGCCCCGACCTGGTCGCCCGGCTTCGCCAGGGTTGGGAAGCCGTGAACAACCGCTGGAACCAGTGGGTGCTCAACTACACCCAGAGCCGGCAACTCGATTTGCTGAAAGATCTGGGGTTTGCGTCGCCGAGCTGGGAAGACCTGAGCTACCTGCTGATCGGCATCGTGGTCTTCGTCAGCCTGTGCGGCGCCGCCTGGACGCTGTGGGAACGCACCCAGCACGACCCGTGGCTGCGTCTGCTGGGGCGCGCGCGCCGGAAGCTGCTTTCCGCCGGGCTGCCGGTGCCGCCCCAGGCCGCGCCGCGCGAACTGGCGCGGCTGGTCGCCCAGCGCATCGTGCTCAGCGGCGCAGACGCGACGCAGGGGCAGGCCCTGCAGGACTGGCTGCTGCGCCTTGAGCAGTGGCGCTACGCACCCGCGTCACCAGGCAGCGCCCCGGCGCGCGCCCGCCTGGCGACACTGCGCCGGGAATTCAACCAACTGGCCTGGCCCGACCCATGAAGCGAGTCTTGTTTTTTACTATTATTTATATAGCTGCTTTGATCCATCCGACGCTGGGATGGGCCGAAAAAAGCTTGAAAAAAAAGCCCCAGGGCCTGGAGCGGGCCTCGACCTCGCGCAAGCCTGCCGTGGGGCCGGCCTACGCCACCCGCGAGGACGTGATGCGCTGGGCCGACGACGTGGCCGACCGCCGTGACCTGGACCGCGAATGGGTGCGCCAGGCCATCGGCCAGGCGCACTACCTGCCGGGCGTCCCGCGCCTGATGCTGCCGCCGCCCAGCGGAACGCCCAAGAACTGGCGCGTCTACCGCAGCCGCTTCATCGACCCGATCCGCATCCGCGCCGGCGTAGCGTTCTGGCATGCCCACCGCGCGACGCTGGAGCGCGCCGAACAGGCGTTCGGCGTTCCTGCGGAGATCATCGTCGGCATCATCGGCGTGGAGACCCTCTACGGGCAACAGCTGGGCAGCTACCGCGTGCTGGACGCGCTGGCCACGCTGGCCTTCGACTTCCCCGCAGCCCACCCGCGCGCGGCCGCCCGCCAGGAATTCTTCACCGGCGAACTGGAGCAATTCCTGACGTTGACGAACCGCACCGGCACGGACCCCCTGGCGCCGCTCGGCAGCTATGCCGGCGCCATGGGCATGCCGCAGTTCATGCCTTCCAGCGTGGTGAAGTACGCTGTGGACTTCGATGGTGACGGGCGGATCGACCTTACGGGCAGCCCTGCCGACGTCATCGGCTCGGTCGCCAGCTACTTCCAGGCCTTCCACTGGCGCAGCGGCCAGCCCACGCATTTCCCGGTACGCTTTGACGAAAGCCGTCTCGACAAGGACGCCCTGCTGGCCCCGGACATCCTGCCCACCTTCAGCGTCGCCAGCTTCACCGCCAAAGGCGCGGTACTGGAGGGCGAGGCGCTGGGCCACCCCGGGCCGCTGGCGCTGGTCGAGCTGCAGAACGGCGACGCGCCACCGACCTACGTGGCCGGCACCGAGAACTTCTATGCCATCACCCGTTACAACTGGAGCAGCTACTACGCGATGGCGGTGATCGAACTCGGCCGTGAAGTTGCGGCGGCGTGGGCCGCCAGTCGCTGAAGTCCCCGCCTTGCGAGCGGCTGCGCGCAGCGCCGCGGCCGGCTACCGGGCAGGCAGGTATTTGGCGGGATCCACCGGCTTGCCCTGGCGGCGGATCTCGAAATGCAGCTTCACCCGGTCGGCGTCGCTGTTGCCCATCTCGGCGATTTTCTGCCCCTTGCGCACGGTCTGGTCTTCCTTGACCAGCAGAATCTGGTTGTGGGCATACGCCGTGAGATAGGTGTTGTTGTGCTTGAGGATCACCAGGTTGCCGTAGCCGCGCAGGCCGGCGCCCGCATAAACCACGCGGCCGTCGGCGGCGGCCAGCACCGGGTCCCCGGCCTTGCCGCCCAGATCCAGTCCCTTGTTCTTGACCTCGTCAAACCCGGTCAGCAAAACGCCGCCGGACGGCCAGATGAAGGCCGGCTCCTCCTCCCCGGCCGCAACCGCAGCGCTCGCCGCCGGGGGCGCCGGGGCCGCAACCACTGCCGAAGCGGGCGCACTGGCGGCGACCGAAGCGGGCGTACTGGCCGCCGCCGCGGCTCCCGGCGCGACCGAGGACGATGTCACGGGCCGCGAAACCGCCACGGATGGCGCTTCCGCGCCCGGCGGCGTCACCCGCAACACCTGGCCTACTTCGATCAGGTTGGGGTTCTCGATGCCGTTCCAGCGCACGATATCGCGCCAGGCCTGGCCGGTTTCCAGCCCGATGCGCATCACCGTGTCACCCCGCTTGACGGTGTAGTAGCCGGGCTTGCCCTGGTTTTCCGCCCCCGGCAGGGGTTTGGCCTCGATCACGGGCGGCGCCGCGGCGGGCCGCGTTGCCGGGACGTTGCGGTCTTCCACCGGCGCGCGGTTCGGTGCCTTGTTCGAGGAACAGGCCGCGAGGGTCGCCGCCAGCACCGCCACTGCGGCGCACAGCCCCCACCGAGTCGCCCGTCCAGCCATGTGCAATCCCATCGGTATTCCCTTCAAGCAATGCCTGATTTTAGGGGGACGAAATGAACCGCCTCCAGCAGGGTCTGCTTCAAGCCCTGCGCGGTCTTGTCCACCACCACCAGCGCCTGCCGACCACCGCCTGCGACCATCGGCGCGACCAGCCGCCCCCCCACCGCCAGCTGCTCCAGCCAGGCCGGGGGAATGGCGTCGCCACCCGCCGCCGCAATGATGGCGGCATAGGGCGCCCCCCTGGGAAAACCCGCCATGCCGTCGCCAAACAACAGGTGCAGGTTGGCCAGCCGCAGCGTGCGCAGGTTTTCCCGCGCCTTGTCGTGCAGGCCGCGCAGGCGCTCGATGCTGTAGACCTCGGTAGCCAGCTGGCTGAGCACGGCCGCCTGGTAGCCACAGCCGGTGCCGATCTCCAGCACCCGGCCCAGTTTGCCGGGCACGCCGTGGCGCAGCAGTTCCATCATGCGCGCGACCACGTTGGGTTTGGAGATCGTCTGGCCCAGGCCGATCGGCAGGCTGGTGTCCTCATAGGCCTGATTCACCAGCGCTGGGTCCACGAAGCGATGGCGCTCCACCGTGGCCATGGCCTGCAGCACCGCCGCGTCGCTGATCCCCTGCGCGGCCAGCTTCTGTACCATGCTGGCGCGCACGGCAACGGAGTCCATGCCCATTCCCTGCGGCTTGACCAGGACGCGTTCCACCACGGCGCGGAGCCCGCCATTCGCCACGGTGCCCGCCTTCTTGGCCGGCGTGGGCTGGCCGTGGGAAAAATCGATCCGGGCCGGAAAACTGGGACGGCGCGTCATCAGCCGGCCTGGTCCTGCGGTGCGCCCAGTTGCGCGGCGGTCTGCGCCCAGTAGCGCAAATGCTCGTGGTCCGTCAGATCGACCTTCAGGGGCGTCAAGACCACATGGCCGTGGGCCGCGGCATGAAAGTCGGTGCCCTCGGCCTCGTCCTTGGCGGCTCCGGCGCTGCCGATCCAGTACATGGTGTCGCCGCGCGGGCTGAGCTGGGTGATCACGCTTTCCGCGGCATGACGGCGCCCCAGCCGGCACACCTTGGCTGGCTTGATCTGATCAAACGGCAGATTCGGGATGTTGATGTTCAGCAGCCAGGGCGTGGCGCCCACCATGTCCTGCCGTGCCATCTGCTGCACGATCTCGCGCGCCTTGGCCGCCGCCGCGTCGATGAACGCCCAGCCTTTGTCGATCTGCGAAAACGCAATCGCCGGCACGCCGAACAGATAGCCCTCCATGGCCGCACCCACGGTGCCGGAGTAGATGGTGTCGTCGCCCATGTTGGCGCCGTTGTTGATGCCAGAAACCACCAGATCCGGCCGGTAGCCGAGCAGGCCGGTCAACGCGATATGCACGCAGTCGGCCGGGGTTCCGTTCACATAACGAAACCCGTTGGCCGCCGTGTGCACGTACAGGGGCGAATGCAGCGTCAGCGCGTTCGACTTGGCGCTGTTGTTGTGTTCCGGTGCCACCACCTCGACCTCGGCCACGGTCTTCAGCGCCTCGTACAGCGCTTTGATGCCTAGTGCCTGGTAGCCATCGTCGTTACAAATCAGGATTTTCATGG
The DNA here is from genome assembly GCA_011391155.1 of Burkholderiales bacterium. Lineage (GTDB taxonomy): Bacteria > Pseudomonadota > Gammaproteobacteria > Burkholderiales > Burkholderiaceae_C > JAABQG01. Next base: position 16,745 of record JAABRA010000366.1, read on the forward strand.
GTGTTTCGGGTTGCAACGGATTGTAGGTGCGCGCCCTAAAAAAGTGCCTCCCGCATCGCGGGATAAGGGTACAAAGCGGGTTGCATTCCAGGAACACCCGATGTCCACCCTTTCACCCCCCACCCGTCGACACCCTGCACAAGCGCTGGCGGGCATGAACCGCCCCCTGGGTCCGACCGAGGCCATCTACTACCTGCTGGATCAGCTGTACTGCCTCAATTTCGTCGTCTTCGCGGAAATCAGCGGCCGCCTGGATGCCGGCGAGCTTGGGCGCGCGCTGCAAGCCGTTCAACTCGAACAGCCGCTGTTGCGCACGCAGCTGACGGTGGCCCGGGGTCGCGCCTGTTTCAAGGCCGTTGCGCCAGAACAGGCCGCCTTGACGGCGCAGGTGCGCCCCTTGCGCGGCTGGCGCGCCGCCGTGGCTGCCGAGCTCGACGCGCCCTTTGACGGCGCGGCGCCCCTGGCGCGCTTCCTGTGGTTTCAAGGCCGCGGCAAGTCGGTTGCGGCGATGGTCTTTCATCACACGATTGCCGACGGCAAGTCGGGCGCCAGCCTGCTGGTCGAGGTGCTCAGACGCGCGGGCGGCGAAGATCTTCCGCTGCGACCGCGCCCGCCGCACCAGTCCGCGCAGGACCTCGACCTGATCCGGTCCAGGGGTGTTGTGGAAGGCTCCCTCCAAAAGCTCAAGTACTGGCTCGGCCAGGGACAGACCGCGTTGAAATTCCCCCGGCAGCTGCCCGGCTACGACATGCGCCTGGGTGACCAGCGCAGCATCAAGGTGATCCCGGTGTCGATACCCAAGGCAAGCACCCAGGCCTTGCTGGCGTCGTGCCGCGCCCACGGCACCACCGTGCATGGCGCCCTGGGCGCGGCCCAGTTGCTGGCGCTCAATCGCGAGTTTGGCCCGGCCCAGGCGCGCCCGCTCGGGTTGACGTCGCTGGCCGACCTGCGCGGTGTTCTCGGCGGCAGTCTGAGCGCCAACGACATGGGCCTGTATATCGCGACGATCACCACCGTGCACGGCCTGCCTGCCAAACCGGACTTCTGGCAACTGGCGGCGGACATTCGCGGCCAGTTGCAGCAAGTCCTGACCACCGGTGACGCCAATCTGGTTCACTCCGCGTACCGCGAGGAATCCGTGCTCCCGATGGGCCGGAGCCGGGCCAGGCTCATCCAGTCGGCAGCGGCATTGGCCCCGGCATCGTCCATGCTGACCAATATCGGCCGGGTCGATGCGCCCGATCTTCAGAATGGCGCCCGCATTCAAAGTCTCGCCTTCCTGGTGTCGCCGCCACCGCAGCACCCGATCTGCGTCACGGCGGCCAGCCAGGGCGGCAACCTGCACCTCAACCTGCTCTACGACCAGGTCAAGCTCGACGACGCGCAGGCGCAACGCATCACAGACACCTTGCTGGAATTTCTGAAAGCAGCCGCCAGCAGCCAGCTCGACAGTTCGCGGCGGCCGCAAGACGAAGGGACCGAACAGGTCTCGGTAGGGTCACAGGGCGGTCGCTGGTGAGACATTCAGGGGGCACGACGCCCTCTATCATCGCGCTCTTGTTTTAAGGAGACCTCCCGTGCATGCCTGGCTTTGTGAAAACCCCGTGGGCGTCGATGCCCTGACCTGGAAAGAGCTACCCACCCCCGCGCCCAAGGCCGGCGAGGTGCTCATCGAGATCAAGGCCGCGAGCCTGAACTTCCCCGACCTGCTGATCGTGCAGAACAAATACCAGATGAAGCCGCCCCTGCCCTTCGTGCCGGGCTCGGAATATGCCGGCGTGGTGGAGGCCGTGGGCGAAGGCGTCACGCACCTGAAGGTCGGCCAGAACGTCGCCTGCCTGTCGGGCACTGGCGGCTTCGGCACCCACACCATCGCCCCGGCGGCCCTGTGCATGCCGCTGCCGCCCGGCTTTTCGCACGTGGACGCCGCCGCCTTCATCATGATCTACGCCACCAGCCACCATGCGCTGGTGGACCGGGCGCAG
>JAABRA010000367.1 GCA_011391155.1 Burkholderiales bacterium
CGCGGTCGGGCACGAGGTAGCTGACGTGCTGCGCGCCGAGGGCGCGCAGGCCGCGGATGCCGACGGCGCAGGCGGTGGCGCCGTCGCAGTCGTAGTCGGCGACGATGCAGAGTTTCTTGCCGGCGGCAATAGCATCCGCCAGCAGCACGGCGGCATCAAGCGCGCCTTTCAGGCCCGACGGGGGCAGCAGGCGCGCCAGGCCATCGTCGAGTTCGTCTTTGCCCAGCACGCCGCGTGCGGCGAACAGGCGGGCCAGCAGCGGGTGCACGCCGGCTTGCTCCAGCGCCCAGGCGGCACGCGGGGGGATGTCACGAACTTCAAATTTCATAGCAAACTCAGACGCTCCGACACTGGGATGGTGCCAAAAAACCTTGAAATCTTCTGAAAAAAGCCTTGTGGCACGGCTTCAAAAGTCTGAAAGGCGTTTTCACCGCACAGCGTGAGCCGCACGGCCTGGCCACGCTCCAGGGCGGTCACCAGCGCTGCACAGTGCGTGGCATCCAGTTGTTGCCAGGCCCGCGCCCAGGCGGCCCAGTCCTGGCGCAGCGCGGCGTCGCGCAGGGTGTTGTCCAGCGTTGGCGATGCGGCGGGCGCGGGGGGATCGGGCGGGAGTGCGCCCGCGCCGCTGACCCAGAACGAATTCACCGGTGCCAGGCCTTGTTCGGCCCGCTGATCGTTGACCGGGTGGGTGTAGAGCAGCATCTGCATTTCGCTTTGCAGGCGGTGCAGCGTGCGCGCCTGGGGCGACGCGGGCATCCACGCGGCCACGTCGCGGCCACTGACCCGGTCGAGCGAGGTGCTCACCAGGTCGCGAAACAGCTCGCCGCGCGCCAGCCAGCGGCCCGGCGCTTCGAAGTGCAATTCCAGACCGTCCCCGGTGAAAAATGGCGCCATGGCGGCCAGCAGCGTGCGCGAATGCGCTTCGGTGAGTTTCAGTGCGCCGGGGTCCAGCATCAGCATGTGGTCCATGCCGGCTTTCCAGTGGCACGGCGTGATCCAGGCCCAGGCATGCGGGCCGGGCGCGCCGCCGCCCAGGCGATGCTGGTGCGCCGCCCACGGCGTGCGGCCGGGGCCGGCGTCCAGGCGCAGGAAGCCGGCCAGTGCCCGCTCATGGGGCGGTTCCGGGCTCAGCGCATCAACGGCCTCAAGAGGCGCCGCCTGCAGGCGGTTCAACAGCTTTTGCAGGTGGGGCAAGGGCAATGCTCGCAGGGCCTCGCGGGCGCCCGGTGCGCTGGCGCCGGCAAAGGCAATCAGCAGGTGGGTGGGGTCGGACATGCGCGGTATTGTCCCGGATGGCCGGGCCGTGGGCCTTGCAATGCCACAATCCCCCCTGTTTCTATTCCCTATCGGCCGATGCAAATCCCCTACGAACTGATCCTGGGCTGGCGCTACACCCGTGCAGGGCGCGCCACCCGGCGCAACGGCTTCATTTCCTTCATCTCGGGAGTGTCCATGCTGGGCATTGCCCTGGGCGTCGCCGCGCTCATCATCGTGCTCAGCGTCATGAACGGCTTCCAGAAAGAAGTGCGCGACCGGATGCTGGGCGTGGTCTCGCACATCGAGATCTATGCCCAAGGCGGCGCGGCCCTGCCGGACCTGGCCCTGACCCTGTCCGAGGTGCGCGCCAACCCGGCCGTGATTGCAGCCGCGCCGTTCATCGCCACGCAGGCGCTGCTGGCGCGCGGCGAGGACATGAAAGGCACCTTGGTGCGCGGCATCGACCCGGCGTTGGAGCCCGGCGTGACCGATCTGGCGGTGGAGCTGCAGAGCACCGGCCTGAAGCAGCTGGTGCCCGGCGGATTTGGCGTGGTGCTGGGCATTGACCTGGCGCGCAGCCTGGGCGTGCGGGTGGGCGATCCGGTCACGCTGATTTCGCCCAGCGGCCAGGTCACACCCGCCGGCGTGGTGCCGCGCCTGAAACAGATGACGGTGGTGGGTACCTTCAATTCTGGGCATTACGAATACGACTCGGCGCTGGTGATGATGCACCAGGACGATGCCGCGAAGATCTTCCGGCTCGAAGGCCCCAGCGGCGTGCGGCTGAAGCTACGCGACCTGCACCAGGCGCGCACGGTGGCCGATCAACTGGCGGCCAGCCTGTCGGGCGACCTGCTGATCCGCGACTGGACGCGCCAGAACCGCACCTGGTTTGCCGCCGTGCAGCTGGAAAAACGCATGATGTTCATCATCCTGACGCTGATCGTGGCCGTGGCCGCGTTCAACCTGGTCAGCACCCTGGTCATGACCGTCACCGACAAGCGCGCCGACATCGCCATCCTGCGCACGCTGGGCGCCAGCCCGGGCAGCATCATGGGCATCTTCGTGGTCCAGGGCGCGATGGTCGGCGTGATCGGCACGCTGGCCGGGCTGGCGCTGGGCCTGGGTGTGGCCTTCAACATCGACGTGATCGTGCCGGCGCTCGAAAACCTGCTGCACGCCAGCTTCCTGCCCAAGGAAATCTACCTCATCAACAGCATGCCCAGCGAACCGCAGCGCAGCGACATCCTGCCGATCACCGTCATCTCGCTGGTGCTGGCCTTCCTGGCCACGATCTACCCCAGCTGGCGCGCCAGCCGGGTCAACCCGGCGGAGGCCCTCCGATATGAATGATGTCGTTCTCCAGGCCAGCGGCCTGACCAAGCGCTTCACCGAAGGCCGCCTCGACGTGACGGTGCTGCAGGGTGTCGACCTGCAGGTGCATGCGGGCGAGACGCTGGCCATCGTCGGCGCGTCGGGTTCGGGCAAGAGCACGCTGCTGCACCTGCTGGGCGGGCTGGATGCCCCGACCAGCGGCCAGGTGCAGCTCCAAGGCCAGGACTTGTCGACCCTTTCGTCCGCACAGCAGGGCGTGCTGCGCAACCGGCACCTGGGCTTTGTCTATCAGTTCCACCACCTGCTACCCGAGTTCAGCGCGCTGGACAACGTGGCCATGCCGCTGTGGATTCGCCGGGATTCACGCGTCCAGGCAGCCCTTGTGGCGGAAAAAGTGCTGGCGCGCGTCGGCCTTCAGGATCGCATCCATCACCGGCCCTCCGAGCTGTCGGGCGGCGAGCGTCAGCGCGTTGCCATCGCCCGCGCGCTGGTGACCCGGCCAGCCTGTGTGCTGGCCGATGAACCCACCGGCAACTTGGACCGCGCCACGGCCGACGGCGTGTTCGAGCTGATGCTGCAGCTGGCGCGCGAACACGGCATGGCCTTTGTGCTGGTCACCCATGATGAGTCGCTGGCGGCGCGCTGCGGCCGGCAACTGCGGCTGGTGCTGGGCAAGTTGTCTGAAGCCCGGGCGCTGGAGGCGCACTCATGAAGTTCCCGAAGTTCCGCATGGCCGAAAAGTCGCTGTTCGCGATCCTGCTGCGCTCGCCATGGTGGATCAGCCTGGTGCTGGCCGGCGTGATTGCGCTGATCTCGAAGCTGGCCCTGCCGGCCGAGATGTTCTGGTTCGGCGCCATGGGCGGATTCCCTTTCCTGGTGATCGCCGTCATGGCCGCGCGCCGGCAGATGCAGCAGCCCAGCGCGGCGCGCGTGCAGCAGACGCTGCAGGCCGTCGCGGGCCTGTCGTGGCGGGATTTTTCCGCCGCACTGGAAGACGGCTGGCTCAAGGCGGGCTACACCGTGACCCGGCGCGAGGGGCGCGACAGCAGCGGCGCGGACTTCGCGATCCACAAGGCCGGCGTCACCACGCTGGTCAGCGCCAAACGCTGGAAGGCGGCCAGCCTGGGCGTGGAGCCGCTGCGTGAACTAAAAGGCGCCATCGAGCAGGCGCAAGCCCGCGACGGCATCGTCGTGGCGCTGGGCGATGTGACGCCCCAGGCCACAAAGTTTGCCAGGGACAACAACATCCGCGTGCTGCAGGCCCCCGACCTGGCGCGCTTGCTGGCGGGCCGCCCGGCCGGCGCAACGTCCCGGGCCTGAATCCGCGCCTGGATGGGCGACCCGCAGAGAGGCCTTTACAGGGGTTTATGTACAAAAATGGGGCGCTAACCCAGCGTGAAATGGCCATTGTTTGCTATAAAAACAGGATATTCCTCAGCCGGTGATACCCGTTCGTATCAGGATGTCGCTGACCAGTTCCAGCCGGACCAGCGGGTTGTCGAGCTGCATCAATCGTTGCTTCAGCTCCAGGGGTACCGGCAGGATCTCGCACCAGCGGTTGGCCAGCCAGCCGCAGTCGTCAAAACGCGGCGGTCCTTCAAACGGCTGGGCGGCGCTGCCCGGCGGCTGACGGGCACGCAGGGAATCCTGCAGGCGTTGCAGCGCGCGGGCGGCAGGCTTCAGATCATCGGGAACCGGCACTGGCAGGTCGTCGTCCAGGCGCTCAACGTCGGCGATCCACAAGCCATGCCGGAGTTGTTCGGAGCGTGAGATACGGAACCGCTGCTCGCCGTGGCAGCGGATCGTCATCAGGCCGGGCTGCGGTGTTGCCAGCGTCGTGATGGTGGCGAGCGTCCCGACACTGTGAAAGGCGTCGGCGTCACGGCCGGGCCGGCGGACTTCGGTTCCCTGCGTCAAGGCCACCACGCCAAACGGGGCACCGGCCCTGTGGCATTTGCCGATCATGTCGAGGTAGCGCACCTCGAAGATTCGCAGCGGCAGCACGCCGCCGGGAAAGAGCACCGCGCCGAGCGGAAACAGCGGCAGGGAATAAAGGGTGAGAGTTTCTGGCACGACCGATTCGTTTCAGGTTCAACAGGCGCACAGGGTACGCAGTGCCGACGCAACAGCGCGGCACCTGGCCGCTATCATCCCACGAGTCCACATCCCTGCCTCCATGCTCTATCAAATCCTCTCCTTCCTGCTCGAGGTTGCCGCCAGCCTTCTCGGCGGCGCCTGCCTCCTGCGGCTCTACATGCAATACCAGCGGGTGCCCTTTGCCAACCCGGTCGGCCGCTTTGTGTTTGCCCTGACGGACTGGCTGGTGTTGCCGTTGCGCCGGGTCGTTCCGTCGCTGGCCCGCTGGGATATGGCCAGCCTGGTGGGCGCTTACCTGCTCAAGCTGGCCCAGTTTGGCCTGCTGTGGTTGCTGGCCGGTGGCGTGGCGGCCGCGGGCTGGGTACCGTTGCTGGCGGCTTTCGGCCTCGCCCAGATGACGATATCCGGTCTGACCGGGCTGCTCATCGTCTATGCCATCCTGTCCTGGACCCAGTCGGATTCACCCATCAGTGCGGTGATCGACCGCCTGTGCGCGCCCTTGCTGGCGCCGTTGCGCAAGATCATTCCGCTGGTGGGCGGCATTGACCTGTCGCCACTGGCCTTGCTGGTGGTGCTGCAGGTGGCCGCGATGGTGCTGGGGTCCGTCCAGCTGGCGGTCCTCCGCTGACCTTCCCGGCGCAAGGCCGGCAGGCAAGCGGCTTTAGCTGACCGCGTCGGCCGGCTGGCGCTGCAGCATCGCCAGCGTATTGGCAATCGTCCTGCGCAACTCGCGGCGGTCGCAGATGAAGTCGATCGCACCCTTTTGCTGCAGGAACTCGGCACGCTGGAAGCCTTCCGGCAGCGTGACCCGCACCGTGGATTCGATCACCCGCGGCCCGGCAAAGCCGATCAGGGCCTTGGGCTCGGCAATCACCACATCGCCCAGAAAGGCGAAGCCTGCGCTTACGCCCCCCATGGTCGGATCCGTCAGCACGCTGATATAGGGCAGGCCCTTTTTTGCCAGCCGGGTCAGCGAGGCATTGGTCTTGGCCATTTGCATCAGGGACAGCAGGCCTTCCTGCATGCGCGCGCCGCCCGTGGCCGTGAAGCAGATGAAGGGCACCTTCTGCTCGATGGCGGTCTCCACGCCGCGCACGAAGCGCTCACCCACGACCGATCCCATGCTGCCGCCCATGAAATCAAACTCGAAGCAGGCCGCTACCAGGTTGATGCTGTGTACCGCACCGCCGATGACCACCAGTGCATCGGTTTCACCCGTGTTCTCCAGGGCTTCCTTCAGGCGCTCGGGGTACTTGCGGCTGTCCTTGAACTTGAGCGCGTCGACCGGGAGCACTTCCTGGCCGATCTCGTAGCGGCCTTCGCCATCGAGAAAGGCGTTCAGCCGCGCGCGGGCGCCGATCCGGTGGTGGTGGCTGCAGGTCGGGCAGACGTTCTGGTTTTGCTCCAGATCGGTCTTGTAGAGCACGGTGTCGCAGCTGGGGCACTTGATCCACAGGCCTTCGGGGATGCTGCGCCGCTCCGACGGGTCGGATTTCTGGATTTTCGGGGGCAGCAGTTTCTCGAGCCAGCTCATATTTGTTTCTCCAACGCCATCAAAGGGATCATTTCGGGGGCAGTGTGGCCGGATTATGCGTCCAGCGCCACGCGGATTTCACGCAGGAAAGCCGAGGCCGTTTCCACCACCTGCGCGCGGGGCTGGGGTTCGATCAGCTGGATGATGCGGCTGCCGATCACCACCGCATCGGCCACCCGGCTGACGGCGCGGGCCGTGGCCGCATCGCGGATGCCAAAGCCCACGCCCACGGGCAGGCTCACATGCTGGCGGATGCGCGGCAGCATGGCCTCCACCGCTCCGGTGTCCAGCGTGCCGGCGCCGGTTACGCCCTTGAGCGAGACGTAGTAGACGTATCCGCTGGCGACCTTCTCGACCTGGGCCATGCGCGCGTCGGTGGAGGTCGGCGCCAGCAGGAAGATCAAGTCCATCTGGTGGGCGCGCAGCTTCGCCGCGAAGTCCACGCATTCTTCGGGCGGGTAGTCAACGATCAACACGCCATCCACGCCTGCAGCCGACGCATCGCGAATAAAGGCGTCCTTGCCGTGCAGCAGATCGTAGCGTTCGACCGGGTTGGCATAACCCATCAGCACTACCGGTGTCTTTTTGTCGCCTGTGCGGAAGGCCTCGACCATTGCCAGCACCTGTGTCGTACCGATGCCCGACGCCAGCGCCTTTTCGCCAGCCTTCTGGATCACCGGGCCGTCGGCCGACGGGTCACTGAAGGGGACGCCGAGTTCGATGATGTCGGCGCCGGCGGCCACCATGCCGTGCATCAGCTCGGGTGTGATGTCCGCAAACGGAAATCCGGCCATCACGTAGGGGATCAGCGCCTTGCGGCCCTGGGCCTTGAGGGCGGTGAGGGTGGCTTCGATGCGACTCATTTCACCACCTTCACGATCTGTTCTGACGTTGGGACACCGCCCTTGACGCTCTGGCCCTGGCAGCTGGGCCGGCAGAAAAAGTCGGCCCCGCTGAGATCGGCCACGGTGCCGATGTCCTTGTCGCCCCGGCCCGACAGGTTCACCAGGATCGACTGGTCAGGCCGCATCGTTTTGGCCAGCTTCATGGCGTAGGCCACGGCATGGCTCGATTCGAGCGCAGGGATGATGCCCTCGGTGCGGCACAGGTAGTGAAACGCGTCGAGCGCTTCGGTGTCGGTGATGCCGACGTACTCGGCGCGGCCGATGTCCTTGAGGAAGGCGTGCTCGGGGCCGACGCCGGGGTAGTCCAGGCCGGCGCTGATGCTGTGCGTCTCGGTGATCTGGCCATTGTCGTCCTGCAGGATGTAGGTGCGGTTGCCGTGCAGCACACCGGGGCTTCCGAGTTGCAGCGAGGCCGAATGCCTGCCGCTGCCGAGGCCTTCGCCGGCGGCTTCCACGCCGATCAGGCGCGTCGCTTCGTGCGAAATGTAGGGGTGAAAAATGCCCATGGCATTGCTGCCGCCGCCGACGCAGGCGACCACCGCATCGGGTTGCGTTGCGGCCACGCCCAGGCGGGCCAGCATCCCCGGCATCTGGGTCAGGCATTCCTTGCCAATCACGCTCTGGAAGTCGCGCACCATCATCGGATAGGGGTGCGGACCGGCCACGGTGCCGATGATGTAGAAGGTGTTGTCGACGTTCGCGACCCAGTCGCGCATGGCCTCGTTCAGCGCGTCTTTCAAGGTCTTGCTGCCCGACTCCACCGGCACCACCGTGGCGCCCAACAGCTTCATGCGGTAGACGTTGGGGCTCTGGCGCTTGACGTCCTCCGCTCCCATGTAGACCACGCATTCCAGTCCGTAGCGTGCACAGATGGTGGCGGTGGCCACGCCGTGCTGGCCGGCCCCCGTCTCGGCAATGATGCGCGGCTTGCCCATGCGGCGTGCCAGCATGGCCTGGCCGATGGTGTTGTTGATCTTGTGCGCGCCGGTGTGGTTGAGGTCCTCGCGCTTGAGGTAGATCTGCGCGCCACCCTGCTCCCGGCTCATGCGCGCGGCGTGGTAGACGGGTGATGGGCGGCCAACGAAGTGGGCCAGTTCGTAGTTGAACTCGGCCAGGAACTCGGGGTCGTGCTGGTACCTGGCGTAGGCTTCGCGCAGCTCATGGATGGCATGGGTCAGCGTCTCGCTGACGAAGCTGCCGCCGTAAATTCCGAAATGCCCCGTCGGATCGGGCTGGTGGTATTCAAACATGGTGTGTCTTCAGGCAAGCTGTCGGTCGGCCGCGCGCACGGCGGCGACAAACTGGTCAATCTTCTCCGGGTCCTTGATGCCCTTGAGGACGTTGCCGTCCGGGCCCACGGCTTCGACGCCGGAACTTACGTCAACGGCCAGCGACAGTCCGCGTGGCCGAACCTGAAGAATGCCTTCGCTCACGTTTGCAGGTGTGAGCCCACCACTCAAGACGAGGTGAGCGTTTACGCTTGGAGGCAGGAGTGACCAATTGAATGTTTTTCCGCCGCCGCCAAAACCTTCGACATGGGCGTCGAGCAGGATGGCCTGGGCAAGTGAATTCTGTGCAGCGAAGTTTACCAAGTCAAATGCGTTCGCATCGTTTAGGGGTATGCGGGCTGCACGCATCCAGGGCCACTTGCAGGCGCGGGCGACCGCTTCGCATTGGTCGGGGCTCTCGTCACCATGAAACTGGATCATTCCCAGCGCAAAATGGTCACAAGCCGCTATTATTATTGATGGATCCTCGTTGACGAACAGCAACACGGGTGTGACGAACGGCGGCAGGCGTCGTGCCAGAACGGCAGCGCGCTGCGGTGAAACGTGGCGCGGGCTCTTCCGATACATCACAAATCCCACAGCGTCGGCGCCGGCCGCCACGGCGGCGTCGACATCCTGCTCGCGGGTCAGGCCGCAGATTTTGATGCGGGTGCGCTGAGTCGGCTTTCGGGCTTGCGCTGGCGGCGTGGGTGTCATGGCAGCCAATCATACGCAGCCGTGCGGTCTGGGAGGCCCCATGCCGTGTCATAGACCGGGCCCATGAAATAAAGGCCATCGGGCGAGAAGGTCGGCGCGGCGGCATCACGATTTCGTGCGTTCAGCACCGTGCTCATCCAATGCGGGGATTGCGCGCCTTGTCCCACCCGCACCAGGCAGCCCATGATGTTGCGGATCATGTGGTGCAGGAAGGCGCTGGCCTCGAACTCAAACCGCCAGTACGCACCACGGCGCGAAATGTGGATCCGGTTCATGGTCTTGACCGGGGTCAGCGCCTGGCAGCTGCTGGCGCGGAACGAGGAAAAATCATGGGTGCCAACCAGGCAGGCGGCTGCCTGTTGCATGGCGTCGCCATCCAGCGGCCGGAAGAACCAGCCGACCCGGGCGGCTTCCAGCGCGGGGCGGACCGGGGATTCAAGAATGACATAGACGTAGCGCCGTGCAACAGCACTCGCCCGGCAGTGGAAGGCGTCCGGCACCACCCGCGCCCATTGCACGGCAATATCTGGCGGCAGGTAGGTGTTGGTGCCACGTACCCAGGAAACGGATTTCCGTTCAATAGGGGTGTCGAAATGCACCACCTGCATCAGGCCATGGACGCCGGCGTCAGTTCGACCGGCGCACAAGGTCCTGATGGGCTCGCTGGCAAAGCGGGCAAGGGCGTGCTCCAGCTGGTCTTGAACCGTGTTGCCGGAGAGCTGGCTTTGCCACCCCTGGTATCCCGTGCCCAGATAGCTGACGCCCAGCGCCAGTCTCACGGCAAGGCTGGACGGGGTCGTGGTGCCATGAACGCGTCAGCCCAATTCAGACAGGAAGCGCTGCGCCTTGGCCTTGAGAGGGCCGCTGGCCATGGACACGACCTCCTCGACCAGCGCTCGCGCCCCGTCGGTGTCCCCGATGGCATGGAATTCCTGCGCCAGGTCCAGTTTGGTCTGCAGAGGGTCCGGATCGGAAGCCCCCGCCAGCGTCGGACCATCGCTGGAATCCACCCTGGGCAATTCGCGGTCCAGGTCCAGGGACAACGAACCCAGATCGAATTCGATCATTCCGGCGTCGGCGGTGCCCTCGTCCGCTTCCCGGGCTGCGGGTTCCGGCTCCAGGGGGAAGTCGATGGCCGTGACATCGATCAAGGGGGCCAGCGGCGTCGTCTGCGCGGCCATGGCCTCGGTGGACGGGGGCGTCCAGTCCAGTCCCGCGTCGGCGGCGGCGGGCGCTGGCTGCGGCTCCGTGACGACAGTCCGGCCGGCATCAAACGCGGGCGGCGCCGGGCTGTCGAACGACAGATCCAGATCCCCCAGATCCAGATCGACGGGCATGGAGGCATCAAACTCGGGGTGCGGTGCGACGGGAATGGTGCTCGAACCAAAAGCAGGGCTTTCCGATTCCGCGACGGTGGACTTGCCGCCCTGGCCCTGCGGCTGGCCGCCCGGCTGGTACAGGGGATTTTCGCTGTCGAGCTCACGCCCGAACTCGCAAATATGCTCCCATTCGGCGCCTTCGCCGCCAGAGAGCTTGTACGCGTCGCGGGCGATCATCTCAAAGGCCCGGGAGTCCCGGCGCTTGGCGTAGATCTCCAGCAACTTGCTGTGAATGACGATGCGGGACGGATTCATCCGCAAGGCTTCCTTGAGGATCTCCTCGGCTTGAAGGTCGCGTCCGTAGGCCAGGTAGACATCGGCTTCGGCCACGGGATCAACGTCGCCCGCCGCATCGAGCTGGCTTGGGGAGTAGGCCAGCGAGGAGCCCGTGGGCGCGGCGTCGGCGGTATCCACCCGTTGTCCACCGCTGGAGCCAAAGAAGGAATCCGGTTGCAACCGGCTCTCCAGGAAGGAACTGTCGACCTGGGTCGATTTCTTGCGCTGCCGGGCACGGTAGAAGCCGAAACCGGCGAGCAGGGCAATCAATCCCCCAGCCACCGCAGGAATCAGCGGGTTGTCCAGCATTTCATCGACGAGTGAAGTTTCAGCCGCAGCGGGTGTTGCCGTTGCGACGGGCTTCGACGCCGAGGCCGGCATTTTGGGCGGCGAAACCGCTGCGGAAGCCACGACCGCCGGACCACCTGCACTGGCAGGCGCAGCCGGCGACAGTGCGGCGGCCGGCGTCGATGCGCTGGCGGTCGTTGAAGTTGGGGTCGTTGAAGTTGGAGTCGCTGAAGCTGCGGTCGTTGAAGTCGCAGACGGTGCGCTGGCGGTAGCCCTTGATGCGCTGGCCGGGGCAGCCGGCGACGCAACAGCGGAGGCGGACGAGGCTGGCGGTCTGGCACTGCTGGCACTGCTGGCACTACTGGCGGGCACCGCGGCGGCGGTTGGCTTGACCGCCGCCGCAGGAGCAGATGCCTTCGCTGCTGCGGGTGAAGCAACAGCCGATGCGGCCGGGGCGACCGGTGCACTGGCGGCAACAACCGGCGTTGCTGCCGGTTTCGCGGCACTGGCCGGAGTACCCACGGGCAGCGTCGGCGCACGGGCTCCGCTGGCAACCGGTGCCGCGGCACCGGCGCCGCCTGTTGCAGCGGGCTTCTCCTGCAGGCGTGATAGCTCCGTGATGTTCTTGGAGAGTTCGGCGACGCGCTCGCTGGCCTCCCGGGTCTGACGGGATTGCGCAATCTGTGCCTCGGGCGCCGTACCTTTCACGGCGCCCTTGGAGAGGGTCAACTTGTCGGGGGAGGCCGCAGCGGGTTTCTTTTCCTCGACGCGGGTCTGCAAGCCGCCGGACACCTGACGGTCGGCCGAGGCCAGTTGCCGGGTCGGGGCGCCCTCGGCCAGTTTGCGCCGGTATTCGTTGAAGTTGGTGCTCTGAACCGAGAGTGTCTGGCGCGCTTCATCCGCCGTCACGCTTGAGGCTTGCGCGGCGGTGGGCAGTTCCACCACGGCGCCAGCCTTGATGCGGTTGACGTTGCCGTTGATGAACGCATCCGGGTTGGTGCGCAGCATGGCGACCAGCATCTGTTCGAGGGAAACGTCTGCCGGCTTGTAGATCACTGCAATTTTCCCGGCCGTGTCTCCAGCTTTCACTTTGATGGGTGTGCCGTCGGATGCCGCGCGTTCAACCGGGCTGGGTGCCGGTGGCCGGGGCGTTGCCACGCTGGCGGGGGGTGTCCGGGTGCTCTTGACAGGTGCCGCGGGCGCGGCCGTCGGCGCACTGCGCGGCACTTCACCGGCCCGGGGTGGCGACGGATCCCTGGACGCAGCCTGCGCCGGCAGTTGGGCCGCAACCGGGGCCGCTGGGGCCGCCTGGCGCGTGCTGGGGGGGTCAAACAGCAAGGTGTAGTCACGAACGATCCGCCCTGACGCCCAGTTGGCTTCGAGGATCAGGTCCACGAAAGGCTCGCTGACCCGCTTGTCGCTGGTGAGGCGCAGGAACGAGCGGCCGTCGGGGCGTTGCTCGATCGTGATGGCGGCACCCAGCAGCGCCGGGTTGTACTCGACGCCGGCGCTTCGGTACGCTGACGGCGCGGCAATGCTCGCCTTCAAGCTGGCGACTTCGTCGGGCGTGATCTGGGCAATGTCGATTTCGGCGCGCAAGGGCTCGCCGAGCGCGGACAGGACGGTAATCCGGCCCAGGCCCAGGGCCAGTGCCTCGGTCGGGTTGTAGGCAGCAAGGGCCATGAGGGTGGCGACCGCCGCCACGCGCAGGGGCGAGGCCGGTGTCAGGCGCGCTTTCCCGCTGTTCAGACCTGCCCGGTTGTGAAGCGTATTTTTTTTCATCATGTGAAGGAAGGTGTCAACACTGAATCTGGGCTTTTCACATTAACAGCAATGCCTTAGCCTGACAAGCTAAGACGGTGTTTAACTTTATGCCCTTCAATCACGCTCCAATTTGGGGAGTCCGCCTGTTGCCTCTTCACAACGCGCAGTAACATCAGGTTACCGCGCACCAGGCCAGGCGGCACGGGCTCAGGCAGCCAGCAAAATGCGCAGCATGCGGCGCAGCGGTTCGGCGGCGCCCCACAACAACTGGTCACCAATGGTGAAGGCGCCGACATATTCCGGGCCCATCGCAAGCTTGCGGATGCGGCCGACCGGGATGTCCATCGTGCCCGTCACGGCGACCGGGGTCAGATCCCGAATGGTGGCTTCGCGGGTGTTGGGCACCACTTTGGCCCAGGGGTTGTCGGCCGCGATCATGGCCTCAATGTCGGCCACTGGCACGTCCTTTTTGAGCTTGAAGGTCAGCGCCTGGCTGTGGCAGCGCATCGCACCCACGCGCACGCAGAATCCGTCCACCGGAATGGCGGCGGTATTGAAACCATCGCCCTGGCCCAGGATCTTGTTGGTTTCGGCCATGCCCTTCCACTCTTCCTTCGACATGCCCCAGCCGGTTTCGTCCGGTTGCTTGCCGATTCCCAGATCCTTGTCGATCCACGGAATCAGCGAGCCGCCCAGTGGCACGCCGAAGTTGGCGGTCTCGGCCGCGCTGAGGCTGCGCTGTGTGGCAATGACCTGGCGGTCGATCTCCAGAATGGCGCTCTTGGGGTCGTCCAGCAGGGCGCGCACGGAGGCGTTCAGCGTGCCGTATTGGGTGAGCAGTTCGCGCATGTGCTGGGCCCCACCGCCGGATGCCGCCTGGTAGGTCTGGGTGCTCATCCATTCCACAAGGCCGGCCTTGTACAGCGCGCCCACGCCCATCAGCATGCAGCTCACGGTGCAATTGCCGCCGATCCAGTTCTTGCCGCCCTGGGCCAGCGCATCCTGGATGACGGGCATGTTGACCGGGTCGAGCACGATCACCGCGTCCTTTTCCATGCGCAGTGTGGAGGCGGCGTCGATCCAGTGCCCCGTCCAGCCGGCGGCGCGCAGTTTGGGGAAGACCTCGGTGGTGTAGTCGCCGCCCTGGGCCGTGATGATGATGTCGCAGCGCCTGAGCGCGTCGATGTTGAAGGCGTCCTGCAACGTGGCCTCGTTCTTCGCCATGGCCGGGGCCTTGCCGCCGGCATTCGAGGTCGAGAAGAACATCGGCTCGATGAGGCCAAAATCGCCCTCGGCCTGCATGCGATCCATCAACACGGAGCCGACCATGCCGCGCCAGCCTACCAGTCCTACGAGTTTCATATCAACGCCCTTTCAAAGTTAAAAAACTTGAGTGGCCCGGCCGGTTAAGCCATTGGGCCTGGTGTCCCGGCTCGTCGAGCCGGGAAGGCGTGACGAACCGGAGCTTGTGCTAGCCCTTGGTAATCGTTTTGGTGATAGCGGCCACCACGGCATCACCCATCTCGCGGGTGCTGACTTTGGTGGTGCCTTGCGACCAGATGTCTGTCGTGCGCACGCCCGACGCCAACACGGCCTTGACCGCGGACTCGATGCGGTCAGCGGCCTGGGGCTGGTTGAGCGAGAAACGTAACATCATGGCGGCAGACAATATTGTAGCCAGCGGGTTTGCAATATTCTTACCGGCGATGTCCGGCGCGCTGCCATGGCTGGGTTCGTACAGCCCCTGGTTCTGGCTGTTCAGGCTGGCCGAGGGCAGCATGCCGATGGAGCCGGTGAGCATGGAAGCTTCGTCGCTCAGGATGTCGCCGAACATGTTGCCCGTGACCACCACGTCGAATCGCTTGGGCTCCTTGACCAGCTGCATGGCGGCGTTGTCCACGTACATGTGGTCCAGCGCCACGTCGGGGTACTGCTTGCTGACCTCGGTGACCACGTCTTTCCAGAACTGGAAGGTCTCCAGCACGTTGGCCTTGTCCACACTGGTGACGCGCTTGCTGCGCTTTTGCGCGGCCTGGAAGGCGACGTGGGCAATGCGCTCGATCTCCGGGCGGCTGTAGCGCATGGTGTCGAAGGCTTCCTCGGCGCCGGGGAAGTGCCCGTCGGTGGCAATGCGGCGTCCGCGCGGCTGGCCGAAGTAGATGTCGCCGGTCAGCTCGCGGATGATCAGGATGTCCAGGCCCGAGATCAGTTCAGGCTTGAGGCTGGAGGCGCCAACCAGCTCCTCGTAGCAGATCGCCGGACGGAAGTTGGCGAACAGGCCCAGGTTCTTGCGCAGGCCCAGGATCGCCTGCTCGGGGCGCAAGGGGCGGTCCAGCGTGTCGTATTTCCAGTCGCCGACGGCGCCGAACAGGATGGCGTCGGCGGCCCTGGCCAGGTTCAGGGTGGAATCGGGCAGCGGGTGGCCGTGCGCCTCGTACGCCGCGCCGCCCACCAGGGCGGTTTCCATTTCGAACGGAAGCTCGAGCACGTTCAGCACCTTGACGGCTTCCGCCACGATTTCGGTGCCGATGCCATCACCCGGGAGAACTGCGATTTTCATTTTGACTACTATTTAAATAGCAAACAAAGACCAGAATACGCTGGGATTGTGCCGATTTTGTTTATAAATTCTCAAACGGAGGCGGTGTGGGCCAGCCAGGGCTTGGTGGCCAGGCGCGCGACTTCAAAGGCCTTGATCTTGTCGGCCTGGCGCAGCGTCAGGCCGATGTCGTCAAAGCCGCCCTGCAGGCAGTATTTGCGGAAGGCCTGCACCTCAAACGGAATTTCCTCGCCCTGCGGCTTGACGATCACCTGGCGCTCCAGGTCAATGGTCAATTGATAGCCGGGGAAGGCATGCACCTCGTCAAACAACTGGGCCACGGTGGCTTCGGGCAGCTGAATGGGCAGCAGACCGTTCTTGAAGCAGTTGTTGAAGAAGATATCGGCGTAGCTGGGCGCGATGATGGCGCGAAAACCGTACTGGTCGATGGCCCAGGGCGCGTGTTCGCGCGAGGAGCCACAGCCGAAGTTCTTGCGGGCGAGCAGGATGGACGCGCCCGCATAGCGTGGCTGGTTCAGCACGAAGTCGGGGTTTGGCTTGCGGCTGGCCGGGTCCTGACCGGGAAAGCCGGCGTCCAGATAGCGCCACTCGTCAAACAGGTTGGGGCCGAAGCCGGTCTTGCGGATCGATTTGAGGAACTGCTTCGGAATGATCGCGTCGGTGTCGACGTTCTCGCGGTCCATCAGGGCGACCAGGCCCTTGTGCACATTGAATTTCTGCATGGCTTACTTCTTGGCAGCGTTTTCGATGGCCGAACCGGCCTTTTGCACGTCCTGGCCCACGCCCTTGACGGTATTGCAGCCGGCCAGTGCGAGAAAGAGCGCAATGGAGAACAAGGCAGCACATTTTTTCATGGTGAATCCTTTCAGGCGAATTGACGGATATCGACAAAATGGCCAAATACGGCGGCGGCGGCAGCCATGGCCGGGCTCACAAGGTGCGTGCGACCGCCGGCACCCTGGCGGCCTTCGAAGTTGCGGTTGCTGGTGGAGGCGCAGCGCTCGCCCGGCTCCAGCCGGTCGGCATTCATAGCCAGGCACATCGAGCAGCCGGGCTCGCGCCATTCGAAGCCCGCGGCCTTGAAAATTTCGTGCAGGCCTTCGCGCTCGGCCTGCTCCTTCACCAGACCCGAGCCCGGCACGACCATCGCCAGCTTGACGTTTTTCGAAACCCTCTGGCCCAGCTTCTTCACCACGGCGGCGGCTTCGCGCATGTCCTCGATCCGGCTGTTGGTGCAGGAGCCGATGAACACCTTGTCGATGGTGATGTCGTTGAGCGGCTTGCCGGGGGTGAGGCCCATGTAGGTCAGCGCGCGTTCGATGGCGCCGCGCTTGTTGGCGTCCTTTTCGCGGTCGGGGTCGGGCACGCTGCCGTCAATACCCAGCACCATTTCGGGCGAGGTGCCCCAGGTGACCTGCGGGACGATCATCACTGCGTCGAGTTCGACCACGGTGTCGAAATGGGCATTGGCGTCGGAGTGCAGCGATTTCCAGTAGCCCGCGGCCTGGTCCCACTCCGGGCCACCGACAAATTTGCCGGTGGCTGCATCGGTGCCGGGGGCCAGCAGGCGGCCCTTGACGTAGTCGATGGTTTTCTCGTCCACTGCCACCAGGCCGGCACGCGCGCCGGCCTCAATCGCCATGTTGCAGACCGTCATGCGGCCTTCCATCGACAGCGCCCGGATCGCCGAGCCGCCGAATTCAATGGTGTAGCCGGTGCCGCCCGCCGTGCCGATTTTTCCAATGATGGCCAGCACGATGTCCTTGGCCGTGACGCCAGGGGCGGTCTGCCCCTCGACCTTCACGAGCATGTTTTTGGCCTTCTTGGCCAGCAGGGTCTGGGTGGCCAGCACGTGCTCGACCTCGCTGGTACCGATGCCGTGCGCCAGCGCGCCGAACGCGCCGTGGGTGGAGGTGTGCGAATCCCCGCAGACCACCGTCATGCCGGGCAGCGTCGCGCCACTCTCCGGGCCAATCACGTGCACGATGCCCTGGCGCTTCGAGAGGAACGGGAAAAACGCGGCAGCGCCGTATTCATGGATGTTGCTGTCCAGCGTGGTGACCTGCTCGCGGCTGATCGGGTCGGTGATGCCGTCGTAGCCGCGTTCCCAGCCGGTGGTCGGGGTGTTGTGGTCGGCCGTGGCCACGACCGAACTCACGCGCCAGACCTTGCGGCCGGCCTGCCGCAGACCTTCAAAAGCCTGGGGGCTGGTCACTTCATGGACCAGATGGCGGTCGATATAGAGGATGGACGTGCCGTCTTCCTCGGTATGGACGACGTGTTCGTCCCAGAGTTTGTCGTACAGCGTGCGGGCTGGAGCAGGGGTGTTCATGCTTTCCATCGGGTTCCTTGGCGACGTAGGGATTTTATTCGGCAGCGGCGCTTGGTGCGGCAGCGCTGGGGGTCAGGTGGTCCACCAGCAACCGGGCGGTGACTGGCAGGGTGGAGAAATCGCGGGCGACCAGGTCGATCTGGCGCCGCGCCCAGGCGTCGGTTAGGGGCACAAAGGCCAGGTTTCCGACGCCATGCATCAGCTCGAACGCGCGCAAAGGCATGACCCCCACGCCCAGGCCGTTGTGGATCATGCGGCACATGGCGTCCAGCCCGGTGACGTGGATGCGCAGCCGGATGGCGCGCCCACTCTGCAGGGCCGCCTGGTGCATGGCCAGGTAGATCGAACTGTTGGCATGCAGGCCCACCTGGTCGTAGTCCAGGCTGGCGGCGAACGGCAGGGCGCCCTGGCCTGACAGCGCGTGGCCGCCGGGCACGATCAGCACCAGCTGGTCCTGCCGGTACCGGCGGCTTTGCAGCTGGCCCGCGCCCGCGGTGGCCAGCGCGCTGGCGTTGCAGATGCCCAGATCGGCTGCGCCTTCGCGCACCGCCCGCACCACTTCGGTGCTCAAGTGTTCCTCCAGGTCGATCTTGACTGCGCCGTGCTCGCGGATGAAGGCGCCGAGGTCTTCCGGCAGAAACTGCACGATGGCCGAGATGCTGGCATGCACCCGCACGTGGCCGCGCACGCCGTCGGCATATTCACTGAGTTCGCCCTGCATTTTTTCCAGGCTGAACAGCACCGAACGGGCGTGGTGCAGCAGGCTTTCGCCGGCCGGCGTCAGGTCCACGCCG
>JAABRA010000368.1 GCA_011391155.1 Burkholderiales bacterium
GTGCGACGGTGGCGTAGCTGTTGAGCTGCAGCTTTTGCCCGTCGCTGGTTATGACCTCATTCGATATGTCGGCCTCAACAGTGAAAGACCGGGTGCTGCCGAGATGATCGGACATCGCACGCAGGATCTCGTCGGCATGAGGATTGATCGCGTCACCCGCCAAGGCGGTTCCGGCTGACAAGCCGAAGCCTGCGGCGAGCGACGTGACCAGCAGGACCTGCCGCAGCCCTCGCGTGGTCAAATATTTCTGTTTCATATTCATCCCTTTTTAGGTTGGATTGCTCGGAAAACGTGTCGAATGATCCTGTGGCGTGTCCAACATCATCACCTGCACCCGCCGATGCTGCTTGTATGAGTACGCCGAATCATCCTTCTGCCCCCTGTCTTGCTGGCAGGACCATTTATATGTTGTCCATTCAGACTGAACTTTTAGCGGTGATGTCCTCAACATGCAAAGGGATGAAAGACCAATTGACATTTCCATGGCGAATGATCCGCGGTGGCCAGGCACTCGGCGGGCCCCGGCCCGGTAGCCAGCTGGTCCGCGTTATGATCTTGGCCAGCTAGGCAAGCCGGATTGCTTGAGCGAAAATCGCTGGAACAGGTCATTCACGCCTGCGAAGTAAGGGGGCTGGGCTGTGGGAAACTGAGCGCCGCCTGGTTGTTCCAGAAGATGAACCCACATCACGATCGGTAGGCACATGCAAGATCAACTCGCCCAGGAAATCCAGCCGATGCTGCGGGCCGGCGCGACCCTATTCGTGGTGGACGACGATGTCTCCGTGCGACGCAGCCTGACACGACTGCTTCGCTCCGCAGGCTGGGACGTAGAAGAATTTGCCACAGCGAACGCGTTCCTGGAACGCGCACCCTCGGCCGGACCGGGCTGCGTGTTGCTCGATATCCAGATGCCCGGGATGAATGGCCTCGAGTTGCAGGCGCGCATGCCCGAAGCCGGCCTCTTCCTGCCTGTGGTGTTTCTGACCGGCAAGGGTGATATCCCCATGAGTGTCCATGCCATGAAGCATGGTGCGGTCGATTTCCTGGTCAAACCGGTGGAAGAGACGGTGCTGTTTGAGGCAATTGATCAGGCCATCAAACGCCAGGCAAGCGAGGCGACCATCCGACATCATCGTGACAGCGTCATGGCGCGGCTGGCCCGGATTTCCGAGCGGGAGCGCGAGGTGCTGGAACAGGTCCTGCAAGGACGCCTCAACAAGCAGATCGCCTTCGACCTGGGAATCGTGGAGAAAACCGTGAAAGCACATCGCGGACGGATCATGGAAAAGATGGAGGCCGGTACGGTCGCCGAACTCGTCCACCTGTGCGATGCCGTCGGGATCCAGTTTCCCAAGCGTGTGGACTGACCTGTTGGACCAAAGTCTTATTGCCCATTCCTGATCAGGCGCCTAACTTCAAGCTTCTTCTTACGTTGGCGGGGCGCCTTCCGTGCCACTCAAGACCGAAACTTTGCTCGTGTACATCGTCGACGACGACGAGTCGGTGCGCAAGGGACTGTCGCGCCTGATGCGTTCCGCCGGTATCGAGAGCCGTGCCTACGCGACGCCCGAAAGCTTTCTGGCGGAAGTAGGCTATCAAGACCATGCCTGCGTCCTCATGGATATCACCATGCCGCGCTTGAGCGGCCTTGAGGTGGGCGCACGGCTCAAGGAGAAAGGCATTGCCTTGCCTGTGATCGCGTTAACGGCGCGTGACGACGACGACACGCGTCAGGCGGCCCGGGATATGGGAGTGCGGTTTTTTCTGCGCAAACCCGTGGACGACCAGGCCTTGCTGGATGCCATTTCATGGGTGGTCGAAACGAACCCGCTTCCCAAACACGCCTGACCCCGCAAGGCGTGTATGGGGGTGTCAGTTGTCGGTCGGACCCGCTGTCGGGGTGGGTTCCCCGGATAACGGCAAGCTGAAGTGGAACGTGACGCCTCGATCCGGGTTGGCCTCGACCCGGATGTAGCCGCGGTGCGACTCCAGTATCGAGCGGCACACCTCCAGACCCACACCCAGCCCTTGGGGCTTGGTTGTGTAGAAGCCGTCGAATATGCGGCCCATCACGTCTTGCGCAATGCCAATGCCGGTATCGCGAACCGATACCCGTGCGTTGCCGTCATCAGCCCGCACCGCACTGATCTGCAGCAAGCGTTGGCCTGCTGGCTGCGCGTCCATGGCCTCCAGGGCGTTGATGAGGAGATTGATCAGCACTTGCTGGATCTGGATCTTGTTTGCCCGGAGTGTCAAATCGCGTTGCAGGTTGTGCTCGACGTCCACGCCATGCCGGACAAATTCGCTGTGCAGCAGTTCGAATACCTCCTCAATGCATAGCGCCAGGTCGATATCAGCGTAGGGGGTTTCCTGCTGTTGCAGCATGGCGCGCAAGCCGTTGATCACAGCTCCGGCGCGCTTGTCATCGCGCACGATATCACCGAGCAATTCGCGTATTTCTTCAAGGTCGACCTTGTCCTGCGCCAGGAAACGCAGGCCTGCCTGGGCATTGTTGAGGATGGCGGCCAGCGGCTGGCACAACTCGTGGGCGAGCGAGCCGGTGATGGCGCCCGTGCTCGCCACGCGATCCGTGTGCCAGACCTGGCGGCGGAACTTGTTCAGCGACACATCCTTGTGGCGGGATTCGGTGACGTCGATATACACCCCGCACACTGCATAGGGCCTGCCATCCGGGCGCAGCAGCGGAAAATGGTGTACTTGGTAGATGTGCTGCTCGCCGCGCTGTTCCAGAACATACTCGTTCTCGATTTTCTGGCCAGTTTGGATGGCCAAGGTTTCGTCCGAGCGGATTTCTTCAGCGATTTTTAGCGGGAGCTGGGGCAGTTCTGTCTTGTCGATGATGTTTGTTTCACTGGTCTGGAATGCATTCTCGAATCCCTGGTTGACCAGCTGGAATCTCCCCCTCAGGTCCTTCAGGCAGATCGCCGCCGGCAAGTGGTCCAGTACGCTGCGTATCCGTCGTGTCTGATCGCGCCTTTCCAGCATCATCTCCTGATCCATCAATACGACCAGGGCGACAAAACCAAATTCGCTCAAATGGATGAACTCGATGAGTTCCAGGTTGACGACGACGTTGAATAGAACAGCACCGAAGAACAAACCCAGCGCCCAGAGGAGCGCTCGGCCCCGCCTTTTATCTCGGTGTCGGTAAAGAGCAATGGCCATATGGAAACTGAACGCCATCATGGCGAGGATGGCCAGCCAGCCCACGATGTGCCAGGTGCCGCGCTGATGCACACGCAAGTCCACTACCCGCTCGCCCCAGGGCAGCTCGAAATACAGCAGACGGGGCAGTTCGACAAACTGGACGCCATAGGGCAGGGCCAGATTGACGGCAATGACCGATGCGAAGAAAAGACCCAGCCCGATCAGAATCCGGGGCCGGCGGATGCCTGTGAACTCGGCAACGAACCAGGGAAAAATGGAGAAAAGCATGAGTGCGAGCGAAACCTCAAGCCTTCGCATCGCAACCAGTGCCTCGGCCGTTTCCGTCGAGTAGGCGGCCGCCTTGGCCAGAATGTGAGCCGCAACCAGTAGCGACACCAGGGCGAACAGAAGGTGGGTGAGGCTCACCCGTTGGCGCATGACGGCAAGGCCGTGATGCAGCGCTGTGTAGGCGCAGACGCCACTCAAAACGTACAGGGTTGGGACGAGGATTGCGCTCATAGCGGGCTCTGGATGCTGGGTGCGTTTGCCGTCATTCGGTCAGTTTACCCAAACCGTCACCCGGACGGACGGCGGGCCAGGGAATAGGACCAAAGCCCAATAGCCGGGGTGGGCCGGGTTGAGTACGCTGAAACCTGTGCAATCGTGAGTACAGAACACGGTGTCCTGTACATGATGTGCATCACGCCCTTTTCAGGAGACTCGAATCATGATCAAAAAAGCTGCCGCAGGATTCCGCGCGCTACTCGCCGTACTGGCGCTGTCATTCTCCTTGTTGCCCATGGATGCTGCGCACGCGAAGGGCGTGAAAGAGATCGACGCCAGTGTCGATGCCGCACTGCAGGGTTTCAAAAAAGAGGTGAAGGGTGCCAGCGAATATCTGGCAGCCGCAAAGGGCGTGCTTGTCATGCCTGATGTCAAAAAAGTCGGATTCGTCGTTGGGGCGCAATGGGGCGAAGGCGCCCTCAGGGTCGACGGAAAAACCGTCGATTATTACAAGATGGAAGCCGGGTCAGCGGGCTTCCAGGCGGGTTATCAGAAGGCCAACTTCGTATTCCTGTTTCTGACCCAGGAAGCGCTCGACAGCTTCCACAACAGCAACGGCTGGAGCGCTGGCGCAGAAGCCGGCATCACGGTGGTGGACGCATCGACACCCAGCGCCTCGCTGGATACCCTGAAAGCGAAATCCTCGGTTGTAGCCTTCGCCTTCGGCAAGGAAGGCTTGATGGGCGGCTGGTCTGCCAAAGGCACGAAGTTCACCAAGCTGAAAGCCAAGTAAGTCGTGATTGAGGTCGGGTGGCCGGCCCAGGCCAGCCACCTGCGTGCCGGCATGACGGTCGGGGATCCCGGCGAGCGGGTGAGACCAAGGTCCAATAGCGCCTTCATGGCCCGCCGGCTATAAACGGGCCGTGATTTTTCCGGAGGAGGTACCCATGAACACTGCAAGCCTTCGTGCGCTGACCTATGCTGCGTTGTTCATCGCAGGATTTGCTCAGCCGGCGATGGCGGCAGATCAGGCTGAACTCGCAAAGGCGTCGCTCAACCCGATCGCGGCCTTGATCAGCCTGCCGCTTCAGCTCAACCATGACGACAATCTCGGGCCGGCTGACACGGGCGAGAAGTGGCAACTCAACGTGCAGCCGGTGATTCCGTTTTCCCTCAACGCGGACTGGAACCTGATCTCGCGCACCATCGTGCCGCTGATCGACCTGGACGGACTGGGCGCGGCGGATGCCTCCGGCGTCGGCGACATCGTGCAGAGCCTGTTCTTTTCGCCCAAGGCGCCTACTGCCGGCGGCTGGATCTGGGGCGCCGGCCCGGTGTTGCTACTGCCGACGGCGAGCGACGACGCGCTCGGTGGCGAGAAATGGGGCCTGGGTCCCACCGCCGTTCTGCTCAAGCAGGCGCACGGCTGGACCTATGGCGCATTGGCCAATCACATCTGGTCGGTGGCGGGTGAGGATGACCGTAGCGACATCAGCGCAACATTCCTGCAGCCATTTCTTTCCTACACGACGAAGACTTTCACGACCTTCGGCGTCAACACTGAATCGACGTACAACTGGAAGAACGAGCAGTGGTCGGTGCCACTCAACTTCACTGTGACGCAGATGCTCAAGGTGGGGCAACAGCCGATCACCCTGCAGGCTGGTGCGCGCTACTGGGCCGAGAGCCCGGACGGTGGACCTGAGGGATGGGGCTATCGGCTGGCGCTCACCTTTCTTTTTCCCAAGTAGATCGAATATTCAAATACACCACACACGGAGCACGCCATGCGCAAACCCATCACGCCAATTCTTCCCCTGGTCTTGCTCGGTCTGGTGGCGAGCCAACCGGCTGCAGCGGCCAGCGAGACTTGGCAATACGAAGTGACCCCCTATCTGCTGGCCGCCGGCATGGAGGGCACGATCGGCGTGCAGGGCTACACCGCCCCCCTCGACATTTCGTTCAGCGACATCGCGGAAAATCTCGATGCCGGTTTCATGGGCATGTTCACGGCGCAGAGGGGTCCCTGGACCCTGGGCATGGAAGGCGTGTACATGAAGTTGTCGGGAGGAAAGTCGGGTACGGTCACCGGCCCCGGTGGCGTGGTGCAAGTCGGTGGCCAGCTGGATATCGACAACTCCATGTATATCGTTCAGGGCTCGGTTGGGTATCGGGTGCTTGACGACAAGACGAAGGTCGATCTGATCGGCGCTGTTCGCTGGACCAAGCTGGATGTGGACGTAAGCGTCGTGATTACATTCCCGGGACCGGTTTTTGATGGCGCGGCAAGCGCGGGCGGCGCCGAGGACTGGGTCGACGGTGTGGTCGGGGTGCGCGTATTGCACCCGATCGCCGACAAGGTCGCGCTGCTGGGGTATGCGGACGTAGGTGGCGGCGGTTCCGACCTGACCTATCAGTTCATGGGTGGCGTGAACTGGGAGTTCAAAAAGGACTTCACGGCCAAGGTGGGCTACCGCTACCTGAGTTGGGACTATGAAAACGGCGGCACCGTCTGGGACGTGGCGGCGAGCGGGCCATACCTGGGCTTGGGCATTCGCTTCTAGGGCCTTTCTTGTCACTTTTCTTTAGAGGAGAAACAACATGAACATCAATCGATTTCGCAGGGATGCGTGACGTCCAACCGAAGCGTCACCGTTTCAGTAAAAAATAAGGAGTCGACAGCATGACAATGCATAAAGGAACGAAGGCGGTTGCCCGCATGGTGGTCGCGGCGATGCTTTCCGTGTCGGGGTCGAGCACCCTGGCGCGGGCGGGCGACGCGCAAGCCATTCTCAAGGCCATGTCGGACTACGTGAGCAGCCAGAAGACGATCGAGCTGACCTTCGACAGCGACATCGAGGTCATCACGCCGCAACTGGAGAAGATCCAGTTCACCAACTCCGGCGAGGCGCTGTTGAGCCGCCCGGACAAATTGCGTGCCCACCGGGTGGGCGGCTATGCCGATGTGTCACTGGTGTTCGACGGCAAGACCGTCAGCATCCTGGGCAACAACATGAATGCCTACGCGCAGTTCGATGCGCCCGGCAGCGTGGACCAGTTGATCCAGGCCCTGCGCATGGGGCATGGCATCGCCCTGCCGGGGGCAGACCTGCTTCAGTCGAATTCCTTTGACATCCTGGTTGCCGGCGTCAAGGAAGCCAAGCATGTCGGCCGCGGCGTTGTCGATGGCAGGGCGTGCGAGCATCTGGCGTTCCGTAATGCCGATACGGACTGGCAGTTGTGGGTGGAAGTCGGCGAGCGTCCCATTCCGCGCAAGATGGTGATCACCAGCAAGACCGTGAACAGCGCGCCGCAGTACACGCTGCGCGTCAAAACCTGGAAAACCGGCTTCAAGCCGGCAGCGAATGCCTTCACGTTTGCGCCCCCGGCCGGCGCGCAAAAGATCAGCCCCGATGCGCTGGTCGACCTCGATGAACTGCCGCAAGGCGCACCTTCAGGAGCACAACCATGAACCCGATCGCTCGAAAGTATGGACTCGTGTTTGCTTGTGCCATCGCCGCATGGCTCGGCAATGGCGACATCGCCAGCGGTCCGGTCGCCACGGCGGAAGCGGTCGTCGGCCGGCCGGCAACGCCGGTGAGTTATGCCGGTGTCGCGCGCCGCTCCACGGTCGGCGTCGGGGCTGGCGGGGTCGGCGGCCCGGCCTCGGGGGTTGGCGTCCTGCCGGGTGCAGGGGCGGGCTTGCCCGGTGCTGGCGTCGGTGGAGTCGGTGGCCCGGCTTCCGGGGTCGGCGTCCTCCCAGGTGCCGGGGCCGGCCAGGCAGGGGTTGGCTATAGCGGCGGGGCGGGGGTCAACCTCGGCGGTCCGGTCAACCGGGTCGGGCCACGCTGAAAGGCGGTCTATGCATCCGGCATCCCGGGCAGGGCTTTCCGGTTGCCAACGGGATGGGCCGCAGTGCCATCGGTGACCGTGGCGCACTGAAGCACACGATCGAAGTTTCGCTCAATTTTGATGTCCGCAGCGCGTAGGCGGACCCGGCGCAGGCGCGCGACGTTCGCTTTTCACCTCGGCAATCGAGCACTCTGATTTATGGAAAAACACGAAATCATCGACGAGTTCTCGCTGCTCGGCGGCCCGCTTCACCGGCTGGGCTGCCGATTTGGCCTGGTGCGCGGGCGAGCCGGCATGGTTCCGCTCGGCTTGGCGCTGGGCTGGGTGCCATGGATTGTTTTGGTGGCGCTGGCCTTCATTGAGGGCATTGGCCAGCAGATTTTTTCCCTCTCGATGATCGGGGGGCATGTCCGTCTGTTGCTGGTCATTCCGCTGTTCTTCCTGTGCGAATCGATTCTGGATCCGCGCTTGACATCGTTTGTCCGCACGATCGTGGATTCGGGCGTGGTGCCCCGCAAGGAACTTCCGGCCCTGGAATCTGAAATAGCGCGCATTGGCCGTTGGAAGGACGCCTGGCTGGCGGAGGCGATATGCCTGCTGGTGGCGGTGTTGTTGTCGCTGATTGGGCCGCAACTGCATTTATCCGGCAGTACGGCAAGCCTCGACCCGAACCGTGCCTTGTCCGACTTGAACTTGGCCGCGCAGTGGTACTGGATCGTCTGCCTGACGCTGTTTCGCTTCCTGATGTTGCGCTGGCTCTGGCGGCTGGGCCTGTGGTGCTACTTTCTGTGGCGCGTGTCCAGGCTGAAGCTCGACCTGATTCCGACTCACCCAGATTACGCTGCCGGCCTGGGTTATCTGGAAGTGGTGCACGCCCATTTCACGCCGCTGATCTTCGGTCTTTCGGCACTTCAGTCAGCATCCTTCGCGGAGGAAATTTCCACAGGCAGCATGGCTTTCGAGGCGATTTACCCGGCGATCGCAGTGATTCTGGCCGTGGATGCGGTGCTGTTTCTGGCGCCCCTGTTCATTTTCTCAACCAAGCTCTGGGCATGCCGCATCAAGGGTTTGAGTGACTACATGGCGTTCGCGTCGCGTTACGTAAGCGGCTTCGACAGCAAATGGCTGGGTAACCCCCCTACACCCCAAGAGCCTCTGTTGGGCACTGCGGATCTGCAATCGCTCGCCGACCTTGGCAACAGCATCGACGTCGTGCGCAATATGCGCTGGGTTCCGATGAGTCTGCGTCTGGTCAAGGATATCGTGCTGGCCGCGCTGCTGCCGCTCGTGCCACTGCTGCTGCTGAAGTACCCCGTCGCCGAGTTGGCGGAGAAATTCGTTGCGCGGCTGACCGGGCTATGACGAGGTTTCCAACAATGAGGGCAAGTGGCGGTCCAGGCAGGAGGCTTACATGACAACCGATGAGCATCGATCCGAAGGCGACGTGGCCGCAAGCCAAAAAACGCGCGCGACGGAGCACACGCTGTTGGCGAGGATTGGTGCCGCATTCGCAGGCGAGGAGCAATCCGGTGTTCTGGTGGGCGAATCGAAATCAGTCAAGAAGGCGCATGAGGTGAGGTCATCCAACGAACTGGCGGAGGAGCGGACCGACCTCGCAATCAAGCGCACCCTGATGGGCGCAGATCGTACCTTGATGGCCTGGCTGCGCACTGCACTTTCCATGATCAGCTTTGGCTTCACCATCTACAAGGTGCTGCAAGGTTTTCAGGGCGGCGAAGCCAATATCCTGGCACAGCAATATGACCCGCGGAATGTGGGGTTGTTTTTGGTCGGACTTGGCACCCTGTCGATGGTGATGGGAACCATCGAGTATTGGCACTCCATCAAGTCGTTGCGTCAGGTTGTGCCGATCAGGATCTGGCGGCGGCCCTCGTTCGTCATGGCCATGATCATCAGTGTCGCGGGCCTGTCCGTGTTTGTCAGCATCGTCACCCACCTGCTCTGAAGCGGGATATGGAGTCGACGGCGATCATCGAAACGGGGGTTGCAGCACTGCTGTTCGCGGCTGTCTTCCTGGCGGGTGGCCGGGTGCACCCCTTTCGTGCGCTGGTCGATCGCCGCGACATCATCTCGTTCGGTGGCGGGATGGCCGCTGCCTATGTGTTCGTCCACGTCATGCCGGAATTGCACGGTGCCCGCCAAACCTTCACGGAATCGGTATCTGTCCCCCTGCGCTATGAAGGCATGGCGATCTACTTTCTTGCGTTGGTCGGATTCCTCGTTTTTTACGGGCTGGATCATTGGCGCGCACGCCTGCGGGAAACCAGTGAAGCGGAACAAGCTGGTTCGGCCTTCAAGTTCCACGTCGGCGGTTTCGCGGTCTATGTCTGGCTGATGGCATACCTGCTGGTACGAAATCTTGAGGAAACCCCAGTCTCGACCACGCTGTACGCGGCGGCCATCGCTTTTCATTTTCTGTCGCTGGACCACGAGTTGCGCAACGAACACGGCGCTGCCTATCAGCGCATCGGTCGCTTCGTGCTTGCAGGGGCGGCCGTGCTCGGCTGGGGGACGGGTCTGCTGTTCGCGCTGCCGCACGTGGCGTTGGCCCCGCTGGTGGCTTTCATCTCGGGCGCCATCATCATGAACAGCCTCATCATGGAATTGCCTTCCGAGAAGGATGGGCGGTTCTGGCCATTCATGACGGGTGGCCTGCTTTATGGCCTGATCCTGTTACCGCTGGGGTAGCAGCAACATTTTTATTTGCTTTGGGAGGCGATTGATATGGACGAAATCTGGATGCGCATCGTGGAGAACATGACCGATCGGGTCAGCGGACCATTGAAGTTCAGGCTGCTGGTGCAGCCGATCATGGCGGCGATCTTTGCTATTCGTTCGGGACTGCTGGATGCCAGGACGGGCAAGCCGCCGTATTTCTGGGCGCTGGCAACGGACCCTGCCCACCGGGCCGACATGCTCAGGGACGGCTGGAAGAGCATCGGCAAGGTGTTCATGATCGCGCTGGTGCTCGATGTCGTGTACCAGATCATCGTGCTGCGCTTTGTGTATCCGGGCGAGGCGATCATCGTCGCACTCGTTCTGGCGATCCTGCCCTACCTGATCCTGCGCGGACTGGTCACGCGCATTGCACGCAGAAAATAATTTCGCGGCCCTAGCGTGAAACAGCCATCGCCCCCCACCCATCGCGCCAGATTACCCATCTCAGGCTGGCTGTTCGCCTATCGGCGCGTGTGGTTGCGCGCCGATCTGGTGGCCGGTCTGACCACCGCGGCCGTGGTGATTCCCAAGGCGATGGCCTACGCCGTCATCGCCGGCCTGGCCGTCGAAGTGGGGCTGTATACCGCGCTCGCCGCGATGCTGATCTACCCCCTGCTGGGAAGCTCGCGGCCCCTGAGCATTTCGACCACCTCCGCCATCGCGATGCTGACCGCAGTCCAAATCGCTGCGTCCGTTGCGCAGACCGGTGCCAGTGCCGCTGCCGTTGCCGCGACCCTGGCCTTGCTGGTGGGCGGATTGCTGATCCTGGCACGGCTGTTGCGGCTGGGATTCCTGGCGAATTTCATTTCGCTGCCGGTTCTGGTCGGCTTCGAGGCCGGCGTGGGCATCGTCATTCTGATTGGCCAATTGAAATCGGTACTGGGCGTGCATGTCACCAGCAAGACGACCGTCGGCACCCTGCTGGAACTGCCCGGTCTGCTCGCCCAGTCGCATGGGGTGACGATGCTGGTAGCCCTTGCCGGGATCGTGATCCTGCTGGCCTTGCCGCGGCTGTTGCCGCGACTCTCCGCCCCCCTTGTCTGGGTGGCGTTGAGCATCGCCGCTTCAGCCGCATTCGGACTCGACGCGCTGGGAGTCAAATCGGTCGGTACGGTGCCGTCCGGACTGCCCGCGTTCGCGTTGCCCGATTTGTCGCTTGCCGCCCAATTGTGGCCAGCCGCACTGGGCATCGCCCTGATGTCGTTCACCGAATCGGTGGCGGCGGCGCGCACCTTCTGCCGGCGTGACGATCCGCCGGTCAATGCCAACCAGGAATTGCTCGCGGTCGGCGCCGCGAATGTGGCCTCGGCGCTGGTGGGCGGGTTGCCAGCCGGCGGCGGCGCGTCGCAGACGGCCGTTGCCGACGGGGCCGGCGCACGCAGCCAGATGACGCAATGGGTCAATGCGCTCGTGGTGCTGCTCACCCTGCTGTTCCTGTCAGGTGCGATCGCCCTGCTGCCGCAGGCCGCCCTGGGCGCGCTGATCCTGGTGGCCTCTGCCTCCATGATCAAGCCGCAAGCCTTCCGTGCCATCGCCCGGGTCCGGCGTGACGAACTCCTGTGGGCGCTGGCGACCCTGGTCGGCGTCGTCGTGATCGGCACGCTCGAGGGCATCCTGATCGCGGTGGCGATTTCCATTCTGACGCTGTTTTACCAGGCCAATCATCCGCCGGTGTATGCCGTGGCCTACAACCGCGAGAAGCAGGTTTTCCGCCGCGCCGGCGAGCATGAGAGTGACGAAACCTTCCCGGGCTTGCTGATTCTCCGTGCCGAAGGGCACCTGACCTTTGCCAACGCCGCGAACGCTGGCGAAAAGATGAAGGCTCTGGTGGCGCAAACGCAGCCTAGGGTCATCGTGCTCGAATGCAGCGCAATTCCCGACATCGAATACACCGCCCTGACGATGCTGACCGAAGCCGAGGAAAACCTGCGCGCGCGCGGCATCACTTTGTGGCTGGCCGGGGTCAACCCGGACCTGCTGAAGACGCTCTCCCGTTCGCCGCTGGGCGCCACCCTGGGGCACGAACGCATGTTCTTCAACTTGCACAAGGTTCTGGGAGCCTGGCAGCAGACCGGCAAGCAATCGAAAGGTACCGCACATGCAATCCCCCCAGCCTAACTACCACCTCCTGGCCAAACCGGCGGGCGCGGCCTGCAATCTCGGCTGCCAGTACTGCTTTTTCCTGTCCAAGGAAAACCTCTACCAGGGTGAAAGTCACCTGATGAGCGAAGCGTCTCTCGAGACTTACATCAGGCAGTTGATGGTGTCGTCCCCCGGCCCCCAGGTCGATGTGGCGTGGCAGGGCGGCGAACCGATGCTGCGCGGGCTGGCGTTTTTCAAACGTTCGGTGCAACTGGCCGAACAGTACCGCCAACCGCATCAGCGCATCCTGCACACGATCCAGACGAACGGCACGCTGATCGACGACGAATGGGCCGCTTTCTTCAAGCAGCACAATTATCTGGTGGGTCTGAGCATTGACGGGCCGCGTGCATTGCACGACGTTTACCGCGTCAGCAAGAAAGGCGAGGGCAGTTTCGATGACGTGATCCGCGGATGGAACTGCCTGCGCAAGCATGGCGTCGACGTGAATATCCTTTGCACCGTCAACACGGCCAACCAGGACCATCCGCTCGAGGTCTACCGTTTCTTCCGCGACGAGTTAAAGGCGGAATACATCCAGCTCATCCCCATCGTCGAACGCGCCACGGTCGACACCATCGCCTTCGCCAACCAGGGCTGGGGCGGGCTGAAGGGCACCGACCGCCCGCTTTACAAACAGGAAGGGAGCCTGGTGACCGAGCGCACCGTGAAGGCGGACAAATTCGGCCAGTTTCTCAACAGCATTTTTGACGAGTGGATCAAGCGCGATGTCGGCAAGGTGTATGTCACCACCTTCGACATCGCGCTTGGCAGCTGGATGGGGCAGCACAATGCCTGCATCGTGTCACCGACCTGCGGCGCCGCGCTGGCGATGGAGCACAACGGCGATGTGTATTCCTGCGACCACTTTGTCGAGCCGGACTACCTGCTTGGCAATATCAATGACACGCCGCTCGGCAGGCTGGTTACTTCGGAAAAGCAGCGCCGCTTCGGCCAGAACAAGTACGACACGTTGCCGAAATACTGCAAGGAATGCCCGGTGCTGTTCGCCTGCTACGGTGAATGCCCGCGCAACCGCTTCATCAGGACGCCGGACGGTGAGGAAGGCCTCAATTACCTGTGCGCGGGCTACAAGGCTTTCTTCACCCATATCGATCCGTCGATGCGGACCATGGCCGACCTGCTCCGCCAGGGGCGCTATGCCGACGAGATCATGCAACAAGCGGACATCGCCTGAGCTGCCCCGCACCAGCTGCTCGCCGCCGGTTCGCCCATGAGACCAAAGTCCAATAGCGACCGACTGGCCTGGCGTCTAGCATGATCTGGTATGAATGATTCGTAATGTTGACCGTGCAACACCCCCATGACACAGGAGTCCGAGACATGAGCAACGAAGACAAGAAACACCGTTCCCATCTCCCCATGCGCAACACAGTGCCGGCACGGTTCATTCCGTACGACGCCAAGGACCCGGACATGGTCAAGACGCCGATCGAGCAGTTGCGGCCGCCCGAGGGTGCGCCCAACGTGCTGATCGTGCTGATCGACGACGCCGGCTTCGGCGCATCCAGCGCCTTCGGCGGCCCCTGCGCCACGCCAGCGGCCGAGAAACTGGCGGCCGGCGGGCTCAAGTACAACCGCTTCCACACCACGGCCATCTGCTCTGCGACGCGGCAGGCGCTGCTGACCGGCCGCAACCACCACAACGCCGGCATGGCGGGCATCACCGAGATCGCGACCGGCCAGCCGGGCTATTCGTCGGTGCTGCCCAATACCATTTCGCCGCTGGCTAAGACGCTCAAGCTCAACGGCTACAGCACGGCGCAGTTCGGCAAGTGCCACGAAGTGCCGGTGTGGCAGTCGAGCCAGGTCGGTCCGTTCGACCAATGGCCCACCGGTGGCGGCGGGTTCGAGTACTTCTACGGTTTCATCGGCGGCGAAGCCCACCAGTGGTATCCGTCCCTGGTGGAAGGCACCACCCCGATCGAGGCGCCCAAGACGCCTGAGCAGGGCTACCACCTGATGGAGGACATGACCGACAAGGCCATCGGCTGGATCCAGCAGCAAAAGGCCCTCGCACCGGACAAACCCTTCTTCGCCTATTTCGCCCCCGGCGCCACCCATGCGCCGCACCATGTGGCCAAGGAATGGGCCGACAAATACAAGGGCAAGTTCGACGCCGGCTGGGACAAGCTGCGCGAGGAGACGTTCGCCCGGCAGAAGAAGCTGGGTGTGATCCCGGCTGACGCCCAACTCACCCCACGCCCCAAGGACGTGCCGGGCTGGGACGACATGCCGGGAGACTTCAAGCCGGTGCTGCGCCGGCAGATGGAAGTCTATGCCGGCTTCATGGAATTCACCGACCACCACGTCGGCCGGCTCTTCGAGACACTCGAAAGCATGGGCATCGCCGACAACACGCTCGTGTACTACATCATCGGCGACAACGGTGCCTCGGGCGAGGGCTCGATCAACGGCTGCTTCAACGAGATGAGTTACTTCAACGGCCTGCAGGCCCTGGAGACGGCCGAGTACCTCAACGGCAAGCTCGACCAGCTGGGCGGGCCGGAGTCGTACAACCACTTTGCGGTGGGCTGGGCCCACGCCTTGAACACGCCGTACCAGTGGACCAAGCAGGTCGCCTCGCACTTCGGCGGCACGCGCAACGGCACCATCGTGCACTGGCCGAAGGGCATCCAGGCCAAGGGCGAGTTGCGCACCCAGTTCGCGCACGTCATCGACGTGGCGCCGACTATTCTCGAGGCGGCGGGTATTCCCGCGCCGGAGGCGGTCGACGGTATCACGCAGGATCCGATCGACGGCGTGAGCATGCTGCATACCTTCAATGACGCCAAGGCGCCGGAATTCCACGAGACGCAGTACTTCGAGGTCATGGGCAACCGCGCCATCTACCACAAGGGATGGACCGCGGTGACCAAGCACTACACGCCGTGGGCGTCGATGACGGGCCGCCCGCCGCTCGACGACGACGTTTGGGAGCTCTACGACACCCGCACTGACTGGAGCCAGTCCAAGGACCTGGCCAAGGAAATGCCGGACAAGCTTCGCGAAATGCAGCGCCTGTTCATCATCGAGGCGACACGCTTCAAGGTGCTGCCGATCGACGACCGGATGGTCGAGAAGATCAACCCCGACACCGCCGGGCGCCCGGTGCTGGTCAAGGGCAAGACCCAGTTGCTGGCCGGCGGCATGAGCCATCTGTCGGAAAACTGCGTCCTCAACATCAAGAACAAGTCGCACTCCGTGACGGCGAACATCGTGGTGCCGCAGGGCGGTGCCGAGGGCGTCATCATCGCCCAGGGCGCCGACATCGGCGGCTGGGTCCTTTACGCCCACGGCGGCAAGCTCAAGTACTGCTACAACTGGGGCGGCTATAAGCATTTCATGGTCGAAGGAGCCACACCCCTGTCGCCGGGCGATCACCAGGTGCGCATGGAGTTCGCCTATGACGGCGGCGGGTTGGGAAAAGGCGGCACGGCGACTTTGTTCGTCGACGGCAACAAGGTCGGCGAAGGTCGCGTCGACGCAACGCTGGCGATGATCTTCTCGGCCGACGACGGCTGCGACGTCGGCAAGGACGGCGGCTCGGCGATCTCGCCTGATTACAAAGCGGGTGACAACGCTTTCAACGGCAAGGTCAAGGGCGTGCAGCTCTCGATCGCCGAGGACGACGGCAAGCACGTGGTCGATCCGGCCGACGCGATCCGCATGGCAATGGCCCGGCAGTGAACACGGGCGCGGCGGGCAGCCCCTGCGGCCCGCTGGCGCTTTTTTTTTGTGTTTTTGGAAAGACAACAATGAACAGCATACTCAAACCCGTCCCTGCGTTGTGCCTGGGCGCCCTCCTGTGTGTTGCGCTCCTTTCGGGCTGCGCCTCTAGCGGTTCCGGATCCTCGGCGGCTAAAGGCGGTGCCACATCGGTGACGGTGACCGACCCGACCCGGCTGACGCGCACCGGCTTCCTGTCGGACTATGCGCGCCTCAAGCCCACCTCCTGGGGCAATGGCATCGAATGCTGGCGCGACGCCAGCCTCGACGCGAAGCAATACGACAAGATGATGATTTCGCGCATCGTTTTGTCGCTCAAGCCCAAGGCCGGAGAAGAGGCGACCATCGACCCTTCCGACCTGAAGACACTGACCGACTACTTTCATGATTCGCTGGTCAACGCCCTCAAGCCGCAAATGAAGATCGTCACCGCGCCAGAGTCCGGAACCATGGTGATGCGCATTGCGCTCACCAGTCTGGTCCCGACCCAGGTTTCACGCAGCGTGACGGGTACGCTGATTCCCTATGGATTCGTTGCCGAGGCGGGATCCGGCGTGGCCACGGGCCGCCCGGCAGGCTCGACGCCCTACCTGGGCGAAACGGGCATGGAAATGCAATTCCTTGACGCCGTGTCGGGCACCGTTCTCGGCGAGTGCCGCGATAACGAGGTCGGGCGCAAGTACGCCGCCGATATGGATGCGGGCGCTGCCGGAGCCGCCAAGACCTGGGCGAGCGGTTATGCCAGTTCGTTCCAGGCTTGGTCCTATGCGAAGCACGCTTTCGACAAGTGGTCGTTGCTTGTTGCCCAGCGCCTGGGTTATCTGCGGGGTGTTTCCGCCACGCAATGAGTGGGGCGGCCGCTTCTGATGCAAGGCACCGAACTGGGCATGGCCTGGAGTATGGCGCTCGATATCGCGAGCGGTAGGATGGTTACGTCATTCAGCAGCCGGGATGGCGCCTACGTGCTGTTTGGTTCCTGCACGCCGTTGTGACGAGTGGCTTCCAGTGAGCACGGATTCTGTTCTTGAGGCTGTCATGGCGAGAAATTTTAGCCATTGCTTTTCCAGACTGCTTTGGCCCCGTCAGTGGATTGCGGGTGGGCTTGCGCTGTTGGTACTGGCGGGTTGCACGAGTGTGCCTCCTCAGCGGATCACGACGGATCGCATGGAGTATGGACAGGTTGTGGCAGATTCATGGAAGCGCCAGACGCTGCTGAATGTGGTGCGGATGCGCTATGCCGATGCGCCGGTGTTCCTGGAAGTCGGTTCCATCATCAACAGCTATTCGGTCGGGGGCAAGGCGAGTGTGGGGGTTGAGCTTCCGAGCCGAGCGGATCCGAATGTGCTCAGCTTCGGTGCGGATGGCACTTGGTCCAACACGCCGACAGTGACCTATCAGCCCGTGTTGGGCGACCGCTTCACCAAGTCCATGCTGCAGCCGGTTCCGCCGGCGGCTGTGTTCCAGTTGTTGCAGGGCGGTTGGCCGGCCGAGCTTGTGCTGCCAACCGTGGTCGGCTCGATCAACGGACTGCGCAACGCCTCCCTGGGTCTGGGTGCTGATCCCGGCTTCAACCAGCTGGTCGGGGCGTTGTCCCGCATCCAGGGTGCCAATGGCCTCGGCATCCGGATCGAACCGCGCCAGGACGGCGCGGCCGTCATCATCGTGCTGCGGCGCGGGCAACAGGACGCCGAACTCACCGAGGACGGGCGCCGCGTGCAGGAGTTGCTGGGACTGGAGGAAGGCATCGGCGAAATCGACATCACCTATGGCCTGTTCCCGCGCAACCGTCGCGAGGTGGCCCTGCTCAGCCGTTCAATGCTGGAAATCATGCTGCAACTGGGACACGGTGTCGAGTTGCCGGCCATGCATGTAACGGATGGGCGGGCGCTGCCCGGCCGCGGGCAAGTCGGTGATGCGATGGTCAAGCCGCTCGTGCGCATCCGTTCGGGGACGGAAGCGCCGGCCGATGCCTATGCTGCGGTGCCGTACAAGGGATACTGGTTTTGGATCGACGATACCGACATCGCGAGCAAGCGCGCGTTCTCGTTCATGCTGATCCTGTTTTCGCTTGCCGAAACCGGCCAGAGCGCGGCCACTCCGATTGTGACGGTGCCGTCGCGATGATTCGAGCTGCTGCCTATCTGGATTGCACATCGCGGAGGCGACCATGAGAGACCATCTCATGACC
>JAABRA010000369.1 GCA_011391155.1 Burkholderiales bacterium
GAAGTCGCTGGAGAACAGGGCGCCGTCGGGGTTGATGGCCGCCACCAACGTGATGCGCCGGAAATCATGGCCCTTGGCGATCATCTGCGTGCCCACCAGCACATCCACCTCGCCCGCATGCACCTGCGCCAACTGCGACTCGAGCGCGCCCTTGAGCCGGGTGCTGTCGGCGTCGATGCGCACGATGCGCACCGTTATGCCATCGGGACGGGTGTCGTCGGCAAGCAGCTCGGCCAGGTGCTCCTCCAGCCGCTCGGTGCCGCGGCCCAGCGTCGCAATGTCGATGTTGCCGCAGGCCGGGCAACCGCGCGGCACAGGCTGCGTGAAGCCGCAGTGGTGGCAGCGCAGCGTGCGGTCGATTTTGTGGAACACCTGGTGCGCGCTGCAGTGCGGGCACTCGCTCTTCCAGCCGCAGTCGGCGCAGTGCAGCACCGGGGCGTAGCCGCGCCGGTTCAGGAACACCATGGCCTGCTCGCCGCGGGCGATGCGCGCGCGGATGGCGTCGAGCAGCGGCGGCGAAAACACGGTTTTCAACGGCTGGTGGTTCATGTTCACCCGCCGCACCGTGGGGAAAGCCGCGGCGCCGATGCGCCCTGGCATGACCAGGCGCAGGTAGCGCCCGCCGGGGTCGTCGGCAGTGGCCGGGCGGCTGTGGTGCCAGCTCTCCAGCGACGGCGTGGCCGAGCCGAGCAGCACCTTGGCACCGTCGAGCCGGCCGCGGTAGACGGCCAGGTCGCGCGCCGAGTAGCGGGCGCCTTCCTGCTGCTTGTAGCTCGGGTCGTGCTCTTCGTCGACCACGATCAGCTTCAGGCCCGGCATCGACGCAAATACCGCCATGCGCGTGCCCAGCACGATGCGGGCGATGCCGCTGTGCGCGGCCAGCCAGCTCTTGAGCCGCTGGGGGTTGGTCATGCCGCTATGCAGCGACACCACGGTGCCTTCGCCGTACAGCGGATCGAAACGGGCCCGAAAGCGCGCCTCCAGTTGCGGCGTCAGGTTGATCTCGGGCACCATGACCAGCGCCTGGGCCGTGGCGTCGCGGGCCAGCAGCCCGGCCACGGCGTGCAGGTAAACCTCGGTCTTGCCGCTGCCGGTGGCGCCGAACAGCAGGAAAGGCCCGGATTTTGACTCAAACTGGTGCAAAGCCAGCGTCTGTTGGTCATTCAGTGCTATTGATTTTAAAGTTTCCTCCGGGGTGGAGCGTTCGGCCATCCCGGCGGAGTCCGCGCCGCCGGCCTTGACCGGGCGGGCTTTCAGGCGTCGCGCGAGCTGGACCGCGTTCAGATCGCGCAGTTGCGGCGGCAAGGCGGCCAGCGCCACTTCACCCAGGGCGCGCTGGTAATAACCCGCAGAGAACGCCACGAGTTGCCGCCAGGCCGCGGACAAGGGCGCAAGGCCTTCCAGCGCACCGCCGGCCGGCCGGGTGGTTTCCTCGGTCCAGCCGGGCTGCGCTTGTGCCGACACCGCCCAGACGATCCCCAGCACCTCGCGCGAGCCCAGAGGCACGCGCACCAGCGTGCCCGCCGTGAGTGGCAGCTCACTTCGGTATGTCAATGGCCCGGCCACCGCGCTGTGCGCCGGCGTCTGAATGGCGACCGAGAGCCAGTAGGTCATGGATGAACCTGATTTGGGGTGATTTCTTCAAGCACTCTTGCGAAAGAGGCCTTAAGTCATTGATTTAAAAGGGAATGCAACGAAATCCCGAATTTCTGTGGATAACTTTGTTGAAAACTTGTCAGGAGCTGCCCTGAAGCCCCGCCCATCAAGGCTTCCGCTGGATTGCCCACAAAAAAAGCAAATTTGAAAAGCTATATGAATCAAGCACTTGCAATCGCTATGGGTTTGGTAGCGCGTACCAGCCCGGTGAAATTGTTTTGCCGCACCGCACCACAGATTTTGTGCATAAGTGGGGCGGCCAGAAACTATTTTTTCCTTGAAAAAGCGACCGAAAGGGCTTGACGGCGGGACTTTCGCGTCGTATGGCAGATCCGTCGGCTCCGCCCTGCGCTCAGGCGCGCTGCTCGCGCGAATGCGCATGCACCGCGTCCACCAGCACCGCCACGTGGTCGGGCGGGGTGTACTGGCTGATGCCGTGGCCCAGGTTGAAGATCTGGGTCGGGCCGGTCATGGTGGTATCGACGTGCGGGCGGCCAAAGCTGTCGAGCACGCGCGCCACCTCGGCGCGGATGGCCTCGGGCGGGGCAAACAGCACATTGGGGTCGATGTTGCCTTGCAGGGCCTTGCCCGCGCCGCTGGAGGTGGCGCCCCATTTCTCGCCGATGTCGCCGCCGACAAGGGCCCGCGCCGTGCCCAGGTTCATGGTCCAGTCCAGGCCCAGCACCT
The DNA here is from genome assembly GCA_011391155.1 of Burkholderiales bacterium. GTDB lineage: Bacteria > Pseudomonadota > Gammaproteobacteria > Burkholderiales > Burkholderiaceae_C > JAABQG01. The sequence goes on from JAABRA010000369.1 coordinate 2,344, forward strand.
CGCAGTCCAGCGCCTTCATCTCCTGCAGCCACAGGCCGCCGCCCTTGGTGAATACGATGCGCGGCACGATCTGGCCATCCACGCCGGTGCGCTTGAGCTGCGCCAGCACCCGCGCGGTGTAGGCCAGGCTGAAGGGCTGGAACGCGCCGTCGGCCAGCACGCCGCCCCAGCTGTCGAAAATCATCACGGCCTGCGCGCCGGCGTCGATCTGGGCGTTCAGGTACACCGCCACGGCGTCGGCATTGACCTGCAGCATGCGGTGCATCAGGTCCGGGCGGCTGTAGAGCATGGTCTTGACCAGGCGGTAGTCGTCCGAGCCCTTGCCCTCGACCATGTAGCAGGCCAGCGTCCAGGGGCTGCCGGAAAAGCCGATCAGCGGCACGCGGCCGTTCAAGGCCTTGCGGATCGACGTCACCGCGTCGGTCACGTAGCGCAGCTTCTCCATGTCGGGCACTTCGAGCTTCGCCACGGCGGCCTCGTCGCGCACCGGCGAGGCAAAGCGCGGGCCTTCGCCCAGCGCGAACGACAGGCCGAGGCCCATGGCGTCGGGCACGGTGAGGATGTCGGAGAACAGGATGGCGGCATCCAGCGGGTAGCGCTCCAGCGGTTGCAGCGTGACCTCGGTGGCGTAGTCCACGTTGGTGGCCAGCCCCATGAAACTGCCGGCTTTGGCGCGCGTCGCGCAGTATTCGGGCAGGTAGCGGCCGGCCTGGCGCATCAGCCACACCGGCGTGTGGTCCGTGGCCTGGCGCAGGCAGGCGCGCAGGAAGCTGTCGTTTTTGAGGGGGGCGAAAGCGGGGGTGGGGCTGGAAGAAAGCATGCCCCGATTGTCGCAGGCCGTGGCGGGCGGGCGAGCCGGAGCGTGGCGGGTTTCAGCGCCGCTGCATGGCCGCCAGGCCGGGCCGCGGCGGGACGGGCTCAGGGCGAGCGGCGGTCGCGCATCATCCACTCGACCTTCAGGCAGCGGTCCTGCACCACCTTCAGGCCGGCGGCGCGGGCCCGGTCTGCCGCATCATCGTGGCGAATGCCCATCTGCAGCCAGACCGCCGGTGCGCCAATGGCGATGGCCTCGTCCATCACCGGGGGCACGTCGCCTGAATTGCGAAAGACGTTGACCAGATCGATCTTCTCGTGCAACGCCGCGTCGCTGAGCGTGGCGTAGGCCTTCTCGCCCAGGATGCTTTCACCGCGCTCGGCCGCCACCGGGTTGACCGGGATGATGCGCCAGCCCGCCGCCTGCATCGCGCGCGACACGCCAAAGCTCTCGCGCCAGGCTTTGGGCGACAGGCCCACCACGGCCACGGTGTGGCCGGCGTCGAAGATGGCCTGGATGGTCTGCTGTTCGTTCATGGCGGTGCAAGTGACGGGTTCGATGCTGCGGCGTGGCTCAGGCGCGCGTGGCGCGCTCCAGGGCCTGCTGAATGTCCCAGAGGATATCGTCCAGGTCCTCGATGCCGACACTCAGGCGCACCATGTCGGCGCTGACGCCGGCCTTTTGCAGCTCCTCGTCGTTGAGCTGCCGGTGCGTAGTGGACGCCGGGTGGATCACCAGCGTCTTGGCGTCGCCGATATTGGCCAGGTGGCTCAGGAACTCGCAGGCGTCGATGAATTTCTCGCCGGCGGCAGCACCCCCCTGAATGCCGAAGGTCAGGATGCCCGAGGCTCCCGGCTGGCCGTCGACCGTGCGGAACTGCCTTTTCGCGAGCTCGAAATACTTTGAGTCGGGCAGGCCCGGGTAGTTGACCCATCGCACTTTCGGATGCTGCTGCAGGAACTGGGCGACTTTGAGCGCGTTGCGGCAGTGCTCGCGCATGCGCAGGTGCAGCGTCTCGGTGCCCTGCAGCAATTGCCAGGCGCTCATCGGCGACAGCACCGCGCCGAAGGTGCGGTTGACCTCCATGCGCGCCTTCATGGTGTAGCCGAAATCGCCGAAAGTCTCATAGAACTTCACGCCGTGGTAAGCCCGGCTGGGTTCCACCATCTCAGGGAACTTGCCGTTGTCCCACGGGAACTTGCCGCCTTCGACCAGCACGCCGCCCATGGTGGTGCCGTGGCCGCCGAGGTATTTGGTGGCGCTGTGCACCACGATGTCGGCGCCCCAGTCGCAGGGGTTGCACAGGTACGGGCTGGCCACCGTGTTGTCGATCACCAGCGGCACGCCGTGCGCATGCGCCACCGCGGCCACCGCGGCGATGTCGAGCACGTTGACCAGCGGGTTGCCGATGGTCTCGCCGTACACCGCGCGGGTGTTGGGCCGCATCGCGCGCGCGAAGTTGTCGACGTCGGACGGATCGACGAAGGTGGTCTCGATGCCGAGCCGCGAGAAGCCGATGCCGAGCTGGCCCACGGTGCCGCCATACAGCGTGCTGGCCGCGACGATGTGGTCGCCGGCCTTCAGGATGGCCAGCAGGGCCGTCATCTGCGCCGCCATGCCGCTGGCGCAGGCCAGCGCCGCGCGGGCATTCTCCAGCGAGGCGATGCGCTCCTCGAACACCGCCACCGTCGGGTTGCTTATGCGGCTGTAGACGTTGCCGAAGGTCTGCAGGTTGAACAGGCTGGCCGCGTGCTCGGCGCTGTCGAAGACGAAGCTGGTGGTCTGGTGGATCGGCGTGGCGCGCGCGCCGGTCACCGGGTCGGGGATCGCGCCGGCATGGATGGCTCGGGTGCCGAAGCCGTAGTCGCGGTCACCACCTTTAGGAGTTTGGCTCATGGTCGGGCCCTCAATACGGCAGCTGCTGCGGCCGCTTGGCCGAGATCACGCGGGTGTTCACGCCGGCCCAGCCCAGGCCGCCGAAGAGGCGCGCGTGCTCGATCTTCACGCAGCGGTTCTGGATCACCTGCAGGCCGGCGGCTTCGGCGCGTTCTGCGGCTTCTTCATTCACCACGCCGAGCTGCAGCCACAGGCAGCGCGCGCCGATGGCGATGGCCTCCTCGGCCAGCGGGGGGATGTCCTCGCTCTTGCGGAAACAGTCGATCATGTCGATGTGCCCGCCCTGCGCCGCGATGGCCTGCGCCGCCTCGGTCACGCTGGCGTAGCAGCGCTCGCCCAGGATGCTGCCGCCCTCGCGGGCCACCAGCGGGTTCACCGGCACGATGCGGTAGCCGTGCGAATGCATGTACTTGGCGGCGAAGTAGCTCGGGCGGTGCCACTGCGGCGACAGGCCCACCACCGCAAGGGTGCGGCAGCGGCCCAGGATGTCGCGCAGGGTGCTGATGGTGTCGGGGGTCTGGCTCATGGGTATCCCTTCGTGCTTTGCACTGCGGTGCGAGCTTGCTTGGGCCGGCCCGGCGCGGCGCTCATGCGCTGCAGTGTACGCAGGGACGGGCCGGCGGGAAATGCCTCCCGCCTCTCAGGTCTTGTACTTGACGGTGCAGCCGTAAGGCGGGGTCGCCGCGCTGGACACCGGCTTGCCGGCCTTGATCTCGGTCAGCGCCTGGCGCACGTGGTTGGTGGCTTTCGGGATGTCGTCCACGCGCGCCGTGGGAATGCTGTCGATCGCGCCGGCATAGACCAGGGTGCCCCTGGCATCGACGATGTACATCTGCGGCGTGACGCGTGCGCCATAAGCCTTGCCCACGACGCCGTCTTCGTCCATCAGCGTGGCCGTGGGCGCGGCCTGCTTCTCGGTCATCCAGCGCGCCAGTTGCGCGGGGCTCAGGTAGTCGCCGCTGCCGGTCTCGGTGGAGTTGATGGCCAGCCAGACCACGCCCTGCGCGGCGGCCTCTTTCTGCAGCGCCTGCATGTTGCCCTGGTAGTGCTTGCGCACGAAGGGGCAGCCGGGGTTGTTCCACTCCAGCACGACGGTCTTGCCCTTGAAATCAGTCAGGCGCACCGGCTTGCCGGCCGTGTTGGTGAGGCTGAAATCGGGGGCGGGCTGGCCCACGGTCGCGGGCGCGGCATGCGCTGTGCCCGCCAGAAGCAACGCGGCGCCAGCGCTGGCGCCCAGAATCAGGGTCCGTCGGTCCATGTCAGTCATCTCCTGGGTCATCAAAGGGAACAGTCTGGGGCGGCCTGTCAAAGGGCGGCCAGCGCGGCGCGCACTTCATCCACGCGGATGATTTCCGACAGCACCACCGGCGCGCGGCCGGGCTGGTACAGCACGTAAACCGGCACCCCGTTGCGCCCCAGCGCACTGAGGGCGGCGGTGATGGCCGGGTCGCGGCGCGTCCAGTCGGCGACCAGCAGCTGCACTTTCCTGGCCTCGAAGTCGGCCAGCACGGACGGGTCGGCCAGCGTGGTCTTCTTGTTGTACTGGCAGGTGACGCACCATGCCGCCGTGAAATCGACGAACACCGGCTGGCCCATCGCCAGCAGCGCATCGACCTTGCCCGGCACCCAGGGCTGCCAGCGGTCTGTGGAGGCCGTGGCGGATGGGGTTTCGGAGAATTTCACGACATTGGGGCCAATCCCCAGCGTCAACAGGCCGAATATTGCTATGGATAGTGTGGCGAACACAGCCCGCGTGCGCCCCGGGAGCGTGAGCGCCCACAGCACGAACGCGCCGGCGACCAGCAGCGCCAGCAAGGCGCCGGCGCCATCGATGCCGGTCTGCTGCCCCAGCACCCAGACCAGCCAGACCACCGTGGCAAACATCGGGAAGGCCATCAGGCGGCGGAAGGTGCCCATCCACGGCCCCGGGCGCGGCAGCAGTCGCGCGACGGCCGGCACGAAGCTGGCCACCAGGTACGGCAGCGCCAGCCCCAGGCCGAGGGCGGCAAACACCGCCAGCGCCTGCGCGGCCGGCAGCGCGACCGCCAGTCCCAGCGAGGCGCCCATGAAAGGCGCGGTGCAGGGCGAGGCCACAGCCACGGCCAGCACACCGGTCAGGAAGGCGTCGGCCACCGGGTGCCTGGCCTGCAGGCTGGCCACGCTGGACGGCAGGAACCGCCCGAACTCGAACAACCCGGCCAGGTTCAGCCCGATCAGCGTGAACAGCGCCGCCAGCGCCGCCACCACGCCCGGGCTCTGCAGCTGGAAGCCCCAGCCCAGGCTTTCCCCGGCGGCGCGCAGGGCCAGCAGCAGCGCGCCCAGTGCCATGAAGGAAAGAATCACGCCGGCGGTGTAGGCCAGCCCGCTGAGGCGGTGGGCGCGCTGGTCGCCGGCGTGGCGGGCAAAGCCGACCACCTTGATCGCCAGCACCGGGAACACGCAGGGCATGAGGTTCAGGATCAGCCCGCCGAGCAGCGCGCCCAGCAGCGCGGCCCACAGCGTGAGCGAGGCCCCGGACGGCGGCGCAGCCGGGGCGGCGCCGGCCGCATTGGCCCTGGGTGCGGCGTCTGGCCCGGGCTGCAGGGCGGCAATCGGCGTGACCGTGGGCCATGTGCCCAGCACCTTGAGTTCGGTGCGCCAGCCCTGGCCGTCGGCCGCCAGCACCACCGGCATCACCGAGGGGCTGTTCAGCCGCTGGGGCGCCAGCGGAATGCTGGCCGTCCATTGCGCGCCGTTCCAGGCCTGCTGGGGCGTGGCGGCGGTCTGGATGACCTCGGGTGTTTCGGGGAAGATGCCCAGCGTCTTGCCGCGCAGTTCCACCGGCAGGCCCTGCACGCTCAGGCGCAGGACGTTGCCGTCAATCTGGATCTGGCTGTCCGGCAGCACCCCCCCGACGCTGCCCATGACGGGCCGAGGCTGCTCCTTGAACGCCGCATCAAACGCTGCACTGTTGATCGCGGTGGAACCCTTGAGCGGGATCTGGAGCGAAAACTCGCCCTCTTCGGGGATGCACTCCTGGCGGCAGACCAGCCACGAAGCCCTGAGCTTGACGTCCAGCGTGTTGCCCGTGAGCGGCGGCTTGAAGTCCGGCGTGATCGTCAGCGGCACGGGCAGCAGCACCGTGCCCTCGTAGCCATAGTTGGCGAGGTTGCCGATCGGGATCTTTTTCGGCAGCGGCCAGGCGATGTCGCCAGCGATCACGCCCGGCGGCAGCGTCCATTCCAGCGAGGTCGGCAGGCCGGAGTCGCCGGAATTCTTCCAGTAGGTATGCCATTCGGGCTTGTGGGTGAGCTGCAGGCCGACCCAGACCGGCTGGCTGGCTGCCATCGCCTCGCCCAGGCCCACCGGGACGCCCTGCGGGGCGTGCGCCATGAGTTCGGCACGCGCCTGCGGCGTCGTGACCACGGTTTTTGCGTCATTTTGGGCCCATCCCAGCGTCGGAAGGACGAAGTTCGCTATGACAAACGTAGCAACTGAGAGGCGGGCAAGCATTCGGGGTCGGTTCATGAGCGAGGCGGTGCGAAGAAGGGCCGGCAAGGAGTCTTGGGAGTTCAGGCCCGGGGGTTTGGTTCCCGGTGGACTATAAGGCGCGCACTTGAGCGGGCTTGAACACCGCGGGCAGCCGGGCAGGCGCCTTGATGCGCAGCTGCTTGTTCACGTTCTCCTGGCCGAACACCACCTCGATGTCGGCGACTTTCACGCCAAAGAGCGGTGCCAGGAAACGCACCATGTAGTCGGTGGCCTTGCCGTTCTCGGGCTTGGCCTTGACGCTGACCCGCAACTGGTTGCCCTGGGGTTCGCCGATGGCGTCCGTCCTGGCACTCGGCTTGCCGAGGATGTTGACGATCAGCACGTCGCCTTCCCAGCAGAAAAAAGAGTCGCCGGTGATGTTCTTGCGCTGCATGGCGGAGATTCAATCAGAGGTTGGCGGCGTCTGCCTCGGCTTCAGGCCAAAGCCGTGGGAAAAGAAACCGCAGGGCATGTTGAGGCAGGCCAAACCGGACCTTGCCCTGCGGCGAATCCGACTTGAGAAGACCGCGCTTGATGAGCGCCCCCAAAGCGTCGGTGGCGCCCCGGTCACTCATGCCCATCATCGCCTTGAAATCACCGCGCGCCATCTCCTCGCCACTGAGAAACAGATAGTGCAGCCCGCGCAGCGACTCCTGACGCACGCCCTGTTTCACCACCGTGGCCTCGAACACCAGGCAGGCCTCGATGCGCGCCTTCAGGCTGGCAAAGTCGAGCATGGCGGACATGAAGGACACCTGATCCAGGCAGGTATCCAGCACGTAGTCGATCCAGGCTGTCAGCGCCTGCTCACTGAGGTTGCCGCGGCCGTCCAGATCACCCCGGCGTAGGCTGTCGGCATCGGCCAGCAGCGCGTAGTAACGCTCCGTGTTTCGGGCAAAGCCACGCAAGGGCGACCAGAGCCCGCCGGTGTAGCCCAGGGCGCTGAGCAGCGTGTGGGTGTGCAGTCGCATGACCCGTCCTTTGCCATCCACGAACGGATGAATCCACCCCAGGCGCTGGTGCGCGGCGGCCAGGGCCGCCAGTGCCGCCTCGCCGCGCCGCACGCCTCCGTAGAAGCTGGCCCAGCGCGCCAGGAATTGCGGCACGCTGGCATGGGCCGGCGCCACATGCTGGCCCACACGGACCTCGCGCTGGCGCAAGCCGCCGGGCACGACGGGCTCGTTTTCAGACGTCAGCAGATCCGCCGGGGGCAGCCGGCCAAACAGCTCGCGGTGTATATCCTGCACCGCCGCGGCCGTGTACAGGGCGCTCGCACCCTGCGCCCCGGTGTAACGCTGTTCCAGCGCTTCTTCGGCCTCGATATGCGCCACCGCCAGGCGTTGCCTGGCGGCCAGTGCAGCATCCTGGGAGAAGTCTTTGCGCAAGGCCTGGTCAATCTCGTGCGGCCGGGTGTGCTGGCCTTCAATGCGGTTGGTGTAGTACGAGTTCATGCTACGCAGCAGGCTACGCAGTTCAGGTGGCACGCGGGTGCCAGCCAGCGGGGTGGCCAGCCTGGAGAGGTCGTGCGCCTTGGTCAGCAAAGGCTCGATGCGCGCGTTGGAGGGCAGCAACGGCTCAAACTGGTGGGGTTCCGTATCCATGGGCCTATTTTGCCAACTTACAAAAGTTTGTAAATAATTGATTTGCTTATTGTTTTGTAAATATTTGCCAACTATTTTGCGTGCATTTTTGCAAACATTTAACCGCGGCCGACCTTCTTGGGCGCTTCAGACACATCAATTTTGGGGTCCCCAAGGGCTGCAGGCGAAGCCCCTGGCTAAGGCTACGGTCTACACGCCGCGTGCCATGGAGGCGGTCGCTGTGGCCAGCAGGATCGCGCCTTTAGCCGGCGTTGGTCGCCCGGTACTCTGAATGTGCCGAGAACGCCCCCGCTGTGAGCTCCACATCACCGCGCGAGATGCCGGCTTTCCTGGCCGCGTCCTCCCATCCGTCCACCGCGCAGGCTACCTCTTCGAGAACTTGCTCGGCGCGCTCAGGCACCAGCCCATAGAACGCCGCGGTGGTCAGGACCGTCTTGAGGCTTGAACGGTTGTCCGAATCGTCGATGTTCAGGACGTGCTCCGCCTTGTCGATGTTCGGGTTCACATCGAAGGCGGGAGCAAGCCGCCAGCCCGTCGCGGCCAGTACAAAGCCGTGATTGCGCAAATGGTCGTCTCTGTTGCCGACCGCCACATTGAACGCGACCCTGCGGAACAACTGCTCCAGGTCTTCCGCAACGTGGGCGCCGTCCCCGTTGGAACGAAGGAATTGGGCCAACTCGAGGTAGCTTGTGCCCTCACTGTGCTCCTTGCGAAGCAGCGTCATCGCGGAGGCGTAGAACCGCCGTGCACCATTGGTGCGGTCGAACCGCTCCACGCAGAACGTGTGGAACTCGCTGTTCAAACGCACTGCCTTGGCCTGCGGCACATCGACGCCCGCCAAGCTGGCCAGACCGTGCACCACATGCTCCCACGCACCAATGTCCCGCTCATCGTCGCGCGCCGGAAACTTACCAATCCATAAAGAGCCATCCGTCTCGGTGAAGTTTGCTTTGGGGCGTGCTCCGCCCAGGGATGCGCCTGGCGCCACCAATACCGTCAGCCACTTGCGCAGCGCGTCCAGGTCGTCGATACGCCTGCTACTGAGCTGGTAGGCGACGGCTTCCAGCTCACGCAGCGTTGTGATGGGGGGCGCTGCCAACTTCTCGTTGCCTAGAAACTCTTCGGTGCCGGCGAGGCGAAACCGCAGTGCGCCTTGCCGCGTGAAGTCCTGAACGCCAATGAGGAAGTCCCACGCGTAAAGTGCGCGCGGCGTGCGCTTCTCGTCTTTGGCCAGCAGCGCTTCGCGTCGCTTCATCAGCGTCTGGCCCCAGCGGTCCGGCGAGGAGTCCAGGAAAATCCCGAAGTTGCCCAATTCTGGTTTGGGAAAGAAGGGGGCGTCGTCGAGGGACAGGTCGGGGTCGAGCGCAAAGGCGCGCGGGTCCCTAAGCCAGGCCCGCTCATAGTGGAAACGAATCTGGCCGCGGTCATGCGCCAGCGTGCCCACCAGGCACGGGGGCCCAGGGTCGCAGTCGAGCGAGACTTCGAGGACGTTGTCTTGGCCGCTCATGGCGCGCTCCCCGCGTCAACGGGCTTGGATGTCTCAGCGCGCCGGCGGCGAGGGTTGGTCGCAGGCGCCTCGAGGGCCAGGTCCTGCAGCTTGCGTCCGACCTTGTCGTCCGCTGCCAAGCCGTTGACGTCGCCTTCAAGCCCCAGTACGGCCATCACCCGCAGGTATGTGCCCATCGTTGCACCTGGGTCGCCCGCTTCCACCTTGTACAGCGACGTTCGGGAAATTCCGGCCCGCTGGGCGACTACAGCATTGCTCAGCTTGCGTCGCATCCGCGCAAACTTGAGCCGCTCTCCCAGCTGGGAGAGCAGCCTTTGCTCTTGCGGAAACACAACGGGTGGCTTGCTTGGCATTCCGCCATTATAGTCAAATGTAGTTATTATTGTCCATAATGGCGGATTATTTCCGCATGAAAGTCGCCTGCTGCCAGGCAATCGACACACCGGCCGGGCCAGGTCTCCGGTCAAGGTGAGCCTGCAGGCCGGATTGATGTCGGGCCTCGGCCAGTGCCAGTTGATACGGGCATGGTTGAACAGTCTGCGCCACAAAACAAAAACGGCCTCTTGCGTAGGCCGTCTAAGTCCTTGATTCACAAGGCATCTAATCTGGTGGCCTGGGGCGGAATCGAACCACCGATACACGGGTTTTCAGCCCGCAAACCCCAGCACCACGCGCCGGGTGGTCGCAGACTTCTTCTCGATCTTCGTGACCACGACGGCGCCGATCTCCGCGGTATTGGCCACATGCGTGCCGCCGCAGGGCTGGAAGTCGATCAGGTCAGCGGTGCCGATCCGCTCGGCATCGGCGGTCGTGGTGCCGATCCTGATCGTCCGGATGGTGCCGCTGCCGCGCGGCGGCTGCACGCTCATGCTCTTGACCAGCGCGGGGTTGGCGTCCAGCTCGGCGTCGCTGATGCTGCCCACCGTCACCGGGTGTGCACCAGCCACCAGCGTGGCGATGGCAGCGGTCAGTGCGTCCTTGTCCAGCGGGTCGGTCATGGCGAAGTCCAGGCGCGCATAGTCGGGCGTGATGGAGCAGCCGTTGACCAGCTGCGGCACGATGTGGCACAGCAGGTGCGTGGTGGTGTGAAAGCGCATCAGCCGGTGGCGCCGGTCCCAGTCGATGCGCGCCGTGACGGTGTTGCCGACCTGCAGGCCGCGCTGGCGGCAAAAATCCTGAACTGATAGCGAACTATGACCATCCGATGCTGGGATGTGGCATATTTCATGGGTAAATTGCGCTTCCGCGTCTTTTCCCTTGCGGGTATCGGTGATATGCAGCGTGCTGCCGTCGGCCAGCACCAGCATCCCGGCGTCGCCCGCCTGCCCGCCGCCCAGCGGATAGAACACGGTGCGGTCCAGCACGATGCCTTGATCGGTGATGGCGGTGACGGTGGCGGTGCATTCGGTGCAATACGCGTCGGTGCGGAAGAGGTCTTGGGTCATGCCGTTAATGATAGTGGGCGGGCTCGGGCGAGGCTTCATCGGGGCTTTCAGGGGTCGCCAGAGGGCGGACATTCGCCTTAAGATGTGGCGCATGTTTACCCCGCCGCGCTTCTGGTCCGACCTGACCACCACCGACTTCGGTTTGCTCGATGCCGCGCGTACCGTGGCCGTGCTGCCGGTGGCGGCAACCGAGCAGCATGGGCCGCACCTGCCGCTGTCGGTCGATACCGACCTGGTCAACGGCATCGTCGAGGCGGCGCTGGAGCAGCTGGCGGCGGATCTGCCGGTGCTGTTCCTGCCCACGATGACCGTGGGTTTCAGCCCCGAGCACGCGCGCTTTGCCGGCACGCTGACGCTCAAAAGCGAAACCGTGATCCGGCTGTGGACCGAGATCGGCGAGTCGGTGGCAGCCAGCGGCGTGAAGAAGCTGGTGCTGTTCAACGCGCACGGCGGGCAGGTCGGCGTGATGGACCTGGTGGCGCGCGACCTGCGCGCGCGCCTGGGCCTGCTGGTGTACAGCGTGAGCTGGTTCAACCTGCCGATGGTTGATGCGCAGGGCCGGGAGATGGCCGCATTGTTCAGCGCCGCCGAGCACCGCTTTGGCATTCACGCGGGCGACATTGAAACCTCGATGATGCTGGCGCTGCGCCCGGACCTGGTGCGCATGCCGCACGCGCAGGATTTCCATTCCACCGCGCAGGACCGCGCCGCGGCCTTCCCGATCCTGGGCAACGGCCGCAGCGCCAAGCTGGGTTGGCAGATGCAGGACTACAACCCCGCCGGCGCGGTGGGCGACGCGGCAGCGGCTACCGCGGACAAGGGCCGGGCGGTGATCGATGCGGCGGGGCACCAGCTGGCGCGCCTGCTGCAGGAGGTGTCGTTGCTGCCGCTGTCCACCCTGAAGGAGCCCGGCGGCACCCACTGAGCGCTGCCGCTGAACCCGATGCCCACCCCATTGAGCCTGCTGCAACCCGCACCACGATCTGCCGGAGGGGTGGCGGGGGGGGCGTGGCGCGGCGCCGATGGGCGGGCCCCGTGGCCGGCCAGGATGCTGCTGGCGCTGGTCTTGGCGCTGGGTTGTGTGCTGGGTCTGTTGCGCCCCGGCGCCGCCCTTGCGGATGAATCCCCCGTGCGGGCCCAGGCGGCCTGGGTCGAAGTCGGCCAGCAGGCGACCATCGAGCAGGCCAGCACCCGCTTTGCCGGCCAGTTCAAGCCCGCGCCGGCGCACACCGTTTTTCCGGTGGCGTCCGGCAAGACCCTGTGGATTCGCCTGCGGCTGCAGACCGAGCCGGGCGCCGCGCCGGACTGGGGGCTCGACCTGCCGGTTCCGCTGCTGGATTTCGTGACGCTCTATCAGCCGGGGCCCAACGGCCAGTGGCTGGCCCAGCGCGCGGGGGACACGCTGGCCGTGGCGAGCTGGAGCCGGCCGGGCCGTTATGCCAGTTTTGACCTGAACCTGCCGCCCGGTGCCCCGCGCGACGTTTACCTGCAGGTGCGCCACCGCGATCCGATTGGCTTCGAGCTGCGCATCGCGCCAGCATCCGCGCTGGAGCAGGTTCGCAAGGTCGAATACCTGCCCCTGGGCATGATCCTGGGCACCCTGCTGCTGCTGACCGCGTGGTGCCTGATCCAGGCCGCCATCCACCGGGACCCGGTGTATGCCTGGTACAGCCTGTATGCGGCCGGCATGACCCTGACCATGGCCTCCATCACCGGCGTGGCCGGGCAGTTGCTGTGGAATCAATCCCCGTTCTGGGCCGACCGTGCGCAGGGCGCGCTGCCGATTGCGCTGGCAGGCATCAACATCCTGTTCCTGCGCCACCTGTGCTTGGTGGACGCGCGCTACCCCAAGGTCGACCGGGTGGCGCTGGCGACGGGCATTCTTGCCGTGTCGATGGCTTTCGTCTATCCGTGGGCCGAAGGCTGGTTCAGCAATGCCCTGGTGTCGTTCAGCCTGCTGTCCAGCCTGGTGCTGACCTTCGTGCTCGCCGGTCTGGCCTGGCGCCGCGGGGATCCGGTGGGCGGCTGGGTGCTGCTGGCCTATGCGCCGCTGGCCCTGACGATCCTTGCGGTGGTGGTGCGCCTGTATGGGTGGATCGCCGCGACCTGGCTGACGTTTGACGCCAGTGCCGTGGCCTCGGCGATGGCCGTGCCGCTGCTGCTGGGCGCGCTCAACGCCCGCTCGCGCGACCGCCATGGCGTGCAGACGCGCGTGAACAAGCTCACCGAACAGGACGCCCTGACCGGGCTGCTCTCGTCCGCGATGTTCGAACGGCAGCTCAAGAACGCGGTGTCGGGCGCGATCATGCGGCGCGAGGCCGCGGCGGTGGTGGTGCTGGAGGTGATCAACCTGCAGAGGATCCGGCAATCGTACGGGGATGCCATGGCCGAGCAGTGCCTGTTGCGGGCGGTCATCAAGCTGCACCGCGTGGTGCGGGACTCGGACCCGGCCGGGCGCATCGACACCGGCCGTTTCGGGCTGATCCTGGAAGGCGTGAATGCGCGCGACGACCTGCAGGAGCGCATGGTCCGGCTGGTGTCGGCGGGGCTGACGCCGTCGCGCGGCGCCAAGCTGGACATTCCGCTGCAGTTCCATGTGGCCTGCGTCTTGCTGAGCGAGCGGGTGATGACGCCGGCCCTGATCCTTCGCGATCTGGAGCGTCTGCTGGCCGGCATGTCGCCCCGGACCCGGCGGCCGATACGGTTCCTGGAGCCCGATGATGGCCGGGCGGGGGCGCCGTCAGACGTCCTGGAAACCGGCGCACGGGCCGACCGGCGTGGCAACAGCACGGCGCCGGGGGCGTCGTCGGCGCCCGGGTCGAGCCGTCCGGATTCTGACGCGTCGACCGGAGGCGGCTGATCGCCGGCCACGCGGGTCGATCGCGGGGGTCGTGCCAGTGCCCGGCTCGGGCGGACGCTGCCGGGCTATGGGTCGATAATTTGGGGTTGGCCGTTCATTTTTACTGGAGTTGCTCATGTCCATTTCGCGCCGGGGCCTTTTGTCCCGTTTTTCCCGCCTGTCCCGCGTCACCCTCGCCCTGGGCGCCACGCTCGCGTTCGGTGTAGCCAGTGCCCAGACCGGCAAGACGGTCAAGCTGATGGTGGGCTTTCCGCCCGGCGGCGGCACCGACGCCATCGCCCGCATCCTGGCGGATCGCCTCAAGGACGAACTGGGCGTGGCGGTTGTCGTCGAAAACAAGCCCGGAGCCGGCGGCCAGATCGCCGCGCAGGCGCTCAAGGCGGCGCCGGCCGATGGCAGCACCTACTTCCTGTCGCACGACCACACCATCACCATCCTGCCGTTGGTCACCAAGAACCCGGGCTTTGCCCCGGCGACCGATTTCGTGCCGGTGGCCGGTTTTGCCACCTTCGTGAACGCTTTCGCGGTGTCGGGCGGAACGCCGGCCAGGTCGTTCAACGACTACGTGGCCTGGGTGAAGGACCAGGGCAAGGGCAAGGGCGCGGTCGGCATCCCTGCGCCGGCCTCCACCCCCGAATTCCTGGTCAAGGTGATCGGCGAGAAATACAAGCTCGACCTGGTGTCCGCACCGTACCGCGGCAGCGCGCCGATGATGGCCGACATGCTGGGCAACCAGATCGCCGCGGGCGTGGCCTCGGTGCCCGACTTCATCGAAAACCACAAGGCTGGCAAGGTACGCGTGGTGGCGGTTCTGGGCGACAAGCGCCAGGCCGCCATGCCCGAGGTGCCGACCTTTGCCGAACTGGGCCTGGCCGGGTTCGAGGACATGCCCTTCTACGGCATCTTCGCCCCCGCCGGCACGCCCAAGGCCACGCTGGACCAGTTCTCGGCCGCGCTGGCCAAGGCGATCGCCGTGCCCGACGTGCGCGACAAGCTCACCGCCATGGGCCTGACGGTGGGCTTCATGTCGCAGCAGCAGCTCGCCAGCCGTGAACAGGCTTATGGACAGACGTGGGCGCGCATCATCAAGAGCAGCGGTTTTCAGCCGCAGTGAAGCCGCGCGATGCGGCGGGTGCCCCGGCTGCGGTGCCGGCTGGCGCTGCGCCGTGTGGCGGCGCTGACCGTGGCGGCACGGTCCCGCTGCACGCCTCGACGGGGCTGAACGCCGTCGGCGGCAGGCCAGGCCCCAGCGGGAAGTCTGCCGGTGAAACGGTGCCCCTCTTCAACGCCTCGAACGGGCTGCCGGGCCTGAACGCAAAGCGCGCCCCCGGCCAGTTGTCGGAAATACGCCAGCATTTGCGCGCCCTGGGTGCCCGGCTGGCCCACGAAGACCGCGTGCTGCGCCTGTGGGCCCAGGCCCGGCCGCAAGACAGCGGCCGGCGCAAGATCGAAGACTTTTTACCGGCCGCCCTGTGTGCCGCCTTGCCGGCGCTGACCACCGGGCTGGCCGGCCTGGCACGCTTGCGCTCCGAACACCCTGCCGTGGACGGCTCCGTGCGCCTGCTGGTCGAACTGGCCGACGGCCAGACCGTGGAGAGCGTGCTGCTGGCACCGGGCCGGATCGCCGGCCTGTGCGTCTCCACCCAGGTCGGCTGCGCCGTGGGCTGCGTGTTTTGCATGACCGGCCAGGGCGGCCTGCTGCGGCAACTCGGCAGCGCCGAGATTGTCGCGCAGGTGGCGCTGGCGCGCGCACTGCGGCCAGTACACAAGGTGGTCTTCATGGGCATGGGCGAGCCCGCGCACAACCTGGACGCCGTGATGGAGGCCATCGAGCTGCTCGGCACGGCGGGCGGCATCGGGCACAAGAACCTGGTGTTTTCCACGGTGGGCGATGTGCGCGTGTTCGAGCGGCTGCCGCAGGGGCGCGTCAAGCCCGCGCTGGCGCTGTCGCTGCACACCACCGACGCCGGCTTGCGTGCCCGGCTGCTGCCGCGTGCGCCGCGCATTGACCCCGGTGAATTGATGGAACTGGGCGAGCGCTATGCCCGCGCCACCGGTTACCCGATGCAGGTCCAGTGGACGCTGCTGGAAGGCATCAACGACAGCGACGCGGAAATCGACGGCCTGGTGCGCCTGCTGCACGGCAAATACGCGATCCTGAACCTGATCCCTTACAACGCCGTTGACGGTTTGGACTTCGCACGCCCCTCCTGGGAGCGCGCCGCTGAAATGGCGCGCGCGCTGCACCGGCGCGGCGTGCTGACCAAGCTGCGCCAGTCGGCCGGGCAGGACGTCGAGGGCGGCTGCGGGCAATTGCGGGCGCGCGCGTCGCAAACGCAACCGCAGTTGCAGTTGC
>JAABRA010000381.1 GCA_011391155.1 Burkholderiales bacterium
CTGGACAGCAGCATCGGGTGGCTGGTGGCCTGGGCCATCCTGGGGCGCATCGGGCTGGGCTTCATCCTGCCCTCGCTCAACCTGGGCTCGATGCGTGGACTGCCGCCTGCGCTGATTCCCCAGGGCTCCAGCGTCATCAGTTTCGTGCGCATGCTCGGCGGGGCGGTCGGCGTGAGCCTGTGCGGCATCGCGCTGGAATGGCGCCTGGCCGCGCATGGCGACGCGCTGGGCAATCCGGCCAGCAGTCCGGCGCGGCTCGCGGCCTTCAACGAGGTGTTCATCGGACTGGCGCTGCTGTGCACGCTGGCCATGGTGGCCGCCTGGCAGCTGCGCGAGCACCCACCCCGGCACCCCGCCAGAAAGGACGCCTGACCGCCATGTGCCAGCTGCTTGGAATGAACTGCAACACGCCGACCGACGTGACCTTCAGCTTCACGGGTTTTGCCCAGCGCGGCGGGCGCACCGATCACCACGGCGACGGCTGGGGCATCGCCTTCTTCGAGGGCCGCGGCGTGCGCCATTTCGTGGACCACCAGAGCGCCTGCGCGTCACCCGTGGCCGAGCTGATCCGCCGCTATCCCATCAAGAGCCAGAACGTGATCGCCCACATCCGCAAGGCCACGCAGGGGGAGGTGGCGCTGGAGAACTGCCACCCCTTCGTGCGCGAGCTCTGGGGCCGCTACTGGGTGTTCGCCCACAACGGCGACCTGAAGGACTTTCACCCGCGCCTGCACGCCGGCTTTCACCCGGTCGGCAGCACCGACAGCGAGCGCGCCTTCTGCTGGCTGATGCAGGAACTGGCCAAATCGCACGCCGATGTGCCCAGCGTGGCCGAGCTCACGCTCACACTGCGCGAGCTGGTGCCGCGGATCGCCCGACACGGCACCTTCAACTTCCTCCTCTCCAACGGCCAGGCGCTGTGGGCCCATGCCTCCACCAACCTCTACTACGTGGTGCGCCAGCACCCCTTCGCCACGGCCACCTTGAGCGACGAGGACGTGAGCGTGAACTTCGCCGACCAGACGCGGGTCAGCGACCGGGTGGCCGTGGTGGTGACGGCACCGCTGACCACCAACGAGGTCTGGAAGCAGTTGCCACCCGGCGAGCTCAGGGTTTTCGAGGACGGTAGGCCAGCTGAAAATTAGTCTGCAATTGATAGCAAACAATGACCATTCTACGCTGGGAACACGCCATTTCCATCAAAAACGCGGCCTGATAGCCGCTCCCGGGCGCCCGGGAAGGCCGGCGGAGCGATCTAGCCCCGGACTGCCGCCTCCAGCGCATCGATGAACAGCGCCGCCACGTCGCAGCCGGTCTGATCAAAAATTTCCTGGAAGCAGGTCGGGCTGGTGACGTTGATCTCGGTGAGGCAGTCGCCGATCACGTCCAGCCCCACCAGCAGCAGGCCGCGGTTGTGCAGGATCGGGCCCAGCGCTTCGGCAATCTCGCGGTCGCGCCCTGATATTGGCCGCGCCACGCCCTTGCCGCCCGCCGCCAGGTTGCCACGCACCTCGCTGCCCTGCGGAATGCGCGCCAGGCAGAACGGCACGGGTTTGCCGCCGATCACCAGCACGCGCTTGTCGCCGTCGACGATCTCGGGCAGGAACTTCTGCACCATCAGGCTCTGCGCGCCGTGGCGGTTCAGCGTCTCGGTGATGCTGCCCAGGTTCAGCCCGTCCGGCCCGACGCGGAAGATGCCCATGCCACCCATGCCGTCCAGCGGCTTGAGGATGATGTCGCCGTGTTCGGCGTGGAAGCGCTTGATGTCGGCCTCGTCGCGCGTCACCAGCGTGGGGCCAATGAACTGCGGAAATTCCATGATCGCAAGCTTTTCCGGGTGGTCGCGGAGCGCGCCGGGCTTGTTGAACACCCGGGCACCGTCGCGTTCGGCCTGCTCCAGCAGGTGAGTGGCGTAAAAATACTCGCTGTCAAACGGCGGGTCCTTGCGCATCAGGATGGCGTCGAAATCCTTCAGGGGCACGGCGCGGGTGCCGCGTTCCTCGAACCAGGCGTCGGGCCGGCCGGTCAGCGTGATGTCGCGCACATGTGCCATGACCTGCGCGCCGCGCTGCCACATCACGTCCTGCGGCTCGCAGGCGGCGACCGTGTGGCCGCGCCGCTGCGCCTCGCGCATCATGGCGAAGGTGGTGTCCTTGTAAACCTTGAAGGATTCGAGCGGATCGGCAATAAAGAGCAGCTTCATGAAGTATTATTAAATATGTAGCAAACAATGACCTTCCGACGCTGGGATAGTGCCAAAAAGTCTTCAAATCTCGATTTTTGATCCCAACTCGACGACGGCGTTGTTCGGCAGGTTCAAAAATGCCGCCGCCCCGCTGGCGTTGTGGTGCATCTGGGCAAACAGCTTTTCGCGCCACTGCGCCATGCCATTGCCGATGGTGGGGATCACGATGTCGCGCGACAGGAAGTAGCTGGTCGTCATCACGTCCAGATTGCAGCCCCGGCCCCGGATCTGCTGCAGCGCCTTGGGCAGGTCGGGGTCGTTCTTGAAGCCGTAGTTCACGGTCACCTGCCAGCAATCGTGGCCCAGGGATTCGATCTCGGTGCGCCGGTCCATGCCGATCCAGGGCACTTCGTGGCTGCGCACGGTGACGAACAGGTTGTTGGCGTGCAGCACCTTGTTGTGCTTGAGGTTGTGCAGCAGCGCGTTGGGCACGGTGCCGGGCTCGGCCGTCAGGAACACCGCCGTGCCGTCCACGCGCGTGGGCGGGCTGACGAACACCGCCTCCAGGAAGCTGGGCAGGTCCAGCGCGTCCTTGCGCAACGAGTCGTTGAGCAGCCCGCGGCCCTGCTTCCAGGTCATCATCAGCATGAAGACCGCGCCGCCGATCAGCAGCGGGAACCAGCCGCCTTCCAGCAGCTTCAACAGGTTGGAGGCGAAGAACGCCAGGTCCACCACAAAGAAAAAGCCCGTGGCCGCAATGCACAGCGCCAGGGGATACTTCCAGCCATAACGGATCACGAAAAACGTCAGCACGGTGGTGATCAGCATGTCCAGCGTCACGGCAATGCCGTAGGCGGCGGCCAGGTTGCTCGACGAGCGGAACATCACCACCGCCAGCACGATCAGCACGAACAGCCCCCAGTTCACGAACGGCATGTAGATCTGCCCGGTGTCCTTGACGCTGGTGTGATGCACCTGCAGGCGCGGCAGGTAGCCCAGCTGGATCACCTGTTTGGTCACACTGAAGGCGCCGGTGATCAGGGCCTGCGAGGCGATCACCGTGGCTGCGGTCGCGAGCACCACCAGGGGAATGAGCGCCCAGTCGGGCGCCATCATGTAGAACGGGTTCTTCACGGCCGCCGGGTTGGCCAGCAACAGCGCGCCCTGGCCGAAGTAGTTCAGCGTGAGCGAGGGCATGACGATGGAAAACCAGGCCAGCCGGATCGGCTTCTTGCCAAAGTGCCCCATGTCGGCGTAGAGCGCCTCGCCCCCGGTCACGCACAGCACGACCGCACCGAGGATGATGAAGGTGATGCCGGGGTGGTGAAACATGAACCCGAGCGCGTAATGCGGGCTGATGGCCCACAATATCTCGGGATGCGACACGATGTGGCTGACGCCGAGCAGGGCGATGACCGCGAACCAGACCAGCGTGACCGGACCAAAGAACTTGCCAATGCCGGCCGTGCCGTGCTTCTGCACCGCGAACAGCCCGAACAGGATCACCAGCGTGAGTGGAATCACGGCCTTCTTGAAGGTCGGCGACACCACCTCCAGGCCCTCGACCGCGGACAGCACCGAGATCGCCGGGGTGATGACGCCGTCGCCGTAGAACAGGCAGGTGCCAAAAATGCCGATGCCCAGCAGCCAGCGGCGCAGCCGCGGCTTGTCCTTGACCGACTGTGACGCCAGCGCCAGCATGGCCACCAGCCCGCCTTCGCCGTTGTTGTCCGCCCGCAGCACCAGCGTCACGTATTTCAGCGAGATGATGACCGTGAGGGTCCAGAAAAAGATGGACAGGATGCCGTAGACGTTGTCCGGCGTGAACGGCACATGGCCGGAGCCGAACACCTCCTTGACGGCGTACAGGACACTGGTGCCGATGTCGCCATAGACCACGCCGATGGCGCCCAGCGTGAGTGCGGCCAGAGAGGATTTGGATGCTGACACAAAACGGCCCCGTCGTACCGGCGGAGCTCCAGAACGGTGAAGCGGCTATTTTGCGCCCGCCGCCCGCCGCCGCAAGCCGGGTGTCGTTATGAAATGACACTCTGCCCGAAAATGTTGCGGCGCAACAGTTTTTCGGGCAGGCACCGTTCAGGCCGCAGCGCCGGGCCGCCCCAAGCAAGGCAGCGCCCCCTCGGGGGGCAGAGAAGACACGAAGTGCCGAACGTGGGGGTCAACTCAGGCCGCAGCGCCGGGCCGCCCCAAGCAAGGCAGCGCCCCCTCGGGGGGCAGAGAGGACACGAAGTGCCGACCGTGGGGGTCAACTCAGTCGTAGATTTCAGCGTCCGGATCGGTGGCTTCCAGCTCGTAGCTGGCCGCCACCATGGCCAGGCGGCCAATTACGCCATACATGTAGAAACGGTTGGGAGCGCTGGCGCCCGGCTTGACACCGGGCTGCGGCAGGTGCGTGCTGCTCTCGAAGGCCAGCGGCACGAAACTGGAACCCGGCGCATTGAGGTTTTCATCAACGCCGCGCTCGGCATGCACGCGGTAGAAGCCGCCCACCACATAGCGGTCCATCATGTAGACCACCGGTTCGGCCACGGCGTCGTTCATGCGCTCGTTGGTCAGCACGCCTTCCTGGATGATCACGTCGCTGACTTCCTGCCCGTCCTTGATCACGCTCATCTTGTTGCGCGTCTTGCGGTTCAGCGCATCGAGGTCTTTCACGTCGCGCACCGTCATGATGCCCATGCCATAAGTGCCGTTGTCGGCCTTGACCACCACGAACGGTTTTTCGTTGATGCCGTATTCCTTGTATTTGCGGCGGATCTTGGTCAGCAGTGCGTCCACATTGCTCTGCAGGCAATCCATGCCCGTGCCCTCGGTGAAGTTGACTTCGCCGCACTTGCCGAACATCGGGTTGATCAGCCACGGGTCGATGCCCAGCAACTTGCCGAAGCGCTTGGACACTTCTTCATAACTCTGGAAATGCTTGCTCTTGCGGCGCACGCTCCAGCCCGCATGCAGGGGCGGCAGCAGGTACTGCTCGTGCAGATCCTCCAGGATGCCCGGCGCCCCGGCCGACAGGTCGTTATTGAGCAGGATGGTGCACGGGTCGAAGTCTTTCAGGCCCAGCCGCTTGGCGCTGCGGATCACCGGCTCCAGCGTGATCTGCTCGCCGCCCGGCAGGTCGATCACGGTGGTTTCCTTGATCTCCGGGCTGATGGAGCCGATGCGTACGTTCAGGCCGGCCATGTTGAAGATGCGGCGCAACTGCACCACGTTGCTCAGGTAGAAGGTGTTGCGGGTGTGGTTTTCGGGAACGATCAGCAGGTTGCGCGCCTCGGGGCAGATCTTCTCGATGGCCGCCTGCGCGGCCTGCACCGCCAGGGGCAGCATGTCCTCGGTCAGGTTGTTCCAGCCGCCCGGAAAGAGATTGGTGTCCACCGGCGCCAGCTTGAACCCGGCATTGCGGATGTCCACCGAGCTGTAGAACGGCGGGGTGTGCTCCATCCACTCCAGGCGGAACCAGCGCTCGATCGCCGGCATGGAATCGAGCACGCGTTGTTCGAGTTCGTTGATCGGGCCCGTGAGCGCCGTGATGAGATGCGGAACCATACGGCCCTCTTTCTGGAAGTAGATTGCAGGATTTTAAGAGTTGGGGATGATCATGCCCCATTCAAGTGACACCCCGGTGGCCGCGCGCCGCGCCGCAGGCAGGCCCGGGCCCGGGTTCAGGAACGGCGCGCCAGGGGCAGATTCAGCAGCAGGTTCTGGGGTTTGAGCTTGAGGCGATTCTGCTCGTCCATGGCCATCGCGAGGTAAACCGGCCGCCCGGCCACCTCGGCCAGCATGTCGGCGGGGTTGGCGAACTCCAGCCGGAACAGGCACAGCAGGCGGCGCAAGCGGTCTTCACCCACTTCGGCGCCGGTGTACAGATCGTTGAGGATGCTGCTGGCCTGCGCGTCCAGCCCCACATGCCAGACCCAGTGTTCGTCGACGATCTCGCGGTCGGTCTGGATTTTCACCTCGACGCTCAGGAAATGCGCAATCCAGTGCTCCAGCACCCGGCACAGCGCGTCGAGCGCCGGCTGCCCGCGGTTCAGGCTGACGACCCAGTCAAAGTGCTCGCTGCGGGGCCAGTAAGCCGCGGCGTTCTCCGCGCCCAGCACATCGAGATCCACACTGCGCAGCGGAATGCCGCCCTGCCGGAGCAGTTCGCCCAGGGTGCCGAATCCGGCGGACAGGGCCTGGCGCTCCACGGTCTGATCGTCGGCCGCCATGACAGCGCCATCGTCGAGCACCGAAATTTTCTGCGTGCGAAACAGCATTTCGGCGGCGCGCGCCTGCAAGGCGGCGGCGTCTTCGCCCGCGGCCCGCACGGCACGGGACGCCAGCACATGGCGCAGGAGGATCTGCGTGAGTTGCTGGACCAGCACCGGCGGTACATCCACGCCCTCGCCCTGGAACAGGGCCAGGTAAGCGGCCTCCAGCGTGGGCGCGGCCTGCAGGCGGTCGCGCCAGCGCAGCCACACAGCGTAGTTCTCTGTGGCGTCGCGGTCCTGAATGGCCGCCAGATCACCGGATGCCACGCTGCGGTGCGGGTTGGCCAGCAGTTGATCATGCAAGGCCCGTTCGGCTGCGCACGATTCGGGCACGGGCTCAAGTTCTGGCCGCGCCAGCAGGAAGCGCAGGAAGTCATCGGTCAGGATCAACCGGCCCTGCGCGTCCGTGGCCAGCAGCGTCGCGCCGCAGTCGCGCCAGGCGGCGTGCGGCCAGCCGCTGTTGCGGCGCAAGGCGTCAGCCACGCACCTCTCCATTGCCTAGCACCACGTACTTGAGCGAGGTCAGCCCCTCGATGCCGACCGGTCCACGCGCATGGAATTTGTCGGTGCTGATGCCGATTTCCGCACCGAGGCCAAATTCAAAACCATCCGCAAAACGCGTGCTGGTGTTGACCATCACGCTGGCCGAATCGACCTCGCGCAGGAACTGCTGCGCGTGATTGTGGTCGCGGGTGATGATGGCGTCGGTGTGGTGGCTGCTGTAGTGGTTGATGTGGCCAATCGCCTGGTCCACGCCGGCCACGACCTTGATGCTGATGATGGGCGCCAGGTATTCCTCGAACCAGTCCTGCTCGGTGGCGGCCTTCACGCTGGCGCCAGGTACCGCCGCCAGGATCGCCAGGGCTTCGGCGCAGCCGCGCATTTCCACGCCCTTGGCGGCGTAGATCGCGCCGATCCGGGGCAGGAATTCCCCCGCCACGCCGCGCGCCACCAGCAGGCCTTCGCTGGCATTGCAGGGGCTGTATTTATGGGTTTTGGCGTTGTCGGCCACCTTCACGGCCATGGCGATGTCGCAGGGATCATCCACATAAGTGTGGCAGTTGCCGTCGAGGTGCTTGATGACCGGCACCTTGGCATCGCGGCTGATGCGCTCGATCAGCCCCTTGCCGCCGCGCGGGATGATCACGTCCACATACTGCGGCATCGTGATCAGGTGGCCAACGGCCTCGCGGTCGGTGGTGGGCACTAGCTGCACGGCATCCGCCGGCAGGCCGCTTTCCACCAGCGCCCGCTGCACCAGCCTGGCCAGCGCCTTGTTCGATTCGATGGCTTCGGAGCCACCGCGCAGGATGCAGGCGTTGCCGCTCTTGATCGACAGGCTGGCGGCCTCGATGGTGACGTTCGGCCGGCTCTCGAAGATCATGCCGAACACGCCGATCGGCACGCGCATCTGGCCCACGCGAATGCCGCTGGGCTGCTGCCGCATGCCGAGGATCTCGCCGATCACATCCGGCATGGCGGCCAGCTGCTCGCAGCCTTCGGCGCAGGTTTCCAGCACCTTGGGTGTCAGTTTAAGCCGGTCCACCATCGGCGCGGCCAGCCCGGCGGCGGTGGCGCGCTCCAGGTCACGGGCATTGTCGATCTGCAGCGCCTGCACATTGGCGCGCAGCAGGACGGCCAGTTTCTTCAGGGCTGCGTTCTTCACGGCGGTCGGGGCCCTGGCCATCAGGGCGGAGGCAGTCTTGGCCCGCAAACCGAGGTTTTGCAGGGTTTCAGCGGTGTTCAACGCGGTCATGCCTGTATTGTGGAGGGATTCAGGAAACCCGGCTCGGGGCAACGACCGCGGGGCGCGACGGCGCTGGCGGAACCCGGCACGCCTGGCACGACATCATGGCCAGCCGGTGCAGCGCCTGCCAGCCGTTGGTGGGCCAGTCGGGCTGCTTGAGCCCCTTGACGATGCCATCCACCTGGTGCGCCGCCTGGAGCAGCGTGGAGAGGGTGCTGTCATTGAGACGCGGCAACACGCGCTCGAACAGACGTTCCTTGACGCCCCAGATCCGCTGCTCCCGCAGGGCCATGGGCAGCGGACGGCCGGCGTTCATGGCGTCTTTCACCCGCTTGAGCGCGCGGATGTCCTCGGCCAGGGTGTAGTGCACCAGCACTTCGGCCTCGCCTTCCGCGCGCAGCCCGTCGAGCATGCGCTGCACGCGCGCGCTCTGGCCGCCCAGCACCGCCTCGGAGAGCTTGAAAACGTCGTAACGGGCCACGTTGAGCACGGCGCCCTCCACCCGATCAAACCCCAGTTCACCCTCGGGAAACAGCAGCGCGAGTTTCTGGATCTCCTGGTGCGCGGCCAGCAGGTTGCCCTCCACGCGGTCGGCAAAGAACTGCAGGGTGCGCTGGCCTTCTTCGCCCGCGGTCACGCGCTGGCCCTGGTGCTGCAGGCGCTGCGCGATCCACTGGGGCAAGGCCGCCCGCTCCACGGGATCGATCGCGATCGTCACGCCGGCATTTTCGAGCGCCATGAACCACGCGCCGGTCCGGGTGGCCTTGTCCAGCCGGGGCAGCATGAACAGGGTCAGCGTGCTGTCGCTGCCCCGGGCACTTTCAGCCAGTTGCTGGATGGCGACACTGCCGTCCTTGCCGGGTTTGCCCGAGGGAATGCGAATCTCGACGATCTGCCGGTCGGCAAAAAGACTCAGGGAGCCGCCCGCCGCCAGCACCTCGCTCCAGTCGAAGTGCGCACCGGCCACCGTGTGCGACGTGCGTTCGGTGTAGCCCTGGGCGCGCGCGGCGGCGCGAATCGCATCCCCGGCCTCCTGAACCAGCAAAGGTTCGTCGCCGTGCAGGGTATAGAGCGCGCGAAGGCCTTTTTGCAGATGGCCCGCGAGCTGGGCAGCAGCGAGTTGCATGGTCCGGATCAGTAGAGGACAGCGCTGGCGCGGTGCGCGGCGCGGCGGTCTGTCCCGCAAGTCCCTGGTCGGTCGGGGACAGCGCTGGTTCGCTGCGCATCACTGCGGTCTGTCCCGCAAGGTCTCATATTTCCCTCACGGCGGCCAGCCGAAGCATGATTTGCTGCACGAGTTCGGTCTGCATGCTGCGATACAGCAGGGCTTCCTCGGCCTCCTTGGCCAGCGCCGCAGTTTCGCTGAAGCTCAGGGCGCGCTGTTGCTGCAGCTCGGTTTCGACAATCAGGTCTCTTCCCTTGGGGGTGCGCAGCTGGAACCTGACGCGCATGCGCAACTGGAACTCCTGCACCTGACCGGTTGAATTTTGCGCCACGACCACTTTTTCCTGCTGGGTGGACAGCACCTCCAGCACCACTTCCGCGCTGGCGAGCTCGGCGGGGTTGGTCAGCACCTTCATCTTGTCCGCGGATCCGATGCTGCGCCGCAGTTCGGCAGCCAGCGGCAAGCCCTCGGGTGACACGATGAAAATCGTCCTGAAGGCAAAGTTTGGCGCCTGGCGCAACTTGAACCCGCAGGCGGACAACACCAGCGCCGGCCCCGCGGCCAGCAGGCCACGGCGCACCATGGAGGAGAGGCTGGGCAGCGGCACGGATACCGCGCAACCGGCCCGTCGGGTCTGGGAGGCGGGACGGCGGCTCATGTCAGATGACCACGTTGACCAGGCGCCCCGGCACCAGGATGACACGTTTGATCGCAGCACCTTTGGCCTGCATCACAAAGGCCTCGCTGGCCAGGGCAATCGACTCGATCTGTTCCTTCGAAGCTGTCGCCGGAACGCGGATGGCACCGCGCAGCTTGCCGTTGACTTGCAGCATCAGTTCAATCTCGTCCTGCTTGAGCGCGGCGTCGTCCACCCTGGGCCAGGGGGCGTCCAGCAGTTCCCCCTGCAAGGCCGCATAGCCCAGCGCCTGCCACAGCGCATGCGTGATATGCGGCGTCGCCGGGTACAGGCAGCGCAGCAGAATGCCAAAGCCCTCGGCCGCTGCGACCCGGTCACCCAGGGTGCCTTCCCCCTTGAAGTCTTCCAGCGCGTTGATCATCTTCA
The DNA here is from genome assembly GCA_011391155.1 of Burkholderiales bacterium. Taxonomy (GTDB): domain Bacteria; phylum Pseudomonadota; class Gammaproteobacteria; order Burkholderiales; family Burkholderiaceae_C; genus JAABQG01. Next base: position 10,435 of record JAABRA010000381.1, read on the forward strand.
TCGCACCCGAGACCACGGTGTTGTACTGCATGCGCTGGTAGTCGTAATCGACCTGCCTGAGCACGCTGTGGATTTCCAGGCGCAAAGTCTTGGCGCTTTTACTGAATTCAATGCTTTTTTGGCCTCTTCCCAGCGTAGAATGGTCATAGTCAGCTATGCTTTCAGTAGCATTCAGTTTGACGCCAAAGTTCCACACCCGGCGCAGGAATCGGTAGCTGCCCTCCACCGCCGCGTCATTCCACTCCAGCGTGGCCTCGGGCGGCGCGGTGAACATGGTGTACAGGCGGGCCGTGTCGGCGCCGTACTTCTCGATCAGGTCCTGCGGGTCGACGCCGTTGTTCTTGGACTTGCTCATGGTGCCCACACCCTCGTAGGTGATGGGGGTGCCAGCGGGCAGATCGCCCTTGGCCTGCTTCAGCTTCGCGCCGATGACCTTGCCGCCGTCGTCATGGAGGTCTTCCACCTCGGCCGGCCAGAAATATTCGATGCCCCCCTTGTCGCTCTTGCGCGAGTAGATGTGGTTGAGCACCATGCCCTGCGTCAGCAGCTTCGTGAAGGGCTCGTCCACCTTGACCAGCCCGAGGTCTCGCATCACCTTGGTCCAGAAGCGCGCGTACAGCAAGTGCAGGATGGCGTGCTCGATGCCGCCGATGTACTGGTCCATCGGCATCCAGTAGTCGGCGCCCGCAGCGACCATGGCCTGCTCGTTCTTCGGATCGCAGTAGCGCATGAAATACCACGAACTGTCCACAAACGTGTCCATGGTGTCGGTTTCGCGCCGGGCCGGCTTGCCGCAGACCGGGCAGACCACACCCGCGTGAAATCCCTCGTGCTTGTGCAGCGGATTGCCGGAGCCGTCGGGCACGCAATCGGTGGGCAGCACTACCGGCAGGTCCTTCTCAGGCACCGGCACCGCCCCATGGTCGTCGCAGTGAATGATCGGGATCGGCGTGCCCCAGTAGCGCTGGCGGCTTACGCCCCAGTCGCGCAGGCGCCAGGTGGTTTTTTTCTCGCCCAGTCCATCCCGCGCCAGCGCATGGGCCACGGCATGTACGGCGTCCTTGTAGGACATGCCGCTGAACACGTCGGAGTTGATGGTGACACCGCGCTGCTTGTCGCCGTACCAGTCGTGCCAGTGGTGGTAGTCGTAATGTTCGCCGTCCACATGCACCACCTGGGTGATATGCAGGCCGTACTTCAGGGCGAACTCGAAATCGCGCTCGTCGTGCGCTGGCACGCCCATCACCGCACCGTCGCCATAGCTCATGAGCACGTAGTTGCCGACCCACAGGTCAATCGCCTTGCCAGTCAGCGGATGCATCACTTGCAGTCCGGTGGCCATGCCCTTCTTTTCCTGCGTGGCGAGCTCGGCCTCGGTGGTGCCGCCGGATTTGCAGTCGTCGATGAAGGTGGCCAGTGCGGGGTTCGACTGCGCCGCATGAACGGCCAATGGGTGCTCGGGCGCGACAGCGCAGAAGGTCACCCCCATGATGGTGTCGGCGCGCGTCGTGAAGACGTACATGCGCCCGCCGTCGATCAACTGGCCGTCCGCACCCCGGATGGTGTGGGTGAAGGCAAAGCGCACGCCCTCTGACTTGCCGATCCAGTTTTCCTGCATCAGCTTGACGCGCTCAGGCCAGCCGGACAGTCCGGTCTTCACGTGCTCCAGCAACTCCTCGGCGTAATCGGTGATCTTGAGGTAGTAGCCGGGGATCTCGCGCTTTTCCACCACCGCGCCGGTGCGCCAGCCCTTGCCATCGATCACCTGCTCGTTGGCCAGCACCGTCTGGTCCACCGGGTCCCAGTTGACGACCTGGGTCTTGCGGTAGGCGATGCCTTTTTCCAGCATCTTCAGGAACAGCCACTGGTTCCACCGGTAGTAGCTGGGGTCGCAGGTGGCCACCTCGCGGCTCCAGTCGATGGCCAGGCCCATCGCCTGCATCTGCTGCTTCATGTAGGCGATATTGTCGTAGGTCCATTTGGCCGGCGGCACACCGTTTTTCAGCGCCGCGTTTTCAGCCGGCAGGCCGAAGGCGTCCCAGCCCATGGGCATCAGCACGTTGTAGCCGTTCATGCGCAGGTAGCGCGTGAGCATGTCGTTGATGGTGTAGTTGCGCACATGGCCCATGTGCAGCTTGCCGCTGGGGTAGGGCAGCATGGAGCAGGCGTAAAACTTCTTTTTGCCGGTGTCCTCGGTCACGCGGTAGGCGTCGCTGGCCGTCCAGTGGCTGTGCGCGGCGCGCTCCACCTCAATGTGCTGGTACTTGTCTTGCATGGGAACAGTCTTGAGCCACCCCTGCGGGCGGCAGTTTTGAGAGCTACTGCCCCGGATTTTAGGCGCTTGACCTGCGGTCCACGCCGGGTTCGGGTCTCATCGGGCGGGCGCAGCCGGTTTGGCGGGATCGGTGACAAAGCCGATGCGCGACAAACCCGCTTTTTGCGCCAGCCCGATCACCTCGACCACGCGTCCGTAGGCAACCCCTTCGTCGGCACGCAATTGAACCTCGGTGTCCGGGTTCAGCGCGGCGGCCCGCGCCAGGCCTTGGCCGAGTTCGGCCAGTGTGGCGGGCCTGTCATTCAGGAAGGCTTGCCCGGCCTTGTCGACCACCAGGGTCACAAACTGCGGCGTTTCGCTGGGCTGGGCGGCCTCGGTCCTGGGCAGATCGAGCTTGATGGAACTGGCCATCAGCGGCGCCGTGATGATGAAAATCACCACCAGCACCAGCATCACGTCCACCAGCGGTGTGACGTTGATTTCGCTGAAGGGGCGAGGCCCTTCGCTGCGCTCAAGGCGGCCAAATGCCATAAATCAGGGTATTCGATTCGCCAGGAGTTCGCGCAGATCGCGCGCGAAGCCTTCGAGCTCGGCTTCGATGCGGCCGATCTGGCGACCGAATACGTTGTAGGCCAGCACCGCCGGAATCGCCACCGCGAGACCAGCCGCCGTCATGATGAGCGCTTCACCCACCGGGCCTGAAACCTTGTCGATCGTGATCTGCCCGGCGCTGGCAATCCCGGTCAGCGCGAGATAAATGCCCCAGACCGTACCGAGCAATCCGACGAATGGCGCCGTGGAGCCCACGGTCGCCAGCAAAACCTGCCCGTATTGCAGCTTGTTCACGGCGGCGTGGAGCGCATCACGCAGCACCCGGGTCAGTTGCTGCGCCCGGTCTCCTGTCGCGGCCAGCGTGCCGGGGGCTTCGGGCCGGGTTGCCGTGACCAGCGGCAGGACCAGAGTTTCGCGGTCGAATGTGGCGACCTTTTGCCGTGCGTCATCCAGTGAAGGCGCCTGCCAGAACGCCGCCACACTGCGGGTCACGTCGCCGGCGGCGCGAGGCAGCAGCCAGAGCTTCCACAGGATCACCACCCAGCTCGCCACCGACATGACCAGCAACAGCAGCGCCACGGCCCGGCTGATCGCATCGCCTTCGGCGAGCAGCTGAAAAAAACTCACTTCAGCCCCAGCACATCGGCCATGTCGAACAGACCGCTCTTGCGCTCTGCCAGGAAACGCACCGCCCGCAGGCTGCCCTGCGCGTAGGTCGAGCGGCTGGAAGACTTGTGGCTGATTTCGATGCGCTCGCCGGTGCCGGCAAACAGCACGGTGTGGTCACCCACGATGTCGCCGCCGCGGATGGTGGCAAAACCGATCGACGAAGGGTCGCGCTCGCCGGTCACCCCCTGGCGGGCGTACACGGCGCAGTCCTTCAGGTCGCGCCCAAGCGCCTCGGCGATGACTTCGCCCATCTTCAGTGCCGTGCCCGATGGGGCATCGACCTTGTGGCGGTGGTGTGCCTCGATGATTTCGATGTCGTAGCCGGTGGACAAAGCCTTCGCCGCCATTTCGAGCAACTTGAGGGTCACGTTCACGCCCACGCTCATGTTGGGGGCCATCATGATGGCGATGTCGCGCGCCGCATCGGCGATCTCAAGTTTCTGCGCGTCCGTGAAGCCCGTCGTGCCGATCACCGCGTTGACCCCGGATGCCCGACACACCCGCAAGTGTGCCAGCGTCCCCTCGGGGCGGGTGAAGTCGATCAACACCTGGGCGTTTTTCAGGCCCGCATCCAGATCGGCAGTAATGGCAACACCACCGGTGCGCCCCAAAAAGGCCATGGCATCCTGGCCAATCGCCGGGCTGGCAGCAATGTCGAGTGCCCCCGCGAGCGAGCAGTCTCCCGAGCCCTGAATCGCCTCGATCAACATATGGCCCATACGCCCGGAGGCGCCGGCCACGGCCACGCGGTATGGACTGATCATCTCGAATCGAGGGTGGCAAATTCGCGTTCGATCATCCAGCGACCATCGCGTTTCGTCAGGAACATGGCCTTGAGAAAGACATCGTTTCCAGCGTCTGAAATGTAGACCTGCCTAAAAACAATACGGGCCTCGGTTGGCGAAACCTGTCGGCTGCGCAAGTCATGAATACTGACCGTTAGTTTTCTCGGGCCCTGGATGCGCGGCAGCGTGACTGCCTCCCATTCCGGGCGGCTTGCGCTGGAACCCCTGAATTCCGGCACATAGTGCGAGAAAAAAGCTGCAGCGTTCTTGGCTTGCCAGTCCTTGATCCATTGGTTCAGAAAGGCCGCGATTTCTGGATCCACGCCAGTCAGGACCGGCATGGGCAACGGCGCGCTTTCGACGGCCGGAGACGCCGCGACCCGCGCGGCGGGGGCAACCAAAGGACCTGACACCGGTGCGGGTGCCGTTGAAGCGAGCGCAGGGGCGGCTGCTAGTGCCCTGGTCTGTGCTTCCGCTTTCGTTTGTACTTCTACCTTGGCTTGCACTTCCGCTCTGGCCTGTGCCTCCGCCTTGGCCTGTGCCTCCGCCTTGGCCTGTGCTTCTGCCTTGGCCTGTGCTTCTGCCCTGGCTTGCGCTCTGCCTTGGCCTGTGCTTCTGCCTTGGCCTGTGCTTCTGCCCTGGCCTGCGCTTCTGCCCTGGCCTGCGCTTCTGCCTTGGCCTGTGCTTCCGCCCTGGCCTGCGCTTCTGCCTTGGCTTGCGCTTCGGCCTTGACTTGTGCCTCCGCCTTGGCCTGCGCTTCTGCCTTGGCCTGTGCTTCCGCTCTGGCCTGCGCATCTGCTTTGGCTTGCGCCTCCACCTTCGCAGGCACAGGAACCGGGACAGGAGCAGGTGCAGGCGCAGAAACAGCCACAGGCACTGTCACTGGAACCGGCGCAGCGGTCACTGCTTTTGCCGCCACGCGTTGAGTGTTGGCGACCCGCTCCTGTGCTTGCTGATCTTCGGGAGACTCCAGAGGGGGGTAAGCTTGGGGCGCTTGCTGAAGGCTCGTCGCGGTAGCGCCAGCGATTGCAGTTGAGGGACTACGAGGGTTCTTCAGATCAAAATCCCTGAGCACTTCCTCGGGAACTTCAAGCAGCGGGACGTTTGCCACCTTCTTGACTGAATCGAACCTGGAGACAAACTCCGCCTCGGTCGGCATGGTGTCGCCTTCGAAGCGCGCCAGGGTATCCCCCTTGAAATGGACCGTCAGGAGGTACTTCTGCGTTTCAGCCCCGCGGCGCTCCAGCCTGAAGACGTACTCCCAGCGATCGCCATGAAAGATGCTCGACAGCAGCGGCGTACCGAGAATGTCGCGCACTTGCTGGCGGCTCATGCCTGGCTGGAGCGCATCCACCTGTTCTTTGGACACAAAGTTGCCCTGGACAACATCATGCTTGTAGGGGTCCACAAATTTGCTGGCGCCCTCCATGACGCTGCACCCCGACAGCGTGGCCAAGACCACAAAAGCTGCCGTGGCCAGGGAGAAAGTACGGCGGGAACCGTGAGGGAGCAAGGCAGGCATGGACATGGGTCAGACGATATGATCGTCACATTGTAGCGACTGGGTGCTGCGCTGACCGCCATCCGCCCGCCAGAGAAAGTACCCCATGGCCAACATCGACGAACTCAAAAGCACAGGGCTCAAGGCCACGCTGCCGCGACTGAAGATCCTCGAAATATTCCAGCAGGGCGGCCTGCGTCACATGACGGCTGAAGACGTCTTTCGGGTTCTCCTGGAAGAGCGCTCCGATATCGGTCTGGCCACCGTGTACCGCGTCCTGACGCAGTTCGAGCAGGCGGGCATTTTGAGCCGCAGCCATTTTGAGTCCGGCAAGGCCGTTTACGAACTTAACGAAGGCCAGCATCACGACCATCTGGTTTGCCTGGACTGTGGCCGCGTCGAGGAGTTCTACGATGCGGAAATCGAGAAGCGCCAGAACGACGTCGCCACGACCAAAGGCTTTGTCATCGCCGATCACGCCCTGAGCCTCTACGCCCATTGCACCCGGGGAGACTGTGCTCACCGGGCAAAGTCCCAGCGCAGCTGAACCACGGCTGCTGGCTGCCTGCTTTCCGCTTGCCAGATTGCGGCAGAAACGTCCTTATTCCCAGCGCAGAATGGTGATTGTTAGCTATATAAATAGAGCGTATCAGGCATTCTTTTCCATCGCTCGGCGATGCCTTTCGACGAACTCCTGGTAGGTGTCAATGCCGCGCAGCTGCAGGATCGCGCTGCGAACGGCCGCCTCCACCAGAACTGCGATGTTGCGTCCCGCCACCACCTGGATGACCACCTTGCGCACCGGCACTCCCAGCACATCCTGTGTCAGTGGCTCATAGGGCAGGCGCTCATACTCGCGCTCCATCGTCTCGCGGCGTACCAGGTGCACGATGAGCTTAAGGCGCATCCTGCGCCGTACTGCGGTTTCGCCAAAAATGGCGCGAATGTCCAGCAGGCCAATCCCGCGGACCTCCAGCAGGTTCTGCAGCAGTTCCGGGCAACGCCCTTCGACCGTGGTCTGGTTGATGCGGTACAGATCCACGGCATCATCGGCCACCAGTCCATTGCCGCGCGAAATCAGCTCCAGACCCAGTTCACTCTTGCCCAGGCCGGACTCGCCGGTGATCATCACCCCCAGCCCCAGAATGTCCATGAAAACGCCATGCATCGTGGTGCGATCGGCGAAATGCTTGGACAAATACGCCCGCAGCACATCAATCACGAAGGCCGGCGATTCCCGGGTCGCAAACATCGGCAGCTGGGCGCGTTCGCACATGGACAAAAGCGCGTCCGGCGCGGTCTGGCCGTCGGCCAGCACCAGAACCGGGGGTTCCAGTGTCACGATGCGGGAAATGCGGCGCGCGCAGTCTTCGGCGGTGGCGTTGGACAGATACGCGATCTCCCGCACACCCAGAATCTGGACCCGGTAAGGATGGATGTAATTGAGATAGCCCACCAGATCGGCCCCCGAGCGGGCCTCACGGATGGCGACCTCGTCAAAACGGCGTTCAGACGCTCCCAAGCCAGCCACCCACTCCCAGCGCAGCACAGCGCGGTGGTCCTCGAACAATACGTCCGCGCTGACAACCGTGGGTTTCAAGGATTCAGGCGGGCTGGGCTGACTGCCAGTCGGCAATCATGTGATGCAATTCATCGGCGCTGACGCTGGACTTGATCTTCTCGCGCAGACCACTGTCACTGAGCAACTCGGCGATTTCCGACAGGATTTCCAGATGTTTCTGCGTGGCCGCCTCGGGCACCAGCAAAAATATCAGAAGGCCGACGGCCTGCTCATCGGGCGCGTCGAAACCGATGGGGTGTGCGAGCTGAAAGACCGCGGCCATCGGCGCCTTCAGCCCCTTGATGCGTCCGTGGGGAATCGCAACGCCATGGCCCAGGCCGGTCGATCCGAGCCGCTCGCGGGCGAACAGGCTGTCGGTGATGACGGCGCGGCTAAGTCCATGCAGATTTTCGAACAGCAAGCCGACTTCTTCAAAGGCGCGCTTTTTGCTGGTGGCATCGACGCTCACAAGGACTTGGGCGGCGGGAAGGATGGACGCGAGACGGTTCATGGTCGGATGGAACCGCATTATGCACCGATGATGCGCGTTCACGATGCATCACGCCAACGGCGGGAACCGGTGTGGCCATCCCTCTTTGGCATGGTCGAAAAAAAGGCCGCGCGGTGATCCGTGCGGCCTCGGCCAGGGGAGGGAATGGGCTTACATCAGCCGCTTGGCGGTCTCATGCTTGTGCTCCTGCATCTTGTCCTTGTGGCGAACGACCTGCCGGTCGAGCTTGTCGACCAGTTCATCAACCGCTGCATACAGATCCTCGTGCGAACTTTCGGCGAACAGGTCACTGCCCTTGACATGAATGTTGCATTCAGCTCGCTGTCGTTTTTCCTTTTCTTTCTGCTTCTCCACGGTAAGCAGCACTTTGACATCAACAACCTGGTCAAAATGCCGGGTGATTCGATCAAGCTTGGTGGTCACATAGGTACGCAATGCCGGGGTGACTTCGAGGTGGTGACCGCTGATCGTCAGGTTCATGAGGAGCCTCCTGTTGCTCTCGGGTTGAAAAGACCGTCTTTGCTGCGAACGGCCGAGGGAATCAATTGCTTCGCCCCGGATTCACTATGCCCCTGATGCCGCTGAAAAGCAATCCCGGGCCGGTAGCGCCACCCGGGTTTTGCCATTTCCAGAACCCGTCACTCCGCAAGTGTTTGATCCGCATCAGATTATTTTTGGGGTGCATCCCCCGGCTGCGAGGGTTCCCTTGCGCCGTGCAGGGTCAACTGGCCCGCCACCCACAGGGCAGCCAGGCTGGCGCATCCGCCGACGACCGCGGCCATCCAGTAGTTCTGCAACTGTCCCTGGGCATCTCGATGAATGATGAGCCCGCCGATGAACGCCGCCAGCCCCATCGACGCGGACTGGACCGATGCGTTGAGCGTCATGAAGGTTCCCCGCAGTTGGGGGTCGGCGGCCGAGGTCACGATCGCCATGCCGGGAATCATGCGCCCGCTCATGGTGGTGAAGAGCAAGGTTGAAACGACCAGCACCGCCCACAGCGGCACCTTGCCCAGCAAGGTCGTGGCCAGCAACGGGACCATCATGGCCAGGGCCAGCAGGCGAAAGGTTTCCACCTTGCCCTTGCGGTCGGTCATGCGGCCAAACAGGCGCGCCGTGAACAAGGTCACAACGCCGCCACACAGATAGATGTAGGGAATTTCTTCGGCCGTCAGGCCGACATTGGCCCGCATGTAGATGGTGATGTACGGAATGACGGTGAATCCGGCGAACATCAGCAGGCCCGAGAACGCAAAGGCTTTGAGGTGGTTGACATCCGCCAGCACGCGCCGGATGCCGCCCAGGGCAGATCGCCCCGCCTGCCCGGCCAGATGATGGCCGAGAGTGGGCAATGTCCACGCCGCCATCAGGCCCAGCGCGGCGCACAAGGCGGCAATCCCGAAAAACGGCGCATGCCAGCCCAGGTGCGCTGCCAGAAACAGCCCCGTCGGCACCCCTGCCACGGTAGCCACTGAAAACGAGGTCATCACGATGCCCATGGCGCGCCCGCGACGCGAGAATGGAATGACGTCGCCCACAATGGTCTGAGACAGGGCCGACAGCACGCCGCCGAAGACCCCGGCCGCCACTCGCGCCGTCATCAGCAGGCCGTAGCTCGAAGCCAGGCCACAGGCCAGTGTGGCCAGCGCAAACAGCGCATACAGCACCAATAGCAGGCGCTTTCGGTCGAAACGGTCGATATAGGTCGAAGCGACCAGGCCCGATACGCCCGCCGCCAGTGTATAGGCGGAAACCAGCAGACCGAACTGCGCGTCTGTGATCCGAAAGATTTCCGTGAACTGAGGCCCCAGAGGCATCATGATCATGAAATCGAGAATGTGGGTGAACTGCACGCCAGCCAGCGTGAGCAACAGCCACCGTTCACGCCGTGGCGAAAGTGCTTGGGACATAGGAATGAGGAAGTGAAACCGACTCTACCACCCGCACCGGATGGGCAGCCTTTCCGTTGGCCTTGCTGAACATCGCATCGCAGGCCGTTCACCCGTCGATCGGTGCCCGGCTTTGGGTCACGCAGTGCGATAATTCTTGCTGGATTTTTTTGGAGCCATGCCTCATGGAAACCTGCCCAAGTCGGTAGCTTTCGACCCTGCTTACGGCCCGGGGTTGAAAGCGAAGCTCATCATCGCCAGCCCCAGCCCATCCCAAGGGAGTGAGCCATGCTCAACATTTTCACACTCGCCAACGGTCGGCTCTTCCAGGAAGAGATCGAGTCGCTCGAAGAGTTATCCCGTTTCCAGCCGATCTGGGTCGATCTTGAGTCCCCCACCCTCGAGGAAAAGCGCTGGATCAAGCAGTATTACGGCCTGTCGATTCCTGAAGACGCGATGGACGAGGACATCGAGGAGTCCGCGCGCTTCTACGAGGAAGACAACGGCGAACTGCATATCCGCAGCGACTTTCTCATCGCCGACGATGACGCGCCGCGCCAGGTGCGCGTCGCCTTCATCCTGAACCAGCACAACACGAACCTGAAGAGCCGCGGCGTCCTGTTCTCGATCCACGACGAGGATGTGCCGGTGTTCCGGTTGCTGCGCATGCGGGCGCGCCGGGCACCCGGGCTGATTGAAGACGCCAAGGAAGTGCTGCTCAAGCTGTTTGACGCCGACGCGGAGTATTCCGCCGATACCCTGGAAGGCATCTATGACGAGCTGGAGAAGGCTGGCACGCTGGTGCTGGCCGGTGATGTGACCGACGCCATGGCCGGTGAGGTCCTGGGCGCCATCGCCCGGCAGGAAGACATGAACGGCCGTATCCGGCGCAACATGATGGACACCCGTCGCGCCGTCAGTTTCATGATGCGCAGCAAGATGCTCAACGCCGAACAATTCGAGGACGCGCGCCAGCTGTTACGCGACATCGACTCGCTGGATTCGCATACCGCGTTCCTGTTCGACAAGATCAACTTCCTGATGGACGCCACCGTGGGTTTCATCAACATCAACCAGAACAAGATCATCAAGATCTTCTCGGTGGCCAGCGTGGCGCTGCTGCCGCCTACGCTCATTGCCAGCGTCTATGGCATGAACTTCAAGTACATGCCCGAGCTGGACTGGGCGGTAGGCTACCCGTTCGCGCTGATCCTGATGGCCGCGTCCGCCGTGGTGCCCATGTGGTACTTCCGGCGGCGAGGCTGGCTGAAATAGCCCAGTCAGCCTTTGCTACCTCCATCGGAAGGGCCGCGCCAGCGCCCGGGAAATCAGATTAACGACAGACGCCGATCGACCCTGCCGCGCAGGTCTGCCCGTTGGTCCAGATTGCGCCATCAAGACGGGCTCCGGTGAAATCGGTCCCGGCCAGATTCGATGCGCTCAGGTCCGCACCGGTCAGATCCACCCCAAGCATCACCGCGCCAGCGAGGTTTGCACCCCGCAGCACGGCTTGGGTCAGCACGCTGCGTGACAGATTAGCCCCGGCCAGACTGGCTCCGCTCAGGTCAGCGTAGGGCAGGTAGAGATCGGTCATGCTCGCCGCGCTCAGATTCGCGCCGCTCAGATTGGCCGGGCTGTTGCCGGGACCGGTCATGATGGCGCCATCGAGCCGCGCAGCCGTAAGATTGGTGCCACTGAGGTCGGCGCCGTCCATGCCGGTGCTGCCCCCGCCTCCGATGTAAATCGTCATCAGGTCCGTGCCCGCGAGGCTCAGGCCGCCGGGGACCGAAGCCAGCACGGCTTGGCGCAGGTCGGCTCCGGCCAGGTTGATTCCGCGCAGCTTGTAGCCCGTGAGATCCGCACCGGCCAGATAACAGTCCACGCAATTGCCGGTGCTCAGGCGCGTGAGGTCGTCGTTGTTGGTCTGCGGCGGAACGCCACCCAGCCACACCCACACGGAGATAGCCGTCGTGCCAGCCGGAGCCGACCGCAAGCGCAATCGGTAACGCCCAGGCTCCAACTGGCCCGTAGCCTGACGCTGCGCGGTATCCGCCCACAACAGCAGCTCGCCGTTGGCGTTCGTGATCTCCAACCGGGAGACTGCCGCCAGATTTTGTTCGGTCAGCGTCAGATTGACCGAACCTCTTTTGTCCACATCGAACCACATCTCGTCCAGCGCCACAACGGCGGTGTCGCCCACCAGAGGCGCCGGTGGGCCTGCGGGAGGTTCGAGCTGCAAGGTGACCAGACCGGAGCCGGGGCCGACCACGATCCCCCCCTTGTGATTTACCGGGTCATAGAGCTCGCTTTCGGTCACACCATACTGACGAGCCGGTGTGACCACAGCGCCCGAATTTCCGCTATTGCCGCTGCTGCTGCCGTTGTTGTCATTGCCGCCACAACCGAGCAAGGCCAACGCCACCAGACTCAACACCCCCAAACGACTTCTGCTCAACATCTCATTCCCTTGGTTCTGCCGGACCATCCGGCGCTCTGCGGGTTCGCCCCAATCCTCTCCGATAGCGAGCGAACGTGCACGGGCACTGGACAAGAAGAAGCGCAGAGTGAGCACGCCATGAACCACCCGAACGCTTCTTCCCGTCGGTCCGCGCTTGCGCCGCGAACCATCGGAAACCACGCTTACTTGGACGCGAGCTTGTTGGTCGCCGAGTTACCCACCGATTGCGCGGTAATCGAATTGCCGCTGACCACCACGGCCGAGGCACCCGTCGTGCTGCCACCCGAGACACCGATATTCACACCCGTCGCCGTCGAACCGATGGCCGCAGTGTTCAACTGGGTATTGCTCACCGTGGAGGTGGCCGCGTTGCCATTGCCAATCAGCACACTCATGGTCAGGCCGTTGCTGGCCATGTTGCCGTAGCCCGAAGCCAGAACCTGGTTGCCGTTGACGGTCGCGGTCGAGGCGGTCATGGTACCGGGCAACGGGCCGAAGTTGATGCCCACAGCGGTTCCGGTCACCAAGGCCGCCATGGCGGAGGTGTTGCCCTGGTAGTTCAACACGGCAAAGGTCGGGGCGGCCGCCGATCCGGCAATGCTGCCAGGCGCCGTCGCCTCCATGGCATTCGCCGCATTGTTGCCACCGGCAATCGCGTTGATGGTGTTGTTCGACGCTGTCGCCACGGTGTTACTCAGGGTCGGCGCCACAATGCCCAGGCCAATGCCCACGCTGCCACCAGTGACGGTTGCCGCAACGGGTGCATTGAACGCGGTGTTGGTTTGAACGTTGTTCACCACGCCAGTCGCATTCAGTGTGGCGCCGGCGTTGAGCAGCAGGCTGTTGCTGGCATCGTTGACGGTGGCCTTGGCGGTCACATCGTTGCCGTTGACGGTCACGCTGCTGCCGGTAATGGACGGAATGCGCGTTCCGATCAGGCCCGGGTTGGCGTTGGCCGTCACGCTGCCCACCCCGGTCTGCACGTTGAGCACCGAATAGTCGCTACCCGCCGTTGCAGCACCGCCGACCACGTACGCCGAGGGATTGTTGATCCCCTGCCCGCTCAGCACGGTCGCGTTCACGTCCACCGCGTTGAAGGCCTGGTTCTGCCCGGCCGAAGCCAGAATGCTGTTGTTGGACACCACCAGTGGAGTACCTCTTGTGGTGCCATCTGCGGCAATCACGCCAAACGTCGCACCACTGGCGTCCAGGGACTGCGTCGCGCTGACCACCCCGGTGGCGTTCTGGTACGACGCGACGGCGCTGGTTGCACGCACATTGACAGAATCCAGTTCCACATCGCTGCTGGCGCTGTTGCTCTGGGCGATCGACTGGATCTTGTTGCCGGTCATCGTGGCACTGCCACCAACGATGAGGGTCCCGGCCAGGTCCACGTTCATGCGCATGGACGTGGTCACGGCGGAAGTGACGTCGCCGGTCTGGCGCTGGACATTGCCCAGGCCGTAGTCGCTGTTCGCCGTGAGCGCGCCCGTCGCCGGGTCGATCACGGAGCCCGAGACCACCGCGTCGCCAATGAGGTTGACATTCTTGACCGCAAGGTCGTTGTTGGCCGAATTGCCAACCGCGAGGCCCTTGACGGTATTGTTCCCGACGACCAGATTGGAGTCAGTCACGGCGTTACCGCCTACCCGGATGCCGACGGAAGACCCGCTGACCGTCGCCGCCACGTTGGTGGCGCTGCTCTGGTCATTCAACGCGCCCGCGCTGGCCGTCAGGTTGGTATTCAGCGGCGCCAGCATCCGGATGCTGTTGGTGGCCTCGTTGTTGAAGGCCTCGGCCGAAGAGGTGTTCATGGACACCGTCACGTTGGAGCCTATAACCGAGCCCCCGACGTACGCTGCCTCGCTGACGCCCGAATTGATCGCGGTCCGCCCACCGCTGACGGCATCCACCTGCCGGTTGACCAGCGCGAACTGGGTGTCGACCCAGCTGTCCGTTCCGGGCACCGACCTGATCGCGGCGCCAGCGACAGCATCCCCGTTGACCCCGCTGTAATTCTTCACCGCCATGTCCATGGAGTTGTTTGCCGTGTTGCCCAGGACGGATGCGGTGGCCGCGTTACCCGACACCGTCACCGGCGAATTGGTCACATTGTCAGAAATCAGGACGCCGATCGCCGGTGCGGTTGCGGGCCCGGTGTTTTGCACCGTGGCCTGCGCCACGCCCGTGACGGCGTTCTGCTGCAGGTTGCTGATGCTGGCCACGCGGCCACTGCTGGTCAGGTTTGAATCCACGACCGTCACAGCGTTCGACACATCGTTCCCGGTCGTGATCGAGCTGACCTGATTGCTGCTGACCGAGGCATTGCTATCAGTGGTGACGCCTAAAATGTCGATCACCACGAACGGCGCATTGCTGATATTGCTGCTGACGACGCTGCCCTTGTTGTTCTGGCCGCTGGCAATGGCCAGGGCACCCCCGCTGTAAGTTCCCAGGTTTGCCGGAGCAGCATTGACAAGGGCGCTTTCCGCCACCGTGTCAAGCCGCCCGCCAAGCGTCAGGTTCGTCGCGGTGGACGACACGCTGTTGTCAGCGCTGTTGGCCGTGGCAGACGCCGCCAGCGTGTTTTCGTCGGCGGTCAGCTTGCTTCCTGCCGTAACGTTGAGGGCCGACATGCGAACGCCGGAATTGGCGATGGTGCCGTTGATGGACCGGTCGGTGTCCTGGGCGTTGGCCACAGCCGCGGTGCCCGAGGCATTGGCGGTGCCGCCGCCGGCCGTGCCGAGCGCCACTGAGGTCGAGGCGCTGTTACCCGCGCCCGTTGCGGTGATGCTGTTGCCGTCCGTCGCCACGGATGCGTCGACCAGGTTGACGCGGGTGGCAAACCCGATCTGGTCGACGAAGGTGGCGCGGACGTTGCTGTTGCTGACGGCAGCGGTGATCGGTGTCATGACAGCGCCGCCGTTGCCCTGCACGTTGCTGGCGGTCGCACCGGTGCCAGCGACGGTTTGCGCCAATCCCAGGCCGGAGCTGCTGGTCCGGGCACCAGCGTCGCCGCTGGTCACCACCAGGCTGTTCGCATTGAGCTGGACTTGAGTATCCACCACGTTGCCGCGCGCGCTGGCGTCGATTGCATTGCTGTTGACCGAGATCTTGCCGCTGACCGTAGCGCCGTTGAAGAGCGATCCGATATTGGCGCTGATGTCGGCGCCGCTCGTGGTGGACAACATGGTGGTTTCGTTGTTGGCCTGCAGGTTGCCCGCCGCCACCGAGCCCACGAAAATGGCCGAATCGGTCTGGATGCGGTTGCCGGCGGTGCTTCCGGTCACCGCCGAGGCCACCGTGTTCTTGTCCAGGGTCACCGAACCCGTTGACAGGACGTCGTCGGCCCGGACCGTGATCACACCGGCGCTGACTGTGGAATTCAGGCCGGTTGAAGAATTGCCCTGGCCGTTGGACAGGGCCAGATCGGCCTGCACCTGCCCTGTCGTGGAACCGTTGAGAATTTCTACCCGGTTGCTTCGCAGCGAATTCACACCGACCATGTCCACGCCGGGCGCAAGGCTGATGACGTTGCCGGCACTCACGTTGCCGCCGCTGTCCACCGCCAACGCGCTGTTGCCCGTGGACGACGCGGTGATGGCGTTGCCCGTCATCACCACAGGGCCTTCGATTTCCGTGACACCGGCCGTGGTGTCGCGCAGGTCCGTCAGGATGGATGATGTCGCGACTGAAGCGGTGTCTGCAATCGAGCCGCCCGCCCCTGCCTCGATATTGGCCTGGTTGTTGCTGACCGCAACGCTGCCGCGGACCGCCGCCGAGCCCGCATCCGCACTGAACCGGGTGCTGGAGCCATTGCCCACGAACTCTGCCGCAATGCTGTTGTCCCTGACCGACTGGCTGGTGGTGAAGGGGAGGTTGTTCGACTGGAAGACGCGCAAGGCGACTTCGCTGTTGGAAACAAGGGCGCTGGATCCCGCCTTCGCGCCGGAATTTATCGCCGTCTGATGGTTGACCAGGGCCGTGCTGGCGGTCACGGTGGAGTTGATTCCAGCCGCGCTGCTGCCGCCCGTAACAGACCCCAGGAGCCCATTGGTATAGCCGGCCGGCAGCTGGCCCGTTGCCGCAACGTCGGCCTGGTTCAGCACCGTGCTGGCCAGTACCTGGTTACCCGTCAGGATATTGATGCCGGGGTCTTTCAAAGCTTCGGAGATCCTGATGCTGGCATTGGTCGTCGATGCGTTGACCCTGGCGGCCTGAATCTGGCCCGAGAGCGCACCCAGGGTGTCACCCGTCCCCAGAGCCCCCAGCCCCGTGATCAGATTGCCCGTGTAGACGTTGCCATTGGCCAGCGACGATATCGAGTTGTTCGTGTTCGTGATCAGCAACGGCGCCCCGCCGATCACCGTCCCGAAAATGTTGTTGACCGAATTGGTGGCACTTTCCGGGCCAAGATTGATCTGGTCGTTGCGGAACCAGTGGGTAAACAGCGATGTGCCAATGAAGGGGACCGACTGGGTCACCGGCGGTGTGTAGGTGTACACACTACTTGCTTGCGCATGGGCCGCGCTACTCAGGAATCCGCCCAAGGCCAGGACACTCGCTGAGGCCAGCACACTGCGGCGCACGCGCAATGTTTCATTCTTGTGGCTGATGTTCTTGCTATTTGCAGTCATGACGGTAACTCCTGAAGTAAAACGAACGGGGAAACGTTGATGAAAAATTTAACCAAGCGGCGTCGAATGAGGGTCGCATCGGGTGCTCTGGGCGCCGTCGGCTATTTGGCAATCACCAGAATGGCCAGCTGCTGGTAACCGGCGCCGACGCGGGTGATGCTGCCGTCGGTGGGTTCAGGCAGCCAGGTCACACCGATGCGCGAAGGCTGCACGCCGCGAGCCGCCAATGCGTCGGTGATCGACTTGATCCGCTGGTTGGTAAGCTCCCGGCGCTGCATGGGCGGGAAGACTTCACTGTCGCGGCCGATCAGCTTGAAGCTCACACTGTTGCCCTGACTGGCTGCAGTGGCCATCTTTTCAATCTGGGACAGGGCTTGGGTCGAAATGGCAGCACTGGCGAAGTCGAACAAGACTTCTTCGCCTCCATTGCGAGCTGAGTTGCCCGCGTTCTGGGGCACCAGGCCACTTTGGGTTGCGTCCTGATCCACCACCGGCGCACCTTTGCCATTGCCGTTGGTCTTGGTCCCGTTGGCCTTGGGTGCAGGCCCGGTGGACTCGCCGCCCGGCACCGGCTCGCCGTAAATGGCCCGCAGGAGTTGCTCTTCCGGCGTCAACGGCTTGGAGGGAGTGGACCCGTATTTGCTGTCCAGTGCCCGGTTGACGCAGTAACCGGCGTCCACACCGGTAACAGCGGACATCAATTCCAGCACGCCATGTTCAATGGTGGTGCGCACGCCAAGCTGCAATGGCTCCTGGCTCTTTGAGCCGATGTTGAAGTCCAGCAGGTTGTCGTTGAAGAAGCGGTAGATGCCGGCGCCAATTTCCTCACCCCGGATCTGCTTTTGCATGCTGACGGTTTTCACCACCACCAAGGTGCGTGTGTCAATGATGCGCAGATCGACCCCGATGTTCATCGTGTAGGTGCGCGCACGGCCCCCGACCAGGTTGACGGCTGCGTCAAAGCCGCCCGACTGGATGTTGTAGTTGACCTCGGTGATGCCCCCGACGATGTAGTACTGCGAGCGCAAGATCGTGCCGCCAAAATACGGCACCCAGGGCACGGCGGGCTTGCCGGCTTCCACCGAATGGGTTCGTCCATCACCCAGTTGCCGGCGGTCGGTGTAAGCCAGTTCCAGTTCGGCGATGCGGGTATCGAACCGCTCCTGGATCTGTACAACGTTGCCCATCTTGCCGAGCGATGAATAGACCATCAGTGCACCACCCTGGGTGATCGCATTGCCCTCGTTCTGGCTGTATTTGCCGGTGTAGTCCTTGACATCACCGACAGCAATGCCGATGGCCGGCTGGTTCTTTTGCCGAATGCCATTGGCCATGCAGGCGAAGGCCGGCTCCAGCGGGGTGTAGTTGCGGCGGGCGGCCGCGCCCTGGATCACCGGCTGCTCATCGGGCGCCAGTCGTTGTGTGGGCAAACCGCAACCGGCCAGCCCCGCAACCACCGTAAGCACGAGATACCTGCGATAGCGGTCAGCCACACGGGACTCCCCGGATGTCGGGGCAAGCGAGTCGTTCGGGCAGATCATGAGTGATTTATCGACGTTGTTTTGCACGTTGTGGACTCACTGGGCGTTCAGTTCAGGGGACCCACGCAGGCCGTACTCGTCGCGATGCTGGCCGTCAGGTTGCCGGCATTGGACTGGTTGGAGTTCAACGCCTGGTCGGTGGCGCCGCCGCCAGCAGTGACGGGGCCGGTGTCGGCGCTGGTGTTGGAACTGCTGACGCCCGAACTCAGGCTGCCGGTGTTGCTCTGCCCGTTGTTCAGCGTGCCATTGGCTGCCGCGCTCGTACCGGACAAAGCGCTGGTTGCAGCGTTGGCGGCAGAGTTCGCGTTGGTCGCCCCGGAGTTGGTGATGGACGGCGACGATGTGCTGGCCGTCGTGGCGTTGCTGCCAGTGTTGCCCGTGGCACCGGCATTGACCGAACAATTCACCTGCCTGTCAACATACGTAGTGCTGGAGTTGGTGTTGGTGGTGTTGTAGGTGTTCTGGACGGCGTCGTAATAGCCGCCCTTTTTCTTTTCGATCTGGTCGAGCACAAGGCTCCTGTTCCACTTTTCTGCCACCGTGGGAAACTGCCAGGGGACGTTTTCCATCAATCCATTGGCTGAAGCACCCGATACCAGCACTGCCAAGGTCAGTCCCAAGCCAGCCTGTGGCAAAAATCGCCTGTTCTTCCTCAAGAGAGCCTCCCTTTTTTACCCGAGATGAATGCCCGACCAATTCCGTCTTGAGCCCAGCCGGACCCGGTCGCAGGGCAAATTCCTTTACCCAGCCGCCGCGAGTCTTCGACTGGCGGCGCCGATAATTGCCTTTGACAAAAGTTTTTCACAGAATCTGCCAAATTGCAACTCATGTAACGAAATCAGTCAGAAGCCGCGAATTCTGAGGCTTTAATGACATTCGTCAAGTACTTTCTCACGACAAAATTCTGGTAACGAAATGCATCGTAAGCAACCCGCCTGCAGCGTCCGTTGCTATACCTCAAGCGCGTGAAATTTTCGCGTCTCTGGTCTCTGATCACCTGCGGGATGCCACAGGTCCATCTCAACCGGCAGGGCGTTCAACCGGGGTGATCCGGTTTGCCGATCGCTCTTGAGGTCCATGCCGCCGTTCATGCCTGGCGATCCAGCGCGCTTTTTATGTGGGCTCGAGAGCCGCCACACGTCAGAAGCTGAAGAGTCTGGCGATGCTGTCGCGGCCTGGTTTCATCAAGACGCCTTTTTCGGTGATCAGGGCCGTGACCAGTTCCGCCGGAGTCACATCAAAAGCGGGGTTGCGGACCTGCACGCCCTTCGCGGCCCACTGATGCACCCCGAATCCGGTGACTTCATCGGCGGCCCTCTCCTCGATCGGAATGGCAGCGCCGTCGGGAACTTCGAGGTCAATGGTGGACAGCGGACAGGCCACATAAAAAGGAATGCCGTGGCGATGCGCCAGCACGGCCACCATGTAGGTGCCGATCTTGTTCGCGACATCGCCATTGGCGGCTACGCGGTCGGTGCCGACCACGACAGCATCGACCTCGCCGTGGCTCATCAGGTGCCCGGCCATGTTGTCGGTGATCAGCGTCACGGGAATATGCTCCTGCACCATTTCCCAGGCCGTCAGCCGCGCGCCCTGCAGGAAAGGCCGCGTCTCGTCAGCGATCACCGAAACTGATTTGCCAGCCTCCACGGCGCTGCGTATGACACCGAGGGCCGTGCCATGCCCCGCCGTGGCCAAGGCACCCGCGTTGCAGTGCGTGAGAACCCGGGCACCGTCCGGCAACAGCGCCGCGCCAAAAGCGCCCATCGCGCGGTTGATGCGAATATCCTCGGCTGCTATTTCGTGCGCTTCGCCCAGGAGGATGTTGGCAATGTCAGGCACCGGCAGGTGCTGGCTGGCACGCCAGCCGCCGCGCATCCGCTTCAATGCCCAGAACAGGTTGATCGCCGTCGGCCGGCTCGCGGCCAGCACTGCAAACCCCGTGTCCAGGCCTGCCGAAAAGGCATCCCGGGCGGCGTCTTGCAAGGCCCTGGCTTCCAGCGCAATGCCGTAGGCCGCGGCGCAACCGATGGCCGGGGCACCGCGAACCACCATGGCGCGAATGCCTTCGGCCACTTCAGCGGCGCGGTCGTAGCGCAGGTACTCGAACCGCTGCGGCAGCACCCGCTGATCGATCATTTCAAGGCGGCCCTCCCGCCATCGCAAGGTCTGCACGGGCTGATCATCACCGGGCCTCTGCCGCATACTTGTCCTTTCCTGTAGTCAGAATCGACTGGCTCCCGCTAATTACACGTCCTGCCGCCGCCCATAGCCCTTGAACTTTTCCAGGACCTCCAGCATTTGAGCGCCCGAGAGCAAGTGGGGTTGACCCAGCTGCAACGCGGTCCAGTATTGCGCGCACAGGGATTCCACCTCCACCGCCACGGCCAGTGCCTCCGCCAGATCGCGCCCCAGCGCGATCTGGCCGTGATTCCCAAGCAGGCAGGCCTTGCGGTCTTCGAGGGCTACCAAGGCCAGATCGGAAAGCGCCTGGCTCCCGAATAGCGCGTAGGGTGCGCACCGAATGGTGTCGCCGCCGGCCACCGCGATCATGTAATGAAACGGCGGGATATCCCGATGCAGGCAGGCCAGCGAGGTTGCATACCGGGAATGGGTGTGGACGACGGCATTGATCTCCGGGCGCGCGGCAAGAATGTCACGGTGAATGCGCCATTCGCTGGAGGGGTTGCCGGCGCCACGGATCGCCCCTGAGAAGTCCATCTCCACGATGGCATCGGGCGACAGCTCGTCGACCGGCACGCCGGAGGGCGTCACAAAAAATGAGGGACCGGCTCGATGCCCGATGTTGCCTGAAGTCCCGCGATTCAAGCCCAACGCGTCCAGTCGCCGGGCTGCTGCCACGATGTCCCCACGAAGGTTTCGCGCACCGGCGTCCACGCCGGGAGGTCCTGGGGGATGGCCCGTGGTCAAGGCATCAACACCCGGCCGGCGACCGCGTCGAGACGCCGGAGCATCTCCGGGTCTCGCGCCTCGGGTGCGGTGATCAGCGCGTGCTGCAACGCGCTGCGGCACCCACAGGCCGGCGCCGCAGAGTCTGCCTGAATCCGGGGTGCCACCTTCGTCAGCATGCCGCGTGCCTTGTCGGCATTGGACAGCAGCACCTTGATGATTGCCTCCACCGTCACCGCATCATGGTCGGGGTGCCAGCAATCAAAATCGGTGACCATCGCCACAGTGGCGTAACAGAGCTCGGCTTCCCGCGCCAGCTTGGCTTCAGGCATGTTGGTCATGCCGATCACGTCGCAGTTCCAGCTGCGGTAGAGATTGGATTCCGCCAGGCTCGAAAATTGGGGCCCTTCCATGACGAGGTAAGTGCCGCCCCGGGCTACCGGGATGCCGGATTCCCGCGCAGCGGTCTCAAGGTGCGCGCCCAGCCGACTGCACACCGGGTGCGCCATGGAAACATGGGCCACGAGCCCGGTGCCAAAAAAACTTTTCTCGCGGGCAAAGGTTCGGTCAATGAACTGGTCGACGAGCACGAAAGTGCCTGGGGGCAAATCCTCACGCAGGGAACCGACCGCGCTGACAGAGATCAGGTCGGTCACGCCCGCGCGCTTGAGCGCATCGATATTGGCACGAAAGTTGATTTCGGAAGGCGCAATCCGGTGTCCCCGTCCGTGCCGGGGAAGAAACACCATCGGCTGGTCATCGAGATCTCCGAACAGGAGTTCGTCCGACGGCGCCCCGAAAGGGGAGTCCACCCTGGCCCAACGCTTGTTCGTGAGCCCGTCGATGTCATAGACACCGCTGCCGCCCAGGATGCCGATCACCGGCGTCTGAATCCCTCGTGTCATGCTTATTTCTTGTCCCTGAGTTCGCGGCGCAGGATCTTGCCCACCGGCGTCTTGGGCAGTTCGGCCCGGAACTCGATCATTTTGGGCTGTTTGTAGCCTGTGAGGTTGGCTTTGCAAAACTCGCGGACTTTGGCTTCAGTCAGCGCCGGATCTTTCTTGACGATGACCAGCTTGACCGCCTCGCCCGATTTTTCGTCGGTGACACCCACCGCCGCGCACTCCAGGACGCCGGGGCAATCCGACACCACCTCTTCCACTTCGTTGGGATAGACGTTGAAGCCACTGACCAGGATCATGTCTTTCTTGCGGTCCACGATCTTGAAGTAACCGCGCGCATCCATGACGCCCACGTCACCGGTCTTGAAGTAGCCATCGGGCGTCATGACCTTGGCGGTCTCGTCCGGCCGCTGCCAGTAGCCGGCCATCACCTGCGGGCCCTTGATGGCGATTTCTCCGGGCTGGCCCAGGGTCGTGACCTCAACACCCTCGTCGTCAAGCAACTTCATCCACGTACTGGGCAAGGGCACACCAATGGTGCCGGTGTATTCGGTGCTGGTCGTGGGGTTGCAGCTGGCCGAAGGGCTGGTCTCGCTCAAGCCATAGCCCTCGCAGATCGGGCAACCGGTCTTTTCCAGCCAGAGCTTGGCCACAGCGCCCTGCACCGCGGTGCCGCCGCCGACAGAGACCTTGAGATTTTTCCAGTTGACGGTGTTGAAATCCGGGTGGTTGGCCAGGCCATTGAACAGCGTGTTCACCGCCGGGAAGCTGTGAATGGTGTGTTTGGAGAGCTCCTTCAGGACGCCCGGGATGTCGCGGGGGTTGGGAATCAGCACCAGCTTGCCCCCCATGCGCATGGACAGCATCATGCCCACCGTGAACGCGAAGATGTGATACAGCGGCAGCGCACAGACGCCGGTCGACTGCTCCCCAGCCGGGATCTTGGCCATGACCGGCTGGTTCCAGACCTCGGACTGCAACACGTTGGCAATCACGTTGCGATGTAACAGCACGGCCCCCTTGGAGACCCCGGTGGTGCCCCCGGTGTACTGCAGCACCGCCACATCATCCGCCTTGACGGGTGGGTTCTGGAAGGGCGCCTTGGTGCCCCGGGCAATGGCTTCGTTGAAGCGCACGGCGCCCGGCAGGTTGTAGGCGGGCACCATCTTCTTGACGTTGCGGACCGCGTAATTGACCAGCGTACCCTTGAGCAGGCCCAGCTGGTCGCCCATGGCGCACAGCACCACATGCTTGACCGGCGTGTGCGCAATGCACTGCTCCAGCGTGGTGGCGAAGTTCTCGATGATCACGATGGCCTTGGCACCGGAATCCTTGAGCTGATGCTCCAGTTCGCGCGGCGTGTACAGCGGGTTGACATTGACCACCACCAGCCCAGCGCGCAGGATGGCCGCCACGGCCACCGGATATTGCGGCACATTGGGCATCATGATGGCGACGCGATCGCCCTTGACCAGGCCCAGCCCCTGCAGGTAGGCCGCAAAGGCGCGGCTCAGGCTGTCGGTCTGGGCATAGGTGATGTCCTTGCCCATGAAGCTGTAGGCGGTGCGGGCGGCGTACTTCTTGAAACTCTCTTCCATCAACGCGACCAGCGAGGGGTACTGGGAGGGTTCGATGTCGGCTGGCACACCCTGGGGGTAGCTGCTCAGCCAGATGCGTTCAGTCATGCGAGAGACTCCATGCTTGTCGGTAAAACCGATATTCTGTCTTGAAACTGACAGGATATCCGTTGTGTTTTCCCTTAGCGGGGCACAGAGTCACCCAGAAGACCGCCCCGCAAGCAGCTGACGGTCCGGACCCCGCGCAAAGCCCGACGGCAAGGGCGACCTGGACGCGGATTCTGGTATCAGCGCTGTTTCAGGCCTTTAGGGCCGTCAGCACTTCGTCCAGCATCTTCTTGGCGTCGCCAAACAGCATGCGGTTGTTCTCTTTGTAGAACAGCGGGTTGTCCACCCCGGCGTAGCCCGAGGCCATGCTGCGCTTCATGACGATGGAGGTCTTGGCTTTCCAGACTTCGAGCACCGGCATGCCGGCAATCGGGCTGCTCGGGTCGTCCTGCGCGCCGGGGTTCACGATGTCGTTGGCGCCAATCACCATGACCACATCGGTTTTCGGGAAGTCGTCGTTGAGTTCATCCATCTCGAACACGATGTCGTAGGGCACCTTGGCCTCGGCCAGCAGCACGTTCATGTGGCCCGGCATGCGGCCCGCCACCGGGTGAATCCCGAAGCGCACGTTGACGCCCTTTTCACGCAGGTGTTTGGTGATCTCGAAAACCGTGTGCTGCGCCTGCGCCACGGCCATGCCGTAGCCCGGAACAATCACCACGCTCTTGGCTTCGCGCAGGAGCTCTGAGGTCTCGGTGGCGCTGATCGGGGTGACTTCGCCGGCGGGTTGCGCTGCATCACCGGCGGGCTTGGGTGTCGCACTGGTGGTGCCGAAGCCGCCCGCGATCACGCTGATGAAGCTGCGGGCCATCGCCTTGCACATGATGTAGGACAGGATCGCGCCGCTGGAGCCCACCAGGGCGCCGGTCACGATCAGCAGGTCGTTGCTCAGCATGAAGCCGGTGGCCGCGGCGGCCCATCCCGAGTAGCTGTTGAGCATCGACACCACCACCGGCATGTCGGCGCCACCGATGGCCATTACCATGTGGATGCCGAACAGCAGTGCGATCACCGTCATCACGATCAGCGGCGTCATGCCTTCCTGGATGGAATGGGCATTCATGAACTCGCGACCAAACCAGATCACCACCAGCAGGCCGGCCAGATTCAGCCAGTGACGCCCCGGCAGCAACATGGGGTTGCCGCTGATGCGCCCGGAGAGCTTGCCGAACGCGATGACGGAGCCGGAGAAGGTCACGGCGCCGATCAGGATGCCGACGTAGATCTCCATTTCATGAATGGACTTGGCCGCGCCGGTAAAACCCTTGGACGCTTCCGGATCGATGAAGGTGGCGACACCGACCAGCATCGCGGCCAGGCCGACCATGCTGTGCATCAGCGCGACGAGCTCCGGCATCTGGGTCATCTGCACGGTCCGCGCCGCATACAGGCCGATGGCCCCGCCTACCACCATGGAACCGATGATCCAGGGGATGCCGGCCAGGGTGACCTGCGGGCCAAAAATCGTGGCCAGCACCGCGATCGCCATGCCGACGATGCCGTAGAGGTTGCCGCGCAAGGCGGTTTCCTGGTTGGACAGACCGCCCAGGCTCAGGATGAAAAGAATCGTTGCGCCGATGTAGGCAACAGCTGCCAGTTCGATAGACATGAATCGCCTCTCTTATTTACGGAACATGGCGAGCATGCGCTGGGTCACGGCGAAACCGCCGAACATGTTGATCGCCGTGAGCACGATGCCCGCCGCGGCCACCCAGGTGATCAGGTCATTGGGGCGGCCGGCCGCGCCGGCTATCGGCGAAATCTGCACCAGCGCGCCGATGGCGATGATGCTGCTGATGGCGTTGGTCACGCTCATCAGCGGCGTGTGCAGCGCCGGCTTGACGTTCCACACCACCATGTAGCCCACGAAGCAGGCCAGCACGAACACCGTGAAGTGCGACAGGAACTCGCGCGGGGCGTTGGCGCCAATCAGCCAGAACAGCGCGGCCGCCACGCCGAACATGATGGCCATCTTGCTGCCGGCCATCGGTTCACCACCGCCGCCATGGCCGTGCCCCTTTTTGGCTGCGGGTGCGGCTGCGGGCTTGACCGCGGCAGCGGGCGCCGCCGGCTGTTTGAGCGCAGGCGGCGGCCAGGTGATGCTGCCTTCCTTGATGACGGTCAGGCCGCGGATGGCATCGTCTTCCATGTTGACGTTGATGACGCCGTCCTTGGTCTTGCACAGCTCCTCGGTGAGGCGGAACAGGTTGGTGCCGTACAGCGTCGATGACTGCCTGGCCAGGCGTGAATTCAGGTCGGTGTAGCCGACGATCGTCACGCCGTGTTTCACGACGGCCTGGCCGGGTTCGGTCAGCTCGCAGTTGCCGCCACGCTCGGCCGCCATGTCGACGATGACACTGCCGGGCTTCATGCTCATGACCATCTCGGCGGTGATGAGCTTGGGCGCGGGCTTGCCGGGGATCAGCGCGGTGGTGATGATGATGTCCACCTCCCGGGCCTGCCTGGCGTACATCTCGCGCTGCGCCTTCTGGAAGCCCTCGCTCATGACCTTAGCGTAGCCGCCACCGCCGCCGCCTTCTTCCTCGTAATCAACCTTGACGAATTCGCCACCCAGCGACGTGACCTGATCGGCCACTTCGGCACGGGTGTCGTTGGCACGCACGATGGCGCCCAGGCCCGCAGCGGTGCCAATGGCGGCCAGACCGGCCACGCCGGCACCGGCGATGAAGACCTTGGCCGGCGGCACCTTGCCCGCAGCCGTGATCTGGCCGTTGAAGAAGCGGCCGAAGGCGTTGGCGGCCTCGATGACGGCGCGATAGCCCGCGACGCCTGCCTGGGAGGTCAGCGCGTCCATTTTCTGGGCGCGCGACAGCATGCGCGGCAGCGCGTCGATGGCCAGCACGGTCACCTTGCGGGCCGCGAGCTGCTGCATCAGTTCGGGGTTTTGCGCCGGCCAGATGAAACTGATCAGCGTCTGTCCTTCGTGCATCAGGGCGACTTCGTCCGCGCCCGGTTCGCGCACCTTGAACACGATGTCGGACGCGGCCCACAGCGCCGCAGC
Organism: Burkholderiales bacterium; assembly: GCA_011391155.1. GTDB lineage: Bacteria > Pseudomonadota > Gammaproteobacteria > Burkholderiales > Burkholderiaceae_C > JAABQG01. Next base: position 37,333 of record JAABRA010000381.1, read on the forward strand.
GCCTTCGACCACGTCGGCACCCGCAGCGCGGTAGGTGTCATCACTGAAATTGGCCAGCTCGCCGGCACCGGATTCGACCACCACCTTGAAGCCGAGCTTGATCAGCTTCTCGACGACTTCGGGCACCGTGGCCACGCGCTTTTCGCCCGGGAAAACCTCGCGCGGCACGCCAATGCGCTGCGGCGCCGGGGAAGTTTGGGGGGGCATGGCGACAGGGGTGGAACCCGATGCCGTCTCCGGTGAAACGCCAGTTTGCATGAAGCGACTCCTCGACTTTGTTATTGCGGCGGTCCGGCCGGCACCTCGGGCGTGGCAACCCGGGCGGACGCTTTGCGCCCGAAAGCTTAACTGAATTTGCCGGCGCTTCCGGCGGGGCTAACCATGAGGTGGATCAATGAAACCCCAATCCCACATAATCGGCCGCCATGAAGCCCCGCTGGAAACCCAACGTCACCGTGGCCGCCATCATCGAGCGCGATGGCCGCTTCATGCTGGTCGAGGAGCACACCGCCGACGGCCTGCGCCTGAACAATCCGGCCGGGCACCTGGACGCCGGCGAGACGCCGGTTCAAGCCTGCGCCCGCGAGGCGCTGGAGGAAACCGCCCACGCGTTCAGGCCCACGGCGCTGATCGGCGTGTACCTCGCGCGCGCGCCGCAGTCCGCTGCCGGCGATGACATCACCTACCTGCGTTTTGCCTTTGCCGGCGAACTGGGGCCCCTCGATGCAGGACGCCCGCTGGACGAAGGCATTGTGCGCACGCTCTGGATGACCCCTGATGAGGTACGCGCCAGCGCCCCGCGCCACCGCAGCCCGCTGGTGCTGCGCTGCATCGAGGACCATCTGGCCGGCCAGCGTTTTCCGCTGTCGCTGATCCACGCCGACCCGGGCGTGGCGGGCGCCCTGCCGGGCACTGCGCCAGACTGACCGGCCCCCGCGCGCGGCCGCTTGAGGCCCGAAAGACCCGCAGCAGCCAGTCACGCAATCCATTAAAGCTATATTATTAATAGCTTATAACGACCATTCCACGCTGGGTTAGTGCCATTTTGACTGATATTTTTGGTGAAAGCGTCGATCGGGGGCACCGCCACGGCCCGTCGGGCTCGGCCCCCCGAGAAGGTTCGCCGGCCGTCGTTTCACCATGGCATGCCGCAGCAGTGGCGCCGTGCGGCGCATGCGGCCGGGTTCGACACCGCGCACCCAATACCGCCATGACCTTGGTTCCTCGCCTGCTCCATCGCGGTGGGGCGGCCATCATGGCACACAATACGGGCATCTTTTTACCGGAAAACAGCCATGAAGATCAGCGCCAACACTGTCGTCACGCTCGACTATGCCGTGAAAGACCCGCAGCATGAAATCGTCGACCCCGGCGAGCGTCCGCTGGTCTACCTGCATGGCACCGGCGGCATCTTCCCGAAACTCGAGGCGGCACTCGACGGAAAAGCCGTCGGCGACACGCTGGAGGTTCATCTGGAGCCCGACGAGGCCTTCGGCGAATACGACGATGAGCTGGTGACCACCGAAAAGCTGGAAAACCTGCCCGAAGGCGTGCTGGTGGGCATGCAGCTGGAAGGCACCGGCGAGCATGGCACGCACATCATGAGCATCACCGAGATCGATGACGGCCGGGCCGTGCTCGACGGCAACCATCCGCTGGCCGGCCTGGCCCTGGTTTTTTCCTGCACGGTCAGCGCGGTGCGCGCCGCCACGCCCGAGGAGCTCGAACACGGCCACGCGCATGGGGATGGCGGGCATCAGCATTGAGGACCAAGTTTCCTGAAATCCCCCGATGACAGCCCAACAACGCATCGTCGTCGGATTGAGTGGCGGCGTGGACTCCGCCGTGACCGCGTACTTGCTCAAGCAGCAGGGCCATGAGGTCATCGGCATCTTCATGAAGAACTGGGAGGATGACGACGACAGCGGCTACTGTTCATCCAACATCGACTTCGTCGACGCCGCCGCCGTGGCCGACGTGATCGGCATCGAGATCGAGCACGTCAACTTTGCCGCCGAGTACCGCGACCGCGTATTTGCCGAGTTTCTGCGTGAATACCAGGCCGGTCGCACGCCGAACCCGGACATCCTGTGCAACGCCGAGATCAAGTTCAAGGCCTTCCTCGACCACGCCATGCGCCTGGGGGCGGAAAAGATTGCCACTGGCCATTACGCCCGGGTCCGGCTGAACGCGGCCACCGGCCGGCACGAACTGCTCAAGGGCCTGGACCCGTCCAAGGACCAGAGCTACTTCCTGCACCGGCTGAACCAGGCGCAGTTGTCCAAAACGCTGTTTCCTGTCGGCGAGCTGCACAAGACCGAGGTGCGGCGCATCGCCGCCGAGATCGGCCTGCCGAACGCAAAGAAGAAGGATTCCACCGGCATCTGCTTCATCGGCGAGCGGCCGTTCCGTGAGTTCCTGAACCGCTACATCAGCCACGAGCCCGGTCCGATCCAGGACGACCACGGCCGCACCATCGGCCAGCATGTGGGCCTGAGCTTCTACACGCTGGGCCAGCGCCAGGGGCTGGGCATTGGCGGGCTCAAGGCCAAAGGCGCGGCGCTGAAGGCGATCCAGGCGAAAGGCCTGCGCGGAGCCGGCGAGCACCAACCCTGGTTCGTCGCACGCAAGGACATGGCCACCAACACGCTGTGGGTAGTGCAGGGCCACGACCACCCGTGGCTGCTGTCCCCGGCGCTGGATGCTGCCGACGCCAGCTGGTGCGCGGGCGTGCCGCCTGCCCCGGGCGACTATGCCGCCAAGACCCGCTACCGCCAGACGGATGCCGCCTGCAGGCTCACGCTGGCGTCGCCGGGCGCCTTCAGCCTGCGGTTCCCGCAACCCCAGTGGGCGGTGACGCCGGGCCAAAGCGCGGTGCTGTACGACGGCGAGGTCTGCCTGGGTGGCGGCGTGATCCGCACCGAGGCGGCGAGCCACCCTTGAGGGGCGCCGCCAGCGCTCTCAATCGGCGGTGATCCTGCGCGCCTTGATAATGGCGGCCCACTGGGTGGATTCCTTCTTCATGAAGGCTGCGAAATCGGCCCGTGTGGTGGGCTGTGGCGTCAGCCCGTGCTTGAGCAACGCCTCCTTCACGCCCGGATCGTTCAGCACTTTCACGACCTCCTGGTTCCAGCGATCGAGCAGCGGCGCGGGGGTTTTGCCGGGCGCCACAAAGGCGTACCAGTTCAGGGCCTCGAAGCCGGGGTAGCCGGCCTCGGCCACGGTGGGGATGTTGGGCAGGTAGGCCGGGCGCGTGAGGCCGGTCGTGGCCAGCGGAACCAGTTTGCCGCTCTCGATGTGGGGCATCGCCGTGGGCGGGGCCGAGAAGTAGGCGGCGATGCGCTCGCCCAGCAGGTCCTGCAACGCGGGTGCGCCACCCTTGTACGGCACGTGAACCATGTCGATGCCGGCGCGCTGGTTGAAGAGTTCCCCCGCCAGGTGCGAAGCCGAGCCGGCGCCAGTCGATGCGAAGTCCACGCTGCCGGGCTTGTTCTTTTCCAGCTGCACGAACTCGGCCAGCGTCTTCACGCCCAGGCCCTTGCGCACCACGAGCACGTTGGGAAAGTACACGCCGCCCGAGATGGGCGCCAGATCCACGAAGGGGTCGTAGGGCAGCTTCATCAGGTGCGGCGCGATGGTGAGCGGTCCGACCGAACCGAACAGCAACACCGAGCCGTCGGGGCTGGCTTTGGCGACGAACTGGTGCGCGATGTTGCCGCCAGCGCCGCCCTTGTTCTCCACGATCACCGTCTGGCCGATGTTCTCGCCCAGCTTTTTGGCGATCAGGCGCGCGGCCGCGTCGGCCGCGCCGCCGGCGGCGAAGCCGACCACCAGGGTGACGGGCTTCTTCGGCGGGAAGTCCTGGGCGTGGGCTTGGGCGTGCATCAGGCTCCCCAGGAAAAGGCTGGAAAGGGCGAGCGTGGTGGCGCGCAAGAGGTGTCGCTTGTTCATGAGAGGGTCTCCTCAGGGGGTTTCGTGGGGGGGGGGAAAGAAAACGGGCGGCCAGCAACGATGGCTCAGTCGGTGCCCAGCCCGACGGGGTTGGGCCGGCGCTTTTCCACCGCGTGGCGCAACAGCGCGGCGGTGCGGAAAATGCCGTGGCCGAACTTGCCGTAGGGCATGGTGGCAAAGAGCGCCATCACCGCGCCGAGGTGCAGGCACAGCGTCAGTGCCAGGGCCGGCGTGCCGCGCGCCGCCCACAGGGCCAGGCCGCTGGTGGCGGTGAGGAACAGCAGGGCGATGAAGCCGCGGTCCATGGGCTTTTGCGCGGCGTCACCGTGCTGGGGGTGGCGTTTCAGGTTCAGGCGCCACAGGCCCGCCGTGCCCAGCGCCAGGCTCACGCCGCCCACCGCGCCCAGCAGCTTGGGCATGCTGGGCAGGTCGTAGGGCGCGGGCTGGCCCAGCAGGTAGTGGTAGAGCGTGGCCACGCTGGTGGCCGCGAAACACAACAGGAAGCCGTAGAACGTGAGGTGGTGGAAGCGCCTGCGCGAGAGCGTGTAGGCGTCGTCTTCGTTGTGGCAGCCCTCGCCGTGACCACCGTCCAGGTACTTCAGGCGCAGCACGGCATCGGCCGCCTCGGCGGTGGCGGGCGCCGACAGCGCAGCGCCGCTGGTGGCGGGCGTCACGTCGCGCCAGAAGCGGCGCACACCCAGCGCCAGCGCCAGCGTGGCAAACAGGAACACCGGCGCGAACAGCCCGACGAGCAGGTTGTGCGGAAAGATGCCGTAAAAGTTGCCGCCTGGCGCACTCCATAGCGCGCCCAGGCCTTGCCCGTTGAGCACCACGGCCAGCACCAGGAACAGCGCGAGGCCGGCAGCCAGCGCCAGCGACAGCGTGAGCCCCTGGCGCTGGTAGAGCTGGCCGAATGCCGGCGGCCAGGCGTAGTCCACATAGGTCTGGCCGCGCACCTGCGCCATGGCCTGTGGCACGTTCACCGCGAATTCGTGCGGCGGCGCGTACTGGCAGGCATGCAGACAGGCGCCGCAGTTGTGGCAGAGGTTGGCCAGGAAATGGATGTCGGCCTTGCCGAATTCGAGCCGGCGCGTCATGGCGGGGAACACGGCGCAGAAGCCTTCGCAGTAGCGGCAAGCATTGCAGATCTGCATCTGGCGCGCCACTTCGGTTTCAGGGGCGGTCAGCACGATGTCACCGTTCGCCAGCGCCCGGGCGTCGCGCGTCAAGGCTTCAAGCGACTGCATCGTGTCGTCCCCGTTCGACCGTTTCCCGGGCGTTGTCCGTGGATGCCGCAGCGCGCCTGGAGGCCCGGGCGGCGTTCGTGCCGGCGATGCGACCAAACGCCGTGCCGATGCTCATGCCCACGCCCGCCGTGTAGCCCTTGCCCAGCACGTTGCCGGCCATCATTTCGCCGGCGACGAAGAGGTTGTCGCTCGGCACATCGCCGAAACGCACGGCGGCCGTGTCGTCGGTGTGCAGGCCCAGGTAGGTGAAGGTGACGCCGGGCTTGAGCGCGTAGCCGTAATAAGGCGCGGTGTCGATCGGGCGGGCCCAATGCGTCTTGGCCGGGGTGATGCCCTCGGTGTGGCAGTCGTCGAGCGCGGTGTGGTCGAAGCGGCCGACGCGGCAGGCGGCGTTGTAGCCGTCCAGCGTGCGCATGAAGGTGCCTTCATCGAGGCCGAGTTTTTGCGCCAGCTCGGGCAGGCTGTCGGCCTTGACGCCCGGGAACACCGGCGGCATGAAGCGGCCGATGGCCTTGCTGTCGATGATCGAGTAGCCGACTTGCCCCGGCTGCTGCGCCACCAGGCGGCCCCAGATTGCGTAGCGCTTGGGCCAGAAATCCTCGCCCTCGTCGTAGAAGCGTCCGGCGTCGCGGTTCACCACCACGCCCAGCGACACGCAGTCGATGCGCGTGCAGATGCCGCCGTCGTACAGCGGCGCGCGTGCGTCGATGGCCACCATGTGCGCCTGCGTCGGGTCGCCAATGCGGTCGGCACCGTGGTCTTCGAGCAGGTGGCGCAGCAGCACGCCCTGGTTGAAGGCTGTGCCGCGGATCAGGAAGTTGTCTGACGGCCATTCGCCGCGCTGATTCAAGCCCCAGGCCTCGCGCAGCCATTCGCGGTTGGACTCAAAGCCACCGGCAGCCAGCACACACGCCCTGGCGGTGATGCGTTCGCCGTTCACGTGGGCGGCGACGAAGTGGCCTGTGTCGATCTCGATGCGGTCCACCGGCGATGCGTAACGCACCTGCACCCCCAGCTTTTCCGCGCTGCGGTAGTAGGCGTTCACCAGCGCCTTGCCGCCGCCCATGAAGAAGGCGTTGGTGCGCGCCACGTGCAGTGCCCCCGACAGCGGCGGCTGGAAGTGCACGCCGTGGTGGCGCATCCAGTCGCGGCAGTTCGACGAGGCGCGGATGACCAGGCGCGCCAGGTGTTCGTTGGTCAGGCCACCGGTCACTTTCAGCAGGTCCTGCCAGAACTCTTCCTCGGGGTAGGCGTCCACCAGCACGTCCTGTGGCGCGTCATGCATGCAGCGCAGGTTGCGGGCGTGGGCGGAGTTGCCGCCACGCCATTCGCGCGGCGCGGCCTCAAGCAGCAGCACGCTGGCGCCGGCTTCGCGGGCCATGAGGGCGGCGCACAGGGCGGCGTTGCCGCCGCCGATCACCAGGACATCGGGGTCCATTGACATGGGTCTCCGTCGCTTTCTCTCAGGGGGACGCTGGAACGCATCCAGCGCATGAGCAAATGTAGAAAGACCAACGCCCGCCGTGCAGCGGGCTCAAGTCATGGGGGTATCACGAAGTGTGATGGGTGTCGGGCCCGGCAGCAAGGATCGTGGCGCCGAACCAGCGCCCCTCACCCACCAGGGTGCGCACGCAGTCCACCAGCACCACCCGCGCGGCCAGCGCGGCGGGGGAGAGTTCGTCGTCCGACAGGCTGCACAGCAGGTTCACGCGGCGCGCAGGGGCGTCGGTGAGGCGCGCGCACTGGAAGCGCTGCGTAGCATCCGGGTAGCGGCCCAGGGCCGCCCAGGGCTGCAGTGTGGCGCCCAGGCCGGCATTGACAGCGGCCATCACCATGGCGAGCGAGTCCACCTCCAGCACCACCCGCGGGGAGATGCCGGCGCCGGCAAAAGCCGTGTCCAGGGTGCTGCGCAGACCGTGCGGGCCCGTGGGCAGGATCAGCGGCTCGTCGGCCAGGTCGGCGATGGCGATCTCGGCCGGCAGGCGCGGCGCGCCAGCGCAGCGCACGAGGAACAGGTCTTCCTCCAGCAGCGGCTGGACGCCCCAGCGCCGCCCACCACCGGCCTGCCGGGCCTGGTGCAAACGGGTGTCAAAGAGCACCGCCAGGTCGAGCTGACGGGCGTTGAGCATCGCCGTCAAGTGGCCCGACATGCTCTCCACCATGTGCAGGCGAACGTCCGGGTAACGTTCCCGCATGGCCTGCATGAGCGGCAGCCCGAGTACCGCCGAGGTGGTGGGCGCCAGCCCCACACTGACGGTGCCCGACAGACGCGCCTGCTGCGCGACACGCACGGCCTGCTCGGCATGGCGCAGGGTCAGCTGCGCCTCCCGGAAGAACGCCACGCCCGCCTCGGTGGGTGCCACGCCGCGCGGCGTGCGGTGCAGCAGCCGCGTGGACAGTTCGCCCTCCAGCCGCGTGATCTGCTGGCTGAGCGCGGACTGCACCATGTCCAGGTCCAGCGCTGCCCGGCTCATGGAGCCGAGCTCGACGATGCGAACGAAGTAGCGCAACTGACGCAGTTCCATCGGGGTTCCTTGGTGTGAAGGGCAAAACGCAGACCCGCTGCGCGGGAGAACGGTTGCCGTACGGCCCACTGCGGATTATTGGCTGATGGCGAGTCGGCGAGCGGCCGTTCCGCGACTTTCTGAACCGCTGCTCGGGCACGCGGGACCACCGGGAACGAGGAATGCGAGACGTGCTGCGCCGCAGCAATTTTTGAACCGGGCTTGATATTTCTCAAACTCCGGGTTCAAGCTTGCCCCGAGAATTACCGGAACTTTGTTTTTGATCTGCCATGACCCGCCCGACCATCATCCGCAATCACACGACCCCTTCCGCAGCCCCGATCTCCCGCACGGCCTTCCATCGCAAGCTGGCGGTCATCGGGGTCATCGGCACGCTGCTGCCCCTCGCTGTGCTGGCGCTGCTGTACCTTCTGGCACCCCTGCCCATGACAGCCGCCACGATGGACATCCTGCGCACCGCCAACCGGTTTGCGGGCACCGTAGTGCTCTTGCACTGGGGCGTCACGCTGGCGGTCTGGGCAGCGAGCCGGGTCGTCATGCCGGCCCCGGCACGCGACGCCGGGTGGCAAAACGTCAAGCAGGACCGCCGCGTCAGGGCCTGAGGTGCGCTGGCACCCAGCCCAGGCCTGCCCCGCAGGTCCTTTTTTTTTGGGAATGCGCGTCCAGAATATCCGTTTTTAATAGCAGCTAACGTCCTTTTCATGCTGGGATGAAGGGCTTTTCATCAAAATACTCCGGGTTCGGCGCGATCGCGGGGAATCCCGGACAATGAAGACCACGGAACAACAGGAAATGGCATGAACTGGTTGCAGAAATTGCCGGGCTTTCAGCGCTCCGCCGCAGGGCTGGAGTGGACGCTGTGGCGCAAATTGCCGGCGATCCTGGCAGCCGGCACGGCCTTGCCGCTGGTGGGCGCGCTGGCGGTGCGGCTCTGGGCGACTGAACCCATGACAGCAGCCACCGAGCGTCTGGTCACCCTGGCCGACTACTTTGCCATCGCCCTGGTGATTCTGCATTGGACGATGGTGCTAACCGTGGCCATTGGCTGTGTCATCGTCATGCTGATGAAAGGGCCTGCCTACGTGGCGGATGGCTATGAGGTGTCGCACCGCGACCAGCCCCGGCCCCCTGACGCTGCGCCATGACCTCCCCCCGTAAAAGCTCCTTGCATCCCACCCCTGCGCATCCTGGGCCAGTGAGCCGGCGCGCCCTGCTGGGCGGCGGTGCTGCGATGGGCATCGCTGCGCTGGGCCTGTGGCCTGACGCGCGCCTGTTCGCGCAGCAGCTGGGCGACTTCATCGAAGGCCCGCCCGTGCCCGATATCGCGCCCCGGCAGTTGTCCAAGCATGTCTGGCTGATCTACGCCGCCGACGGATTTCCCACGCCCGAGAACCGCGGCATGATGTCCAGCGTGATTTTCGTGGTCACCAGTGCCGGGGTCGTGGTGCTGGACTCAGGCAGCTCGCTGCAGATCGGCCAGATGGCGATCCGCATGATCAAAAAGGTCACTCCACTGCCGGTGGTGGCGGTTTTCAACAGCCACTATCACGGCGACCACTGGCTCGGCAACCACGCCTTCAGCCAGGCGTTTGGCGAGCAGTTGCCGATCTACGCCCTGCCCCACACTACCGAACAGATTCGCGGCGTGGAGGGCAACCTGTGGCGTGGCCTGCTGGAACGCTGGACCAATCAGGCCACGATCGGCACCAAGGTCGTGCCGCCCAACCGCGATGCCGCACACGGGCAGGTCATGAAATTCGGCGACGTGACGCTCAAGCTGCACTTCTACGGCCGCGCGCACACGCCTTCGGACTTGTGCGTGGAAGTGGTCGAAGACCAGGTGACCGCCGTGGGCGACCTGGCCATGACCAACCGCATCGCGAACATCGACGACGGCTCCTACCCCGGCACTTTCAAATACTACGCGGCGCTGCAGGCCGCCGCCGGCGACCAGCTCTGGGTGCCCGGCCATGGTGAAGCGCGGCGCGACCTGCTCAGCACCTATGGCACCTTCCTGGCCGGCATCTGGGAGCCCTGCCTGCAGGCCGTGAAAGACGGAAAACCGGAGAGCGAGGCGCGCGCCATGGTGATGAAAGATCCGCGCGTAGCCAGCCGGGCGGCCACCATGCAGGGCTTTGACAGCAACATCGGCAAGTACACCAGCCTGGCGTACCTGGAGGCCGAGAAGGAGGCTTTTTGAGCAGGGCGCCTCAGACCGTGGGCGCGGCGCCGAAGTTCTCCGGCATCTGCACCGCCACCACCTCGCCACGCGCCGTGACGACACCGCCGGCCAGCACCGTGCTTTCCACGACCACCTTGCGGCCCTTGATTGCCTTCACGCGGCCGCGAATCTCCAGCTCGCCCGCCAGCGGCGTCGGCTTGAGGTAGTCCACATGCAGGGAGCCGGTGACGAAGCGGAACGCCGGCAACGTGTCCATCTCCCGCCCCTCGGAGCGGTACATCGCTGCCGCCGCCGTGCCGGTGCTGTGGCAGTCGATCAGCGAGGCGATCAGGCCGCCATAGGTGAAGCCCGGCACGGCCGTGTGATGCGGCAGCGGCGTGAACCGCGTCACGGTTTCCTCGCCGTCCCAGAAGGTCTTGATCTGGTGCCCGTGGGCATTCAGGCGGCCACAGCCGTAGCAGTGGGCGAGGTTTTCGGGGTAATGGTCCTGAAAGGCTTTCATGGGTTCTCCGTGGGTTGAATGCCGGCAGGCGCGCCACCGGGGCACATCGGGCCGGACGCGGCAAGGACGAACGTGCTGCGCAGGAAGCCCAGCAGTTCCGGCATGTGGGCGTCAAGCGCATCGGTGGGGTCGTGTCCGCCTGGCATGGCCAGGCATTGCACCTTGCCCGGCAGGCCGGCAGCCTGCAGCCGCAGGGCGTCGTTGAAGGGCACGGTTTCGTCCTCGATGCCATGCACCAGCAATACCGGGCAACGCGCCCGGGCCACACTGGTCAATGGGGCGAAATCGTCGAAACGGGCGCCGATCACATGCTGCACATGGCGCAATACATACCAGCCGAGCACCGTGTAGGGAATTCGCGCTGTGGCAAGGAACCGGCGCATGACCTCCCCCGGATGGGCGAACGCACTCAGGCTCACCACCGCCCGCACGTCACTACGGCGGGTGGCACACAGCAGGGCGGCGCCCGCGCCCACGGAATGGCCGATCAGCACCAGCCGGCTGCCGTCCACCCCCGGCTGGTGCCGCAGCCAGTCCAGACCGGCTTCGATGTCTTCGGCGAACCGGGGCAGCGAGGTGAAGGGTTCGTCGTCACTGTCGCCGTGGCAGCGGGCATCGATCAGCAACACCGCAATGCCAGCGGCATGCAGGGGCGCCACCACGGGCAACATCAGGCTGGCGTTGGCGCCCCAGCCATGCATGACCACCACCGCAGGCGCCCGGGCCACACCAGGTGCCGGCACGAACCAGGCGAACAGGGATTTCTCATTGGCCCCGCAAAGGCGAATGGGCCTCGCCGCAAGGCCCAGGTCCGCCGGGCTTCGCTCGTGTCCCAGCCGCGGGGCCCGCAGTCCGCGCAGGATGAGCGCATGCACGCCGGAGCGCAACACCAGCGCCGTGGTCAGAACCAGGGCGGCTGTCGCCAGCATCATGGCGCGGGCTCCAGCGCCACGGGGAACAACCGTTCGCGAAGCTTTGGCAGGGCAAACATCCGCGCAATCACGGCCGGCATGGCGCTGATGTCCGCCCCATAGACCAGGCCTGCGCGCTCCCGGGCGCCGCTGCGCTGCGCGCCAGACTCAACCAGCGCAGCGCCAATCCACAGGGGAACCAAGGCGGGTGCGGCGCAGAGGGCGCAGCATCGAATCAACTCTGGCAATGACTGCATTCAATCGAACGACGGCGCCTCGGGCTTGGCCACCGGCTTGCCCGCGGCCGCCCATCCGTCAAAGCCGCCGGCGATCGACAACACGTTCAGGTAGCCCATGTCATGCAGGGCGCTGGCACACAGCGCAGCGCGGCCGCTGGTCTTGCAGTACAGGACGACCTTGAGGTCGCGCGGCTGCAGTGCGGGAGCGCTGCTGAACTTGAACTCCAGCAGACCGCGCGACATATGCACCGCGCCAGGCAGGTGTCCCAGCGCGTATTCATCGGCCTCGCGAACGTCCACCAGCACATCGGCATCACGGATGGCCTGTTCGGCCTCGGCAACGGGGACTTCCTGGACGCGGGCCTTGGCGGCAACAACGAGATCGTGGGCAGTTTTCATGGGGAGACTCCTTGGTTCAGGTTAATGATGCGAAACAGGCTGGTGCACAGCGCCGGGTTCACGCGCCGGCGTCGGGCTGCAACCCGGTGCGCCGGCCGACCCAGCGCGTCACATGGGCCAGGCCCTGGTGGCCCGGGCCTTCGGACAGGGTGATTTCGCCATCCCAGGTCAGCGTCGGCGCCAGCAGGCCGTGAAAGTCGGCGCCCAGCAACGCCGGCGTGTACAGCATGTCCGGGTCCTTGGGTCCGCCGCTGCCGTGCGCGAGCTGCGCGGGATGGAAGGCTTCCAGGATCAGCCAGCCGCCGGGGCGCAAGCCTGCCGCCAGACGCCGGTGGGCGCTGTGACGGATCGCGCCGGGCAGATGGGTGTAGACCAGCACCACTGCATCGAAGCTGGCTGGCGCAGGCGTCCAGTCTGCGAGGTCCGCGAGCACCGTAGCGAGCGTCACGCCCTGGGTGGCAGCCAGTTCGCGCGCCTTCTGCAGGCCCACCGGCGAATAGTCGACCGCCGTGACGCGGTGCCCCTGGCGCGCCAGCCAGACGCCGTTGCGGCCCTCGCCGTCGCCCGGCACCAGCACGTCGGCCGGCGAAACGAGGCACGTGGCCTGTTCCATCAAGAAGGCATTGGGTTCGGTGCCGTATTTGTAGCCCGGCTCGGCAAAACGCTGGTCCCAGAAGTTCATGGCGCGCGGATTTTTTCGTGAATGCGCCGCGTGGTGCGCCAGACGGCCCACAGCACCAGCGGAATGAGGGCGCCGGTGGCGATTTCGGGGTTCACCGGTACGCCGGACGCCTTGAGCGCCTTGCCGCCATACAGCAGCAGGCTGACCACGTAGTACGAGATGGCGGCGATCGACAGGCCTTCGACGGTGGACTGCAGGCGCAGCTGCAGTTCCTGCCCGCGGGTGAGCTTTTCCAGCAGCTGCTGGTTCTGCACCTCGGTGGCAATGTCCACGCGCGTGCGCAGCAGGGCGCTGGCGCGCGAGATGCGCTGCGACAGCGAGGTGAGCCGCTGCGCCGTCGCCGCCACCGTGGCCATGGCGGGCGAGAGCCGGCGCTGCATGAACTCGCCCAGCATCTGGGTGCCGGGGATGGCTTTTTCGCGCAGCTCGGTGATGCGCTGGCCTACCAGCGTGTCGTAGGCGCGCGTCGCGGCGAAGCGGTAGCTGTGCTCGGCCGTGGCGCGTTCCACCTGGGCCGCCAATGACACCAGCGTATCGAGCAGGTCCTGCTCAGAGGCGGACTTGTTCTCCAGTTGCGCCGTGATGTCCGACAGCGCCGCTTCGGCCTGCGACAGCATGGGGCCGAGGGCCTTGGCCACGGGCAGGCCGCGCAAGGCCATCAGACGGTAAGTCTCCAGTTCCAGCAGGCGCTGGGCGATGCGGCCGGCGCGGGTGTCGGTGGTGCCGGGTGGCGCAATCACCAGCATGCGCTCGAAGCCGTCCGGACCGATGCGGAATTCCGTCAGCGCCCAGGAATGCCCGTTGCCCAATTGCGAGGCGACCAGGGTGTGCCCGCCAAACCAGGTCTGCCCCAGGCCCATGAGCGCGCGCTCGTCCGACAGGTCGCCCGTCACCAGGGCCAGATGGATCGCCGACACAGTGCGCCCGGGAATGCCGCGCAGCCATTCGGGCGCCACGGCGGGGGCCGACAGCAGGACTGGCGCCGCCGCGCCGAGCAAGGCGGCATCCGGCAAGGGCATCACGATGACGTAGCCGGTGAACTCGGTGTGGCGCTCCCACTTGACCGTGTGGTCGTCAAAGCGCAAGTGCAGGAAATTGCCACTGAGTTGATCGAGCGCCAGAGTCTGCTGGCCCGGCAGGCGGCGCAGGTGCTCGCACTCCATCTCGCGGCTGATGCCTTCGTTGAGCACCGCCACATGGACGATCAACGCCGGTACCCGGATGCGCGCCGAAGGCCGTGAGTGCACTTCGTTGTGCAGGCTGGCGCGCTGTGGATCGTCGGGCGGCAACAGCGACACCGGCGCCCCACCAGCGGGGGCAGATGGCGTTTTTGAGGCGACGGGAACGTTCATGGGGCTATTTTGCAGCCAGTCAATGGCCGGTCAAGGTTGGAATCTGTCCTGCGAGGCCGGCCGGAATAGTTCTATTTCAATAGCTGACAATGACCATTCCACGCTGGGATGATGCCAATTTGACGCTAAAGATGACTGAAAACCTTCGGTCAACCACGCCGGGACAGCATGGCCTCGAGCTCACCGATGATTTCCGGCAGGCCGGTCGCCAGGGCCGTTTCGGGCGACAGGCGGGCCCCGATCTCCTGCTCCAGCAGGCACACCGTCATGCGCACGTAGGTGCTGTCGAGCGCACGGCGCACGGCCGAGAATTGTTGTGCCACCTTCAGGCAGTCTTCCCCGCGCTCGACCATGCGCTGGATGCCGCGCAACTGGCCCTCGGCCCGCTTGAGCCGGTTCAGGACGTCTGTGCGGGCGGCGGGTTCCATCAGCCCGCCCGGCGCGCAATCTGCGGTGACGGGCTCCGGGGTTTGCCCACCGGCAGTGGGGTCCAGGTCGTCCGGCTGGGCCGTGTCCAGCAGGCTGGCCATCAGGAGGCCCCCTTTCCGGGGGTTGCACCTGCCACGTTCATCATCGCCACGGGTTCGGGCGCGAGCAGCGTGCCATCGCGCAGGCCTTTCACCGTGGCCAGCGCGAGCGCCGCGATCACCAGCGAACTCAGTGCCAGCAGCAGCATGGCCAGCCCCTGGAAAGCGCCCGAGGCGCCCTCGGCCAGGCGCAGGGTCAGCGCGCTGAAGGCCGCCAGCGGGAAGGACATGGCCCAGAACGGCACGGCAAAAGGCTGGGAAATCGCGCGCTTGAAGACGCTGGCCGACCAGGCCAGGAAAAACAGGCCGATGCCCCACGCCACCCAGGCCAGCACCACCGGCGCGCCCAGCTGCAGCGCACCCAGGCCGATGACGGCCGGCGGCGCGAGGGTGATGAAGGTGGTGGGCAGCAGCCGCTCCGGCCACATCCCGCTCACCCCCACGCGCACCGCCAGCAGCGTCAGTACCACCGGCCACAGGAACAAGCCCACGCCAAACTGCGCGGCCGACCATTCGGGAAAGCCCAAGGTGACACCGGCCAGCGGCGGCAGCACGTTGCCCACCACCGGGATGAACAGGGCCGGCGTGATCGACGGCCAGAGCGGACTTTCCTTGCTGCCCGCATTCGGCCTGAGCCAGCGCGACAGCGCCCACACCGTGACCCCGAACTGCCAGACCGCGCCCACCACCCACAGCACCTTGGCCGGCAAGCTCGGGCCGGTCAACTGGGTGGCCACCGTGGCCAGCAGGAGCAGGGAGATCGGCATGGTGGCGACAAACACATGGCGCACCGGATGGTTCAGGTCCTCCGCCAGCGCCTGCGGGTAGCGCTGCCAGCGCAGCAGCGACAGCACGGCCAGCACGGCGGCCACCAGCGCCGCCAGCGCACCCACCACCAGCGCACCAGCGCCGGCCATCTCACCCATCAGCGGGGCGGCACGGTGCCAGGCCAGCGCCAGGCCGCACAGGCCCATGACGATGGCAAACCAGCCGGGCATGAGGAACTTGAGGGGTGTGGCGTGATGGGACATGGGCGTTTCCGGTTTACTTCAGGCGTGCGCCGGTGCTGTCGAGCACTTCCAGGGTGATCGGGATACCTTGGCCCACGCTTTGCGTGACGGTGCAGAAAGCCTCGAACTGATCGAGCACCCGGTCCAGATGTTCCAGCGACGCCGCCGGCACGCCCAGCGTCAGCACCGCCTTCATGTTCAGCACACGCATGCGGCCTTGCGGACTGCGGCCGACCTGCGACGTCACCGTGCAGCGGATCGGCTCGGGCGCCTGCTTGAACTTGCGCAGCGCGAACAGCAGCGAGTCCGACAGGCAGTTGCCCACCGCCGCGCTCAGCAACTGCACCGGCGAAGGGCCCTGGCCCGTGCCCAGCGGCGCCGGCTCATCGCTGGTCAGCACCGGCACCTCACCGCCGAAGTGGATATCGAAGCGGTAGTCGTGCTGCTGGACCAGGGTGACCTGGATGGTGGTGTCGCTCATGGTTTCTTCAAGCCCTTCACCGGGCGCAGGAGCCGTTACCCTCCTGCACGCCCAGCTTCTTCAGCAGGATGCCGGGTGGGCAGAAGCCGGTGATGCCGGACTGGAACAGGTTGAAACCGACGAAGGCGGTGAAGGCGAGGAACCATGGGCTGACGAAAATGGGGCTGCCCTCGATGCCGAGAGCGAGTGACAGCATGACAAAGAAACCGGCCATGATGCGGATGTAGCGTTCAACAGTCATAAAAACCTCCTGGAGTTACAGAAAAGAAAAGGGATGGAACCGGGTTGGCTCACTTGGTCACGCGGACGAGGCCAAGCAGCTTGAGGATGTATTTTTCGTAGATGGGTTCGGAATTGCCGGATTTCATCTTGCTGAGGAAGTACTTCTCATACGCGATCTTGGCCAGGTGCACCCACTTGCCCTTCTTGAACCAGTTCACGTTGCGCGGCGGAATCTGCGGCAGGGCCACAAACGCGGCACCGGTGTCGCCCATGTCGGCCAGGCAGATCGCGTTCCAGGTGCCCTTGGCCGTGACCGGCTTGCCCGCCAGCTCATCGGCGATGTTGTGCACGATCGCCGTGACCATGGTCTCGATCATGTAGCCGGTCTTGGGCGCGCCGGTGGGCACGGGCGTGACTTCCACCGGCGGAATCGCCACGCAGACGCCGGCCGAGAAGATGTTGCGGTACTTCTTGCTGCGCTGGAACTCGTCGATCAGCACGAAGCCGCGCGGGTTACACAGCTCGGGCACGGCGGCCACCGCGTTTACCCCCTTGAAGGCGGGCAGCATCATCGACATCTTGAAGGGCAGTTCGTGCTCCTTGTAGACGTTGCCGAGGTCGTCCAGCTGACTCAGGAACATCTTGCCGGCCTCGACCTTCGTGGTCTTGGCGTTGGTGATCCACTTCATGTCGCGGTTGCGCATTTCGGATTCGAGCATCGACTTGCTGTCGCCCACGCCGCCCAGGCCGAGGTGGCCAATATAGGGCTCGCTGGTGACGAAGGTGATCGGCACCTTGTTGCGCAGCTTGCGTTTGCGCAGGTCGGTGTCCAGGATGAAGGCGAACTCGTAAGCCGGCCCGAAGCAACTGGCCATCGGCATCGCGCCAATCACCACCGGGCCGGGGTTCTTCAGGAATTCCTGATAGTCCTTCCAGAACGCCTCGGCGTGGTCCACCGCGCAGACGGAATGCGTGTGCCCGCCGTGCGGGCCGGAACCAGGCACCTCGTCGAAGCTCAGCTTCGGGCCGGTGGCGATCACCAGGTAGTCGTAGGGCAGCACCTGTTCGTCGCTCTGGCCGCCGGAGAGCACCAGCTTGCTGCCGACGGCGTCCAGCGTGGTTACCGGCTTGGCAATGAACTGGATGCCCTTGCGCTCCAGCAGCGGGGCGATCTTCAACACGATCTCTTCGCGCGTGCGCCAGCCCACCGCCACCCAGGGGTTTGACGGCACGAACTGGAAATAGTCCACCGCGCTGACCACCGTGACGGTGTGCTCTTTCGGCAGCAGTTCGCGCATTTCATAAGCGGCGGGCATGCCGCCGATGCCGGCGCCCATGATGACGATATTGGCCATGTGATATCTCCTCAGACAGGGTGGGTGAAAAGGTCAGGGATGTGCCACAGCCGCGTCTGCGCGCGGGCCCGGTGACGCCACGCGTTGCCGGTACAGCGCGTAATACAGGACCGGGATCACCACCAGCGTGAGCAGGGTGGAGACCAGAATGCCGAAGATCAGCGAGATGGCCAGGCCATTGAAGATCGGGTCGTCCAGGATGAAGAAGGCGCCGATCATGGCGGCCAGCCCGGTCAGCGCGATCGGCTGGGCGCGCACCGCGGCCGAGCTGACCACGGCGTCCTTGAAGTCCATGCCCTGGGCGACCTGCAGTTCGATGAAGTCCACCAGCAGGATGGAGTTGCGCACGATGATGCCGGCCAGCGCGATCATGCCGATCATCGAGGTTGCCGTGAACTGCGCGCCCAGCAGCGCATGGCCGGGCATGACGCCGATGATGGTCAGCGGAATCGGCGCCATGATGACCAGCGGCGTCATGTAGCTCTTGAACTGCACCACCACCAGCAGATAGATCAGGATCAGGCCGACGGCGTAGGCCGTGCCCATGTCGCGGAAAGTCTCGTAGGTGATCTGCCATTCGCCGTCCCACTTCAACGCGTACTGGCGCCAGGCATCGTCAGGCTGCCGGATCCAGTATTCACCGAGCTCGCCGGCATTGGGCAGTGCCGCCGCGGCCAGATGCGGCCGGATGGCGAACAGTCCGTACAGCGGCGAGTCGAGCTTGCCCGCCATGTCGCCGAAGACATAGCTCAGGGGCCGCATGTCCTTGGTGAACAGCGGCTTGTCAATCACGCCACGGTCCACCTGCACCAGTTCGGACAGCGGCACCATCTGCCCATTGCGCGCCTTCATGGGCAAGGCCAGCAGCGCATCCAGACCCACCTGCGCGTCACGCGGCAGTTGCAGGCGCACCGGCACCGGGTATTTGCTCTGGCCGTCGTGCAGGTAGGCCGCATCCCCGCCGGAGAGTGCCGCGTGCACCGTCTGCGCGATGGCCGCCACCGGGATGCCGAGGGACTCGGCGCGTTGCCGGCGTACCGTCAGGTGCGCGCGCGGTGCGTCTTCCTTGAGCGAAGTGTCGATGCCCACGATATCGGCGGTCTGGCCGAAGGCCTTGGCCACCCGCAGGGCCAGTTGCTGGCGGCCGGCTTCGTCAGGCCCGTAGATCTCGGCCACCAGCGGACTCATCACGGGCGGGCCGGGCGGTACTTCGACCACCTTGACGCGCGCGTTGTGGCGCGCGCCGATTTTTTCCAGCTCCGGGCGCAGGCGCTGGGCGATGACGTGACTCTGGTCGTCGCGGCGGCTCTTGTCCACCAGGTTCACCTGCAGATCACCCTGCTCGACGTCGGCGCGCAGGTAGTACTGCCGCACCAGGCCATTGAAGGTGATTGGGCTGGCGGTGCCGGCATAACCCTGCAGGTCCAGCACCTCGGGCTGCTGCGCCAGGAACCCGCCCAGTTCGTGCAGCGCGGCGGCGGTGTTTTCCAGCGGCGTGCCGGCGGGCATCTCGACCACCACCTGGAATTCGCTTTTGTTGTCGAAGGGCAGCATCTTCAGCACCACCCACTGCACCAGGGTCAGGCCGACCGACAAGGCCAGCGCTGCCAGGATGCCGGCCAGCAGCAGCCAGCGCTTGCGCGAGCTGTTCAGGAAGGGCGTGAGGACGCGGGTGAAGAGGCGTTGCAGCTTCGGGCCCAGGCCTTTGGCCGGTTCCACGGCGGCAGCGGGCCCTGCGTGTCCATGGCCATGTGACTTCATCAGCTTGAGCGCGAGCCAGGGCGTGATGGTGAAGGCGATCGCCAGCGAGATGGCCATGCCCAGGCTGGCATTGATCGGGATTGGGCTCATGTAAGGCCCCATCAGGCCGCTGACAAAGGCCATAGGCAGCAGTGCGGCGATGACGGTGAGCGTGGCCAGAATGGTGGGGCCGCCGACTTCGTCCACAGCGGTGGGGATGATCTCGCGCAGCGACTTGCCAGGGAACAGGTTCTGGTGCCGGTGGATGTTCTCCACCACCACGATGGCGTCATCGACCAGGATGCCGATCGAAAAAATCAGCGCGAACAGCGACACACGGTTGAGCGTGAAGCCCCAGGCCCAGCTGGCAAACAACGTGGCCATGAGCGTCAGGATCACGGCCGAACCCACGATCACGGCTTCACGCACGCCCAATGCAAATCCCACCAGCAGGATCACCGAACCGGTGGCGAAGGCCAGTTTCTGGATCAGCTTGTTGGCTTTGT
>JAABRA010000371.1 GCA_011391155.1 Burkholderiales bacterium
GAAGGTAGCAGGTACGCTCCGTCGCGCAAAGCGCCGCAGCCCAGCGTCTTGAGCGCGCGCCAGACCCGCACCCGCACCGCATTGGGCTGGGTCGGGAGGGTCACAATGAGGATAGCCAGCATGATATGAAATATACATCACATATTTTGTAATTAATATATCAAATTTTGGGAAGAGTCGCCATCGATACAGCCGACGGCCCGCGAGACTGGACCGATGGCTCGGCAGGTCAGGCGGAGCAGAGAGTCCTGTTTCCATAGCTACTCAAGACCGCACGACGCTGGGATAGTGCCAAAAAAGCTTGAAATTCTGGAAATCGAGGGTTCGGCAGGGATCGGGCGGCCTCAAACACCGGTTCGTCCCGCGACACCCTGGCAATCGGCCGGCAGGGGCTGTCAGCGCAATCGCAGGATGCGCATCGAGCCGACCAGCACCACCATGCCGATCACGAACCCGATGATCCAGTCCGGCAACGGACTGCCGCTCCAGGCGACCAGCCCGCCGGCCAGAATCACCCCCAGGTTCGCCAATACATCATTCGCGGAAAAGATGTAGCTCGCGCGCATGTGTACGCCTTTGTCGCGATGGCCCGAAATCAGCATGAGGCACCCCACATTGGCCGCCAGCGCCAGCAGGGAGATGCCGATCATGGCGGTTTCGTGCGGTGAACTGCCCGCCATGACCCGTCGCCCAGTCTCCGACAACGCACCGACGGCCAGCAGCAGCTGCAGCAGCCCGGAGATTCTTGCAGCCCGCAGTTTGAGCCCGGGGGCGCGCCCGACCGCGTAGAGCGCCACACCGTACACGGCAGCGTCGGCCAGCATGTCCGCCGCATCGGCGATCAGTGCCGCGGAGTCCGCCCACCAGCCTGCGATCATTTCGACGACAAACATCACGGCGTTGATCGCCAGCAACAGCCACAGCACCCGGGCTTCGGCCGCGTCGTCCGTGACCGGAATCACGCTGTCGGCCTGCAGGGGCTCGGACGCTTCCAGTTGCGCGCCATAGCCCAGCGGAACCAGTCGCTCGATGACCTGGCGGACGTCCCCCGCGTGGCACACGACCAGGGTTCGGCCCGGAATGTCGAACACCAGGAAGCGCGTCGGCACATCGGCGAGCCGCAGCCGGATCATCTGTTCCTCGGACGGACAGTCCATGCCGGGAATGCGAAAACGGGAACGGAACCACGGTTGATCGTCGCCCAATCCGCTGGCAGGGGTCGGTGCTGACGGGGTGGGCGTGGCCTCACAGGCGCTGCCGCAGGAACAGGCGTTCGGGTCACTCATTTTGAAAGGCGGTCCATCGGATCGACTCAGCGGATACGCAGATCCTCGAAGCAGGGCAGCAGGGCCTTTGCCGCTTCAATGCGCAGGTGAAGTTCCACAGTGGGGTCGTGCATGACCGCGAGCAGAAACTGCTTTGGGGTCAGACCCTGGCTCGCTGAGGCCCATTCGGGGTTGGGCGGGTCGATCTTGCTGCCCGGCGCATCGGGAGCTGCCGGCACGGCGGCTGGCCTGATTTGGTCCAGGGCCTGCCGGAAGGCAGCGGTCTGGGCGATGGCGATGCGAGACAGCAGGTCGGCCTGCCCGTCAGGGTTCGGCGGCACGTCCAGCCACGGCTCGTCGGCGAACACCGCTGCCAGGTCCGGCGCCACGAAAGCCGACCAGTGGCCGGTTTCCGCCTGGCAGGCGGGCATCCTGGGTGGCCACGGCGCGTGCCGTGAAGCCGAGGCGTCCACGGCAGGCAGCATGCTCAGGCGGGCTGGAGCGACGTTGCCCAGGTAGCGCTGGCGCAATGCATCGAGAAAGGCAAACGCCTGCGCCACGGGCACCGGCTCTGACAGCGAGAACCAGAGCTGGTAGCCGTCGATACCGTTGACGGCGATGGCCGGGGCGGGCAGTTCCAGATCGACCTGCACCCCGCGCCACAGCGCCGAGAGCGCCGGCCAGTCGGCCGGCCGGGCCAGCCCCAGCACCATCGCCCGCACCCGACCCTCGGCGTCGATTCGGCCGGATTCGCCGGAATCGATGGCCCCGCCGTCCGGGCTGGGCGGGAGGTAGAGGCGATGAAACTCCGCTTGCAGTCGGTTCATGATTTGATCGCGAAAGGGCTTGTCGCGCACCGGGGACTCTACCCGACACGGGCCCTGGCGCGGGGTCTGGGCATCGGGCCGATCACTAAACAGCTTCCAAAACCATAGCTGTTAACGACCCTTTGACGCTGGGAATGGCCCCTTTTGGATCGGTAGGCGGCTCAGGAAGGCCATCTGCGCACCGCGAATCGGCCTGTCGCGCACCGCGCTTTGCGCTCTGTGTGCCGGCTAACAGACGTTTTTCATCGGGGGGCCGAGAATGGTTCACGGGTTTCGGGGTGACGGCGCCAGACGCCCCCGCCCCACCCGCAAAGCGGGACGCGCCCTCCAGCCCGATGGATGGGACGTCGAACACGGCAACGCCAGCGTGCCGCCATTCACCGCATCCCGGTGAGGGAGGGCACGACCCGCTGATCCGCAGCCGCACTGGCGGCGCTAACCATTAAGGGGTACCGCTCATGAGCAATCGCCCGACCGCCGCCCAGGTGGCGCACCTTCAAGCCCAGGTGAAACCGGCGCTCAAGATATTGCAGGACAACTGTTCCCCGGTGAGCGACGCCACGCGGGACGCCGCCGTCGTGCTGACTGCCTTTTGCGACGTCGCCCTGTATGTGATGGCGCGAACCAACCCCGGCAAGATTCGCGATGCCGCGCTTTCCGTGCAGATCAAGCACTACCTTGAAGGCCCTCCGGCATAAGCGACGCGGCACGCGCCTTGGGGACTATCGCAAACGCCGTCGGTCGGGTTTCACTGACGATGGTTGCCCTGAAAGAGATGCGCAGCCGTTGCAGCCATCTACCTGAGCGCCAGTTTGCAGCGTCAGGCTGGAACGTCGTCGGGACTGTGAGTCAGGCTGGCGCGAAGCGTCCCCGGAGGTAGGTGATGATGGCGCCCGAGTCGCTCAGCCACTGGCTCTGCCCGGCTTCGTCGGTGATTTTCAGGCAAGGTACCTTGGTGGCACCGCTACCCTGAAGCAGATCGTTCCGGTTTTTCAGGTCTTTCTGGGCGTCGCGCCGCTCGATCGGCAGGGACAGGCGCCGCATTTCCTGGCGCACCTTGATGCAGAACGGGCAGGTGGTGAACTGGTACAGCGCCAGGCTCTGGCATTGCGCGTCCACGGCCTGCTGCTGTGCCGGCGTGCGCACCAGCCCGGCCGGGCGGGTGAGGCGCTCGCGCAGCAGCATGAAAGGGCCGAGCACGATGCGCAGGGCTTTGAAGAAGTTTCGAAGGATGAATTTCATGGGGCGATCACGGTGAGTGGGTCCATGGACCCGACTTAGGACCGGCGATTCAACCACACCAGCGCAGGAATCGCTTTCCCGTCCCGTCCGTTGCCCTGGCGCCCGCGGCCTCACAATGCTGACTTTCCGAGGGTTCCCAAGGCATGAACAAGGCGCTCGCCCGTCTCCAGATCACCGTGGTTCGCGCGCTGGGAGGCGTGCGCCGGCAGCTTGTGCGCGCCGCGGTGGGTCTCCAGCCGCCCGCCGCCCGGGCCTGGGCGCACCTGCGCCATCCCACCCGGCGCGGCGTTGCGCTGGCGCTGGCCGCAGTGCCGGTGCTGGCGCTACTGTATGGGCTGCTGCTGATCCCGTTCACGCCGGGCATCGATGACCTGCGCAAGGCCAAGCTGGAGGCGCCCGCCGTGGTGCTGTCGGCCGACGGGAAGGAACTGGCGGTCTTCAAGCGCGCCAACCGTGACTGGGTCAAGCTCCGGGATATCTCGCCCAACGTGCTGGCCGCGCTGATCGCCACCGAAGACCGCCGCTTCTACGAGCATCACGGCATCGATTTCAGGCGCACGGCGGGCGCTGCGCTCAGCACCTTTTCGGGCGATCTGCAGGGCGGCTCGACCCTCACGCAGCAGCTGGCGCGCAACCTCTATCCGGAGCAGATCGGCCGGGCCGCGAGCCTGACGCGCAAGATCAAGGAAGCCATCACCGCGCTGAAGATCGAGATGGTCTACACCAAGGATGAAATCCTGGAGACCTACCTCAACACCGTGCCGTTCCTCTACAACGCGTTCGGCATCGAGATGGCGGCTCGCACCTATTTCGACACGTCGGCCGACACGCTCGACGTGCTGGAGAGCGCCACGCTCATCGGCATGCTCAAAGGCACCAGTTACTACAACCCGGTGCTCAACCCGGAACGCTCGCTGCAGCGTCGCAACACGGTGC
The DNA here is from genome assembly GCA_011391155.1 of Burkholderiales bacterium. GTDB lineage: Bacteria > Pseudomonadota > Gammaproteobacteria > Burkholderiales > Burkholderiaceae_C > JAABQG01. The sequence goes on from JAABRA010000371.1 coordinate 4,271, forward strand.
TGGCCCAGATGGACAAGGCCGGCGCGCTGCCACCGGGAACGCTTGCCGCCCTGCAGAAACGGCCGATGCGGCTGGATTTCGAGCGCCAGACCGAGCCCCTGGGCATGGCGCCGCACCTGAGTCAGCAGTTGCGCCGCTGGCTGATCGACTGGGCCGACCGCAACGACTACAACATCCATGCCGATGGCCTGGTGGTGCGCACCACCATCGACGCGCGGCTGCAAGCCATGGCCAACCAGGCCGTGGCGCGCCAGGCCGACCGGCTGCAGGGGCTGGCCGATGCCGCCTGGGGGCCGCGCACCGGCTGGGGCAGCAACCCGGCGCTGGTGCTGGCCTTCCTGCGCGAAACGCCACAGTACAAGGCGGCGCGCGATGGCGGGCTGGACGACGCGGAGGCGATTCGCCAGCTGGCGGCCGATGCGACCTTCATGCAGGCGCTGCGGCGGGACAAGACGCGCCTGCAGGCCGGCTTTCTCGCGCTCGATCCGGGCAACGGCCATGTGCTGGCCTGGGTCGGCAGCCGCGGCTTCCGGGAGGACCAGTTTGACCACGTGCAGCAGGCGCGCCGCCAGCCGGGCTCGACCTTCAAGCCATTTGTTTATGGCGCAGCGTTCGAGCAGGGCCTGAGCGCCCGCGACACCTTTGTCGACGCGGCGGTGGAGATCGGCCTGGGGGCCGGTGGCGGCGTCTGGCGGCCCAGCGATGGCGGTGAGGCCAGCGGCCGTGAGATGACCCTGCGCGAGGGGCTGATCTATTCCAAGAACACCATCACCGCGCAAGTGATGCAGAAGGTGGGCCCGAAGCGGGTGGCCAGCCTGGCGGAGGCGATGGGGGTGCGCCAGAGCACGCTGGACCCGGTGCCCTCGCTGGCGCTGGGCACCAGCCCCGTGACGCTCAAGGAGATGGTCACCGCCTACGGCACCATCGCCAACGGCGGCAGCTACATCGAGCCGATCCTGGTCACCCGCATCGAGGACCGGCATGGCAACGTGATCGAGAAATTCCCCGATAAGACCCCGGAGCCCGCACTGTCCAGCGCCGCCGCCCTCACGCTGATCGAGGCGATGCGCGGCGTGATCAACCAGGGCACGGGCACGGCCATCCGGGGCCGGTTTGGCATCTGGGCCGATGTGGCGGGCAAGACCGGCACCACCCAGAACAACACCGACGGCTGGTTCATCCTGATGCATCCGCAACTGGTGGCCGGGGCCTGGGTCGGTTTCAACGACAACCGGGTGACCATGCAGGACCGCTGGGGCCAGGGTGCGCGCAGTGCGCTGCCGGTCGTCGGCGACTTCTTTCAGCACGCCTTGCGTGGCAATGTGATCGACACCAAGCTCCGGTTTGCCGGGCTGCCGGCGCCGCAGGCACCGCCGCCGCCCGAACCGGCACCTGAAGAGCTCACAATGCCTTCAGAAACCGTGCCGCCTGAAACCGCGCCATCAGCGGTCATTCTCCCTGCGCCTGAGCAGCCGGGAGCGGCGCCGCCGGATCCCGCAGGCAGCAACGACCGGTGACGGCGGGCGACGCCGACGCCGGGCCATTCCGCCGGGGTCCTTCACCGGCTGTTCAGGGTGTTTTCAGGGGCTTCAGCTGCAGCTCGCCGGCGCATCGCCATCCTTGGCGCCCTTGATGAGGAACGCCTTGAGGTCATCGGCGAGCTCCTGATCCGGGACATCGGCGAACTTCTCGGCCGCCTTGTTGCCCGACTTGATGCTGGCGCGATAGGCCTTGCTGTAATACTGGCTCACCGTATCCTTGCCCTTGGCATGCTTGTTGGCCGCCAGATAAGCATTCCAGTCGGCCTTGGTGCGGGTGCTCGGGTTGATCGAGCCGATCGGCGAGGCCACGTGGCAGGTCGTGCACACCCCGCGGTAATAGACCCGCCCGCGCTTCCAGTCCGCGTCATAGGCCTGCGCCGCGCCAGCGGCGCCCAGCAGGACAACCAAGGCAACGGCGCTCAGTGAATGCGTATGTTTCATGATGTGACTCCTTAAAAATGGCGGGTTCTTGATGGAACCCATGAAGGTTCCCATGACGGAACCCACCGGGGTTTGCTTACTCGACCTCTTCCCAGCCGGTGATCATGGCCTTGATCTGGGAGGTGGGTTTGTGACCCGTGGTGGCCAGGTACAGATGGGAAATCAGGAACGCCAGCATCAGGAAGGCCCCGATCACATGGCCGGTGGCCACCCACTCCAGCCGCAGCGCGCCCAGGCCCCAGTCGGCCCAGTTGCCGTAGAACAGATACAGCCAGCCCGTGATCCAGATCAGCGGGCTGAGCAGCGTCAGCACCGCCAGATAAGTCAGGCGCTGCAGCGGGTTGTGCTTTTGCCGGGAAGTTGGCTTGAACGGATGCGGTTCATGCTTGAAGATCCCCGACGAGTAGTACTTCATGATGGCCAGCACCCGGTCGGTGGTGGGGATGTACTGGCGCCACTCGCCGGTGGTCACATGCCAGAAGATCGCAAAGATCCAGAGCCCGACCAGGGTCCAGGCCGCAATCGTGTGGTAGCCCACTGCCTGCTCGAAACCGAAAAGGCGGTAGGTGCCGTGAACTTCGAAGCCACTCACCATCAGAAAGATGATCAGGGCCGCCTGGGACCAATGCCAGAAGCGCTCAAAACCCTTGAACAGATAGACACGCTCAGTCATTTGTTTGCTCCTTGGTTCTTGCCGCGGGACACCACGCGCATCAGGCCGTGGCCGGTCACGCCCAGCAGCGTCAGCAGCACCAGGCCCCAGCCCAGCTTGTCAACCAGCGGGTTGGCGCTGGCGCCCGGCATGTAGATTCCGGGCAACCCGGCCAGGCGACCGTCCTTGGCGTGGCATTGCACGCAACCCAGCGCCTTCTCCTTCGGGGCCACCATGTGGGTGATGGGCCAGTCCATCTGCGTCTTGATGAAGTCAAACTTGCCCGAGTAAGGCGTGCCGGAGGTCTTCATGCCCACCTCGATGGCCTTGTTCCACTCCAGGTTCTTCCAGTAGCCGGTGTCGTCGTTGCCGGCGGTGTGCGGGGTGATCAGGGTCTTGTTGACGGTATCGAACGGCTGCTTGCCCCCGAAGCGCTTGATCGGCCAGATCATGGATTTGCCGTCCGTCGGGCTGCCCCCCAGCGTGTTGATGGGGGTGACCGGCTGGGTGGCGTCGATCTTGTCGCTCAGCAGGGTGTAGTTGACCTGCCCGTTGAACCACACATAGGTGGGCGTGACGTTCTCGGCCAGCACGAAGTCGCCCTTGCGCGATTCATAGATCAGGCGGCCCTTGGCATCTTTTCTCTCGATGGCCTTGCCGGCGGCGTCGCGCTGGCCGGCGGTGGACCAGTCCCACTGCATCTTGGTGGCGATGCCGCCGCGGGCGAACTCGGGGATGTGGCAGGTCTGGCAGGCCAGCTTGGCGGTGTGCTGGTTGAGCCGGGCGTCCTGCTTGTGCGGGCCCGTGCCGTGGCAGGACACGCAGGTGGCGGGGTTGCCGTTGTCGCTGGCGCCGCGCAGGTGGGCGCCTTTGGCGTCCTTGGCCGTGGGGGTGTAGCGGCTGCCGGCCACGTCGTGGCTGGAGGTCTTGTGGCAGGTGGCGCAGGTGAAGTCCAGGCCGGAGGCGTCCATGTGCACGTCCACGGCCTTGTCGGGTGCGGCCAGGGAGCTGTCCATGTCGCCGTGCTTGACGCCGTCGCCGCCGCCGCCGTTGAAGTGGCAGGCGCCGCAGGTGTCGCGGCTGGATTTGCCGACCTTCTGCGCGATCTTGGACAGGTCGATGGCCTTGAGGATCTTGCCTGAGCCGGGCGGGAACTCCATGTCCTTGGTGACCACGTTGCCGGCCAGCCCTGAGGGTTTCTTGTAGTTGCCGGTGGTGTCGTGACACACCACGCAGTCGACGTTCTCTTCGGACTTGAAGTCAAACGAGGCGTCTTTCCAGCCGTAGCCGACGTGGCAGCTGTTGCAGGCGGCTTCGTTGGAGGCGATCGAGATGCAGAAGTTGTTGACGACGTGCTTCTTGCCCAGCAACTGGTTGGTGACCGGGTTCTTGTATTCCCACTTCCAGTGCTTGGTGCGGTGGATCTGGCCGGCGGATTCGGTGTGGCAGCTCAGGCAGACCTTGGTGAGTTCCGGCCCGGAGCTGAATTCACGCTGCAGTTCCTTGAATTTGGTGTGGTCTGCCGTGGTGGTCAGCTTTACGGGTTTGGCGTCCTGGGCGAAGACGGCACCCGCTGCGGCAAGCCCCAGCAGGCTGGACAGCCATGCCATTCGCACGAATCGATCCAGTCTTGATGTCATGTTCAGCCTTTCGCCGGTGGTTTCAAAGAAGGGGTCTGAACCCTTGGCCTGATTCTGAATATATTTGCATCGTCTTATGTTGATGCATGTCAAAGATACAGGCGGGGGTATTCCATAAACTGAATCCAGATCGTCGATCTGACTCGATGACCGTTGAATTTTCTGGAAGGACTACGACCATGAACAGCGCAACCACCGGCGGCACCCGTGTCGTCAAACCTTTCTGGCCGTCCGTGGCGTCGGGCATAGCCCTCGGGCTGGTGTTGCTGCTGACGTTCCTCATGACGGGGCACGGCCTGGGGGCCAGCGGGGCCTTCACCGATGTCGTCGCGGGCATGGGCCTGACACTGGCTCCTGAAGCCACCCAGGCCAACAGCTATCTGGGTCCCAAGGTGGCCGACGGCAACCCGATCGGCTCCTGGATGACCTGGGAAGTGCTCGGCGTGTTCATCGGCGCCCTCGTCGCGGCGTTCATGGCCGGTCGATTTCGGGTGCAGCTTGATGGTGCGCGCAGTGTCGGCACGCCGCAGCGTGTGGTCAGGGCGTTGGCGGGCGGCATGCTGGCGGGTTTCGGGGCGCGCGTGGCAGGCGGTTGCACCAGCGGGCTGGGGCTGTCCGGCGCGGCGGCGCTGGGCATGGCCGCCTTTGTGTTCCTGGCATTGTTTTTCGCGACGGGGCTGATCGTCAGCCGCTTCGTACGAGGAGTCTGAGATATGTTCCCCCTTCATGAAAATGGCATGGTTTCGGGTCTGGTCTGCGGCATCCTGTTTGGCTTTGTCCTGGAGAACGCCGGCTTTGGCAGCCCGCTCAAGCTGACCGCCCAGTTCAAGCTGACCGACTGGTCGGTGTTCAAGGTCATGTTCACGGCGATCGTGGTGGCCGCCTTCGGGCTGTGGCTGCTGCGCGTGGGCGGCTTCCTGAAGCCCGACGCCGTGGCCGTGCCACAGGCCCTGGTGATGGCGTCGGCCGTCGGCGGCATGCTGGTCGGCGCCGGGTTTGCCGTGGGCGGCTATTGCCCGGGCACATCGCTGGCAGGCCTGGCTTCGGGCCGGATCGACGCGCTGGTGTTCATGGTGGGCTTGTTGATCGGCACGACGGCGTTCGTGGGTCTGTACGGACCGGCGATCGGCAAAATGATGGCGATGGGCGCGATCATCGACGGCGACACTTTCACCGATGCCTACGGCGTGGCCGAACCGGTCGTGCTGGGCGTTCTGGCGTTGGCGCTTGCGGGCGTGTTCTATGCCGGCTCGTGGTTTGAACGGCGGGGCCGGGGCCCGGTCACGGCGCAGGAAGCGGTGGCGGGTGCTGAATGACCGTGCCTTGGAGCCGCCCGTGCATTGACGGGGTGTCCGCGGCAGATTTCGACCACAGGGAGTATTAAAAAAGTAGCGAACTAAGACCTTTTGATGCTGAGTAGAGGCCATTTTTATGGGTAACTCAGCTCCACGAGTCCATCAACGCGCCGCCTTGCTCGATCAGGAACTCCTTGAAGGCACGCGCCGCCGGCGAGAGCTTCTTGCCGCTCAGGTGCGTCACATACCAATGGCCCATCACCGGCAGCCCCTCGATGTCCACCAGCGCGATGTGCCCGCTGGCCAGTTCGTGGCGCACGGTGCGCAGCGACAGGAAGCTCAGGCCCATGCCCGCCATCACCGCCTGCTTGATGGTCTCGTTGCTGGGCATCTCCATCACCACCTTCAGCGGCGTCTGGTGGTGGGCAAACAGCCGTTCCATGGCCGCGCGGGTGCCCGAACCTTCCTCGCGCACCACGAAACCGTAGTCTGCCAGCGCCTGGAACGGCAGCTTTTTGCGCCGCACCAGGGCGTGGTTCGGTGCGGCCAGCACCGCCTGCGGATTGGTGGCGAAGGGTGTGGCGACGCAGTCCAGGTCAGCTGGAGCGCGGCCCATCACCACCAGATCGGCCTCAAAGCGGGCCAGATGGCCCAGGACGTTCTCGCGGTTGTCGATCTTCAGTTGCACGTCGATTCCCTGAAACTGCTTGCCGAACCGCACCAGCAGCATGGGGATGAAGTACTTGGCAGTGCTGACCACGGCCAGGTCGATGCGCCCGCGCTGCAGGCCCACGTGCTCGGCCATCAGGGCTTCGAGGTCCTTGAACTGGCCCATGGCGGCAATCGCGTGGGTGCGAAACGCCTCGCCGGCATGGGTAAGGCGGATGTTGCGGCCGGACGGTTCGATCAGCGGCAGGCCAAAGGCGTCTTCGAGCTGGCGGATCTGCATCGACACCGCCGGCTGGGTGACGAACAGGCGCTCGGCGGCCTTCGACACCGAGCCCTGGCGGGCCACTTCGAGGAAGGTCTGGATCTGCTTGAGCGAGTAGGGGCGCATGACGTTTCTCCGGAGCTGGCGGAACCCGCCGCCGCGCGGCGGCGCAGGGTTTCCAACGGATCAAACCCATCAGATTAGTCTGATGAAAAATTCAATAAACGTGATTGGAGTTTATGAGTTCGCGGGGGTAAAGTAAATCCACCTTGACTGATATACGACGCCCGCAGCCCTCCTGTCCTGAAAGTAGCCCATGACCGCAAGCACCCTGCAAGCCCTGATCTTCGATGTCGATGGCACCCTGGCCGACACCGAGAGCGCGCACCGTGCCGCGTTCAACCAGGCGTTCGCCGAACTGGGCATGGACTGGCACTGGGACGAGGCGCTCTACACCGAACTGCTCGGCATCTCGGGCGGCAAGGAGCGCATCCAGCACTACTGGACGCAGGTGCACCCCGAGATCCGGGCGCTGGACGGCCAGGCCGTGCAGGACACCCTCAACCGCATCCACGAACTCAAGACTGCCGCCTACGAGCAGGCGGTGCAGGGCGGTGCCGTGGCCTTGCGCCCCGGCGTGCTCAAGCTGATCGAAGCCGCCCACACCGACGGCCTGCGCCTGGCAATTGCCACCACCACCTCACCCGTCAACATCAGCGCGCTGCTGCGCACGGCGATTGGCCCCGACTGGCGGCAGTACTTCATGGTGATCGAAGACGCCTCGACCGCGCCGCGCAAGAAGCCGCACCCGCAGGTCTACCTGCAGACCCTGCAGCGGCTGCAACTGCCGGCGCGGGCCTGCCTGGCGTTCGAGGATTCCGCCAACGGGCTGCAGGCGGCAGCTGCGGCCGGTCTGGCCACGATCATCACGCCCAATAACTTCACGGCGCACCATGACTTCAAGGGCGCACTGCGGGTGCTGCCCTCGCTGCGTGACGTCAGCGTGGCGCATGTGCGCGCCTGGCATGCCGAAGCCTTTGCGGCGCCCGCCCGGGCGCGTGCCTGAACCTGACCGGAGACCGACATGACCCCTCCCACCGTGCGCATCGCCCCGTCCATCCTCTCGGCCGACTTCGCCCGCCTGGGCGAGGAAGTCCGCGCCATTCAAGCGGCTGGTGCCGCGCTGGTGCATTTCGACGTGATGGACAACCACTACGTGCCCAACCTCACCATCGGCCCGCTGGTCTGCGAGGCGATCCGCCCGCATGTGCAGATTCCGATCGACGTGCACCTGATGGTGGAGCCGGTGGATGCGCTGATTCCGCTGTTTGCCAAGGCCGGCGCCAATATCATCACCTTCCACCCCGAGGCCAGCCGCCACGTGGACCGCACGCTGCAACTGATCCGCGACCACGGCTGCAAGGCCGGCATCGCGCTGAACCCGGCCACACCGCTGGAGTGGATGGATCACGTCATGGAGCGGCTCGACATCGTGCTGCTGATGAGCGTGAACCCGGGTTTTGGCGGGCAGAAGTTCATTGCCTCCACGCTGCCCAAGCTGCGCGCGGCCCGGGCCCGCATCCAGGCCCATGAAGCCGCTGGCGGCCAGCCGATCTGGCTGGAGGTGGACGGCGGCGTGAAGACCGACAACATTGCCGACATCGTCGCGGCGGGCGCGGACACCTGCGTCGCCGGAAGCGCGGTGTTTGGCGCGCCGGACGCCGACGGCGGCTACCGCACCGTGATGCAGCAGCTGTTGAATCAAGCCCGAATTGCCTGAACCTGTCCCAAGGAAGTCCACCATGTCCACGCGCCGCCGTTTCACCCTCACGCAATACCTGATCGAGCAGCGCCGCCGCTTTCCCGGCGCCAGCGGCGACTTCAACGCCCTGCTGCTGGACGTGGCGCTGGCCTGCAAGGCCATCGCGCGCTCGGTGGCTTTTGGCGAGCTCAGCAGCATGCTGGGCCATGCCGAGCCCGAGGTCACCACCAGCGTCAACGTGCAGGGCGAGGAACAGAAGCGCCTGGACGTCATCAGCAACGAGTACTTCACACAGATGACGGAGTGGGGCGGCCACCTGGCGGGCATGGCTTCCGAGGAAATGGACCATCCCTACCAGATCCCCGAGACCCAGCAGCGCGGCAAGTACCTGCTGGTGTTCGACCCGCTCGATGGGTCCAGCAACATCGACGTGAACGTGACCGTGGGCAGCATCTTCAGTGTGCTGCGGGCGCCGCAGGACGTGATCGACAGCGGGCGCGACGTGGTCGAGACCGACTTCTTCCAGCCCGGCACGCAGCAGATGGCCGCCGGCTACGCGCTCTACGGCCCCACCACCATGCTGGTGCTGTCCGTGGGCAATGGCGCAGCGGGTTTCACGCTCGACCCGAACCTGGGCCAGTTCATGCTGACGCATCCGAACCTGCAGATTCCTGCCGACACGCAGGAATTCGCCATCAACGCCTCCAACAGCCGCTTCTGGGAGCCCCCGGTCAAGCGCTATGTGGACGAGTGCCTGGCCGGCAAGACCGGGCCGCGCGGCAAGGACTTCAACATGCGCTGGATCGCCAGCATGGTGGCCGAGGCACACCGGATATTGATGCGCGGCGGCGTCTTCATGTACCCGCGCGACACCAAGGACCCGAGCAAGCCGGGCCGTCTGCGCCTGCTCTACGAGGCCAACCCGATCGGCTACATCATCGAGCAGGCCGGGGGCCGCGCCTCCACCGGGCGCCAGCCCATGCTGGATGTGGTGCCAACATCGCTGCACCAGCGCATCGGCCTGGTTTTTGGCTCGCGCAACGAGGTCGAGCGCATCGAGCGCTATCACACCGAGCCGATTCCGCGCGAGATCGAGAACCCGCTGTTTGCCCCGCGCAGCTTGTTCCGGGATTAGGGTTGCACCTGTTTCGATAGCTGAAAAAGACCATTCCACGCTGGGTAAAGCCCAAAATCGTTCAAAAACCACTGCTCCGAGGGTTCCACCATGTCAGAACGCCATCCCATCATCGCGATCACCGGCTCCTCCGGCGCGGGCACCACGTCCGTGACCCGCACCTTCGAGAGCGTCTTCCGCCGCGAGAACGTGAACGCCGCCATCATCGAGGGCGACAGCTTTCACCGCTACGACCGCAAGGAGATGAAGCTCAAGGCGGCCGAGGCCGAGGCCGCCGGCAACAACAACTTCAGCCATTTCGGGGCCGAGAACAACCTGTTTTCCGAGCTCGAGACCCTGTTCAGCGACTACGCCGCCACCGGCACCGGCAAGCGCCGCAAGTACCTGCACGACACCGAAGAGGCGGCGCCCTACAGGCAGGAGCCCGGCACGTTCACGCCCTGGGAAGACGTGCCGGCCGGCACCGACCTGCTGTTCTACGAAGGCCTGCATGGCGCCGTGGTCACGCCCGAGGTCAACATCGCCCGCCACCCGGACCTGCTGATCGGCGTGGTGCCGGTCATCAACCTGGAGTGGATCCAGAAGCTCTACCGCGACAAGAAGCAGCGCGGCTACAGCACCGAGGCGGTGACCGACACCATCCTGCGCCGCATGCCGGACTACGTGAACTACATCTGCCCGCAGTTCATGCACACGCATGTGAATTTCCAGCGCGTGCCGATGGTGGACACCTCCAACCCCTTCATCGCGCGCGAGATCCCCACGGCCGACGAAAGCATGGTGGTGATCCGCTTCGCCAACCCCAAGGGCATCGACTTCCAGTACCTGCGCAACATGATCGACGACTCGTTCATGTCGCGCGCCAACACCATCGTGGTGCCGGGCGGCAAGATGGAGCTCGCCATGCAGCTGATCTTCACGCCCTTCGTCTGGCGAATGATGGAGCGCCGCAAGCGGGCGCTGGCGGGGTGATGTGGCACACCTCCGTCCAGTCTCACTGCGTGTAGCCTGTTCCCCCCTTGCAGGGGGCAACACCAGCGGTCTGGCGGAGCCAGTCCCGCGGTGTTTCTGAACCAGACACCGTCAGCATTGCCCTATTTGCTAAGGATGAAATGAAATGAGTCACCCCACCCCTGAATTCGCCCGCCAGATGGCCAACGCCATCCGCATGCTCGCCGTCGATGCGGTTGAAAAGGCCAAATCAGGCCACCCCGGCGCGCCCATGGGCATGGCCGACATTGCCGAGGTGTTGTGGAACCGCCACCTCCGGCACAACCCGGCCAACCCGCACTGGCCGGATCGTGACCGCTTCGTGCTCAGCAACGGCCACGGCTCGATGCTGATCTACGCGCTGCTGCATCTCACCGGCTACGACCTGCCCATGGACGAACTGAAGAAGTTCCGCCAGTTGCACAGCAAGACCGCCGGCCACCCCGAAGTCGGCGTCACCCCGGGCGTGGAAACCACCACCGGACCGCTGGGCCAGGGCATCAGCAACGCGGTGGGCATGGCGCTGGCCGAGAAGCTTCTGGCTTCCGAGTTCAACCGCGAGGAAGACGGCATCCGCCACGACATCGTCGACCATTTCACCTACGCCTTCCTTGGCGACGGTTGCATGATGGAAGGCATCAGCCACGAGGCCTGCTCGCTGGCTGGCACGCTGCGTTTGTCCAAGCTGATCGCGTTCTACGACGACAACGGCATCTCGATCGACGGCCACGTGGAGGGCTGGTTCACCGACGACACGCCCAAGCGCTTCGACGCCTATGGCTGGAACGTGATCCGTTCGGTGGACGGCCACGATCCGGTGGCGCTGGATGCAGCCATTCACACTGCCCGCGCCCAGGCCAGCCGTGTCGATGGCAAGCCGACGCTGATCTGCTGCAAGACCGTCATTGGCATGGGCTCGCCGAACAAGGCCGGCACGCACGACGTGCACGGCGCAGCGCTGGGCGCGGCGGAAGTGGCGGCCACGCGTGAGGCCCTGGGCTGGACGGCTGCGCCGTTCGAGATTCCGGCCGACATTGCCGGTGCCTGGAACGCCGTGGCGCGCGGCACCCTCGCAGAACGTGCCTGGCGCGAGCGCTTTGAGGCCTACCGCGCGCACTTCCCGCTGGAAGCGGCCGAGTTCGAGCGGCGCATGGCCGGCGACCTGGGCGAAGACTATGCCAGCCGTCTGGGTGACGTGCTGGAGGCGATTGCCGCCAAACCCGAAGCGTTTGCCACCCGCAAGGCCAGCCAGAACGCGCTCGATGGGCTGGCCCCGCTGGTACCAGAGTTTTTTGGCGGCAGCGCCGACCTGACCGGCTCCAACCTGACCAACTTCAAGGGCTGCGTCAAGGCCGGCCGCGACCACTGGGGCAACCACCTGAGCTACGGTGTGCGCGAGTTCGGCATGGCAGCCATCATGAACGGCATGGCGCTGCATGGTGGCTACATTCCCTACGGCGGCACCTTCCTGACCTTCAGCGACTACAGCCGCAACGCCATCCGCATGGCCGCGCTGATGAAGCTGCGCGTGATCCACGTATTCACCCACGACAGCATCGGCCTGGGCGAGGACGGCCCGACGCACCAGTCGGTGGAACACGTTCCTTCACTGCGAATCATTCCGGGGCTGGACGTCTGGCGTCCGGCCGATGGCCTGGAAACCGCCGTGGCCTGGGCCTGCGCCGTGGAGCGCCGGGACGGCCCCAGCGCCTTGGCCCTGTCGCGCCAGAACCTGCCGCGCCTGACCGACGTGGCCATGGTGGGCAGCATCCGCAAGGGCGGCTATGTGCTGGCCGAGCAGCCGAACCCGCAGGCGGTGATCGTGGCCACCGGTTCCGAGACCTCGCTGGCCATGGCCGCGCACCAGGCTCTGGCGGGGCTCGGCATTGCCACCCGGGTGGTTTCCATGCCTTGCACCAATGTGTTCGACCGGCAGAGCGAGGCCTACCAGGAGATGATCCTGCCGCTGGCCCTGCCGACGGTGGCGGTGGAAGCCGCGCACCCGGACTTCTGGCGCAAGTACGTCGGGCGCACCGGCGTGGTGGTGGGCATCGCCAGCTTTGGCGAGTCGGCGCCTGCCGGCGACCTGTACAAGCATTTCGGCATCACCGCGGAGCGTGTGGTGGATGCCGTGCGCACGCTGGTGCACCGCGCGGCGCACCGGCGCGAGTTGCCGCTGCCCGAGCAGATCGTGCCGGGCACCCATTGAGGCCGCCGTGCCGCAAGCGCCATGTCCAGAGCCTTTGACCTGATCCTGTTTGACCTCGACGGCACGCTGATCGAGACCGCGCCGGAGATTTGCGATGCGGTCAATGACACACTGCGCCAGTTTCATCGGCCCGAGGTGACGCAGCAGCAAGTGAATCACTGGATCGGCCACGGCACGCGCACGCTGCTGATCCAGGCGCTGGCGTTTGTCGGTGATACCTCGGTGGACGCCGTGCGCCAGTCGGACAGCCTGGCGCTGATCGCCGGGGCGTTCGACCAGCACTACCAGCGCCGCTGCGGCACGCGCAGCCACCTCTACCCGCAGGTGCGCGAGGTGCTGCAGGTTTTGCGCGCGCAGGGCGTGAAGCTGGCGGTGGTGACCAACAAGGAATCGCGCTACACCGCTACGGTGCTGGATGCGCACCACCTGACGCCCCTGTTTCACCGGGTCGTCAGCGGCGACACGCTGGCCGCCAAGAAGCCTGATCCGGCGGGGATTGTGAGCTGCCTGGAGCAGTTTCAGGTGCCGCGCAATCGCGCGCTGTTCGTCGGCGACTCATCGATTGACGTGTCCACGGCGCGCAATGCCGGGGTGACGGTGTGGGCGCTGCCCTATGGCTACAACATGGGCGAACCGATCGAGGCCTGCGCGCCGGACCGCGTGATCGCCGACTTCACGGCGCTGCTGTCCGTGGTGCCTGCGGGCTCGACGGCCTGAACTGACTTTTGTTTTTACTTTTCCGGGACGGACTGAAATGACCCTCAAGATCGGCATCAACGGCTTCGGCCGCATCGGACGCAACGTACTGCGCTCGGCCCTGCAGAATTTCAGCGACATCGAAGTCGTGGCCATCAACGACC
>JAABRA010000372.1 GCA_011391155.1 Burkholderiales bacterium
AAGGACGCGGCGCAAGCGTCCGTACGCCTGCGCGACAACCTGTCGCGCATGGGCGAAACCGGGTTCGAGCCCATGGGCGTGGCACTGAACCTGTCGGGTCCCTGGTTCGTTCCCGCCTCGGTGTCCAACGCCTTGCGCCGCGACGCGGTGGCGGCGCTGGAGGCCGCCCGCTCCGCCGCCTGGCAGCGCCTGCCCCGCGCCTTGCCCCTGGAGCCGCCAGCGCCCTACCCCGAAGACACGCTGACCTATCTGGCCAACGTCTTCAACCACAAGGCGCGTGATTTCTACGCGCGCCATGGCGTGAAGGTCATTGCCGCCGCCTACGAAAGCCATGAGGAAGAAGGTGAGGTCAGCCTGATGATCACCAAGCACTGCGTGCGCTGGTCCATGAGCCTGTGCCCCAAGCAGGCCAGAGGCGTGACCGGCGTGCAGGGCACGATCCGGGCCGAACCTTTGACATTGATCAATGGCACCGAGCGCTTGAGCTTGCGCTTTGACTGCAAGCCCTGTGAAATGCATGTGATGGGCAGGATCCGGCAATCGGTGTTGAATCCGGCGAAGTCCGTGCCCGTGAACTTCTACAAAACCCGGCCCCGGACGGCCGACTGACCTGCCTGGGAGGCCCTGATGAACATTCTTCTGCCGATCGATGGATCCGAACTCGCTCTGCACGAGGTGCGGTATGCCTTGCGACTGGTGGCCGAGGGTCTGCAGGCCCGCTTCCTGCTGGTCAATGTGCAGGAGCCCGCCAGCCTGTACGAGATCGTCACGGCGCCCGACCCGGTGGTGCTGGAAAGCGTGAGCCACGCTGCCGGTGAACACGCCTTGCAGGCGGCCGAGGAACTGCTGGGCGCGGCCGGTATTGCCTTTGAGCGGGCAGTCGTGACCGGCGACCCCGCCCATGCCGTGATTGAGCTGATCGAGGAATACGCCTGCGACATGGTCATCATCGGCTCGCACGGCATGGGCCTGCTGCGCAGTGCGCTCCAGGGCTCGGTGGCGCAGACCCTGATCCACGATTCGCCGGTCCCGGTGCTGCTGGTCAAGCCGCCCGAGTCCTCCGAGGGGGACGGCGACGCCGAAGCATGACCGCCGGCACCGACTGGCATCTGCGCGATGCGCACGAACTGGCCCGCGAACAAGGGGTCGACCCGGCCATTGGACTGGATGAGACAGAGGTCAGCGCTCGCGCCCTGCAGCATGGCGCCAACGAGCTGACCAGCACCGCCGGCAGCACCTGGCTGGGCCTGCTGGCCGACCAGTTCAAGGACTTCATGATCCTGGTGTTGATCGCCGCGGCGATTGTGTCGGGCGTACTCGGAGAGCTGATCGACACCGTGGCGATCGTGGTCATCGTGGTGCTCAACGCGGTGATCGGCTTCGTGCAGGCCTGGCGTGCGGACAAGGCCATGGCGGCCCTGCAGCAGCTCGCCGCTGCGCACGCCACGGTGCTGCGCGGCGGCGAGGTGCAGAAAATTCCCGCCAGCGGGCTGGTGCCCGGCGACATCGTGCTGCTGGAGGCCGGCAACCAGGTTCCTGCCGACCTGCGCCTGATCGATATCGCCCAGTTGCGCGTCGACGAGTCGGCGCTGACCGGCGAGTCCGTCACGGTGGAAAAAAACGCTTCGCCGCTGATGGGCGTGGTTCACGCGCTGGGCGACCGTCTCAACATGGTCTTCAAGGGCACCACGGCCACGCACGGCCGTGCGCGCGGCCTGGTCATGGCCACGGGCATGGCCACCGAGCTGGGCAAGGTGGCAAGCCTGCTCGACCGCGACACCGATCGCAGCACGCCGCTGCAACGCCGCCTGGCGGCCTTCGGCAAACGGCTGTCGCTGGCGGTGATCGCCATTTGCGCGGTGCTTTTCACGGTAGGTGTGCTGCGCGGCGAGGCGCCACTGCTGATGGCGCTGACGGCGATCAGCCTGGCCGTGGCGGCCATCCCCGAGGCGCTGCCGGCCATCGTGACGGTGTTGCTGGCGCTGGGTGCGCGCAAGATGGTGACATTCAACGCGCTGATTCGCCGCCTGCCCTCGGTCGAAACCCTCGGCTCGGTCACCTTCATCTGTTCGGACAAGACTGGCACGCTGACGCAAAACCGCATGCACGCCGAGTTGCTGCTGGCGGATGGCGAGCGCTGGACGCCGGGCGACGCCCCGCCCGGGCCGCTGCACCAGGAACTGCTGCGTGCCGCCGCTTTGTGCAACGATGCCACGCACAATCTCAAGGGCGGCTGGGAGGGTGACCCGACCGAGACGGCGCTGACGCAGGTCGCCGCGGATGCCGGGCAACACAAGCCGTCGCTGGAGCAGGACGCGCAGCGGGTGCTGGAGTTGCCCTTCGACTCGAAGCGCAAGCGCATGACCACCTTTCACCGCACACCGGAGGGCCTGGTCGCCTACACCAAGGGTGCGCCGGAGGCGGTGGTGCCGCAGTGCACCTCGCAATGGAAGCCCGGCGGGACGGAACCCCTGCAACAGGCGCGCGTGCTGGATGCGGCCGAACAACTGGCCGCGCAGGGCCTGCGGGTGCTGGCGCTGGCGCGGCGCAATTACGCACAGCTGCCAGGCCCGGACGCATTGGAAGCGGCTGAGAGTGACCTGTGCCTGATCGGCCTGATTGGCCTGATCGACCCACCGCGGGCCGAGGCCGCGGCGGCCGTGCGCGACTGCATCACCGCCGGCATCACGCCGGTCATGATCACGGGCGACCACCCGGCCACGGCCCGTGCGATTGCCCATCGCCTGGGCATCGTGCCCGACGCTGACGCGATCGTGCTCACCGGAGAAGCGCTGGCGGCGCTCACCGACGAAGCCCTGAGCGCGCGGGTACGCCAGGTGCGCATCTATGCGCGGGTTGATCCGCTGCAGAAGATCCGCATCGTGCAAGCGCTGCAGGCGCATGGCGAGTTCGTGGCCATGACCGGCGACGGCGTCAACGACGCCCCGGCGCTCAAGCAGGCCGACATCGGCGTGGCCATGGGCCGCGGCGGCACCGATGTGGCGCGGGAAGCCTCCAGCCTGGTGCTGCTGGACGACAACTTCGCCACCATCGTGGCCGCCGTGCGTGAAGGACGCCGGATCTACGACAACATCCGCAAGTTCGTGCGCTACACCATGACCAGCAATTCGGGCGAGATCTGGACCATCTTCCTGGCACCGCTCATGGGTCTACCGGTTCCGCTGCTGCCGATCCACATACTGTGGGTCAATCTGGTCACCGACGGGTTGCCGGGCCTGGCACTGGCGGCCGAACCCGCCGAGCGCGGCATCATGCAAAGGCCCCCGCGCGCGCCGCGCGAGAGCCTGTTTGCGCACGGCATGTGGCAGCACATCCTGGGATTCGGCTTGCTGCTGGGCGGGCTCTGCCTGGCGGTGCAGGCCTGGGCACTGGGGACCGGTCACGCGCACTGGCAAACGATGGTGTTCACCGTGCTCACCCTGGGGCAGATGGCGCATTGCATGGCCATCCGCTCCGAATCAGAGTCGTTGTGGACACTGGGGCTCGGTTCCAACAAGCCGGTGCTGGGGGCCGTGGGGCTGACGTTTGCGCTTCAGATGGCGGTGATCTACGTGCCGGCACTCAACACGGTGTTCAGGACCGCGCCCCTGGGCGTCCTCGAACTGGTGATCTGCCTGGCCGCCGCCATGGTGGTTTTCATCGCCGTCGAAATCGAAAAAGCCTGGCGACGGTCCAGAGCAGCCACTCTAAATCAGGTCGCGAGTTAAGTTGTCTTCCCTAGACACTCCGGGAGACACTGCAACCTGCATGGCGGCCATGCATTGATCAATTGGCCGAATTCAACATCCAGGAAAGAAATTCATCATGGCGACCAGCACCACCACTTCCAACACCCCTGCAACCACTGCCGACGCCGTCAAGGCCGTCGTCGCCAAGGTCGCCGCAAAGACCCGTGCCGTCAAGACCCCCGCCGCGAAGCCCCGCGCGGCCCGGGCTCCCGCCGTGAAGGCACCGGCCGTAAAGGCTCCCGCAAAGACGACGGCGGCCAAGGCGAAGAAAACGGTGCCCGCAAAGGCGCCGACCCTCAAGCAGGTTGCGCACAAGGGCACGCGCAAGGTGAGTTCCGTCGTGCACATGACCCGAGACGCCTCGTTCAAGCTGATCGACTCCCAGCGTTCGATCTGGCTGGCTGGCCTGGGCGCGCTGGCCAAGGTCACCACAAGCACCGGCGTCAAGGGTGAAAAAGCCTTCGAGTCGCTGGTCAAGGCTGGCGAAAAATTCGAAGCCCAGGCGCGTGGCGCCATCGATTCGAATGCCGATCTGCTCAAGGGCCGTATCAGCGATGCCACCAAGGTGGTGGACCAGGGCATCGGCACCGTCGGCGACGCCTTTGACTCGCGCATCAAGCAGGCCCTGACCCGCCTGGGCTACGGCAAGAAGACCGTCAAGTAAACATGGCCCGTGGCGCAGGCCTGCTGCGCCACGTCAGGCAGCCCTTCAGTGTGCCGCGGTGCGGCCGCGCAGTCGCTTCAGCAGCGTCACGCCGGCCAGCACGGCCCCACCTGCCACGATGCCCGCCAAGGCGTTGAGCAGCGCAGGCGCCAGGGCCTGCCACAGGCCGCCCAGCGGCCAGTGACTGGCGGCGATGGCCGCGGCTTCGATGCCATGGTGCAGCACCGGCACCCCATGCGTCAGAATGCCGCCCCCCACCAGGAACATCGCCACCGTGCCAGCCACCGACAGCCCCCGCATGAGCCAGGGCGCTGACCGCACAATGCCGGCACCCAGTGCGCGGGCCAGCGCGCTGGTCTTGCCGCTTAGCCACAGGCCCACATCGTCGAGCTTCACGATGCCGGCCACGAAGCCATAGACACCGACCGTCATGATCACGGCGATCCCGGTGAGCACCGCCACCTGCTGCAGGAACGGGGCCGCAGCCACCGTGCCCAGCGTGATGGCGATGATCTCGGCAGACAGCACGAAGTCCGTGCGCACCGCACCCTTGATCTTGTCCTTCTCGAACGCGACGATGTCCACCTTGGCATCAGCCACCACCCGGGCCAGCTCGGCATGGCGCACGTCAACTTCAACCGGGCTGTGCAGGTATTTGTGGGCCACTTTCTCGAAGCCCTCAAAGCAGAGATACGCCCCACCGACCATCAGCAAGGGCGTGACGGCCCACGGCGCGAACGCGCTGATGGCCAGCGCTGCCGGCACCAGGATGGCCTTGTTGACCATGGAGCCTTTGGCGACCGCCCAGACCACGGGCAGTTCACGATCCGCCTGCACGCCCGACACCTGCTGGGCGTTGAGCGCGAGGTCGTCACCCAACACCCCGGCGGTCTTTTGGGCCGCGACCTTGGTCATGACCGACACGTCGTCCGCCATGGCAACGCTCTTGCGCGCCGCCACTTTGGCCATGACGGAGACGTCGTCCAGGATGGTGGCGATATCGTCAATCAGCAACAGCAGGCTGGAACCGGCCATGGGCGCTCCTTCGTGAATTCAAGGGTTGAAGAATAAGCCAGGCGGCAAATCACCCGTGTCACCCGACCCACCGGCGCGCGTTGCGCCAGAGCTGCATCCAGGGGCTGAAGGCGGTGGGATCGCCGCCCGTCCAGCTCATCTGGATGTTGCGGAACACGCGCTCGGGGTGCGGCATCATGGCCGTGAATCGGCCATCCATCGTGGTCACGGCGGTCAGGCCGCCAGGGCTGCCGTTCGGGTTGAACGGGTAGGCTTCGGTGGGTGCGCCGCGGTTGTCCACAAAGCGCATCGCGGCGATGGCCTTGTCGGCCTGGCCACGGTAGCTGAAATTGGCAAAGCCCTCACCGTGCGAAACGACGATCGGCAGGCGGCTGCCAGCCATGCCCTGCAGGAACAGGCTGGGCGACTCCAGCACCTCGACCATCGACAGGCGGGCCTCGAAACGCTCGCTCTGGTTGGTGGTGAAGCGCGGCCAGTCTTGGGCGCCCGGGATGATGTCGGCCAGTTCGGCAAACATCTGGCAGCCGTTGCACACCCCCAGGCCGAAGGTGTCGGAGCGGCCGAAGAAGCCCTTGAATTGCTCCGCCAGCACCGGGTTGAAGGTGATGGAGCGCGCCCAGCCGATGCCCGCGCCCAGCGTGTCGCCGTAGCTGAAGCCGCCACAGGCCACCACGCCCTTGAAGTCCGCCAGTTGCGCACGGCCGGTCTGCAGGTCGGTCATGTGCACGTCATAGGCCTCGAAGCCGGCCTCGGTGAAGGCGTAGGCCATCTCGACGTGGGAGTTGACGCCCTGCTCACGCAGGATCGCGACCTTGGGTTTAGACAGGTTCAGGAAAGGCGCGGCCACGTTCTGGGCCGGGTCGAACGTCAAGGCCACATGCAAGCCGGGATCGGCCGGCGCCCCGGCAGCCGCGTGCTCGGCGTCGGCGCAGGCGGGGTTGTCGCGCTGCTGGCAGATCTTCCAGCTCACGCTGTCCCAGACCTGGTGCAGGTCTTCGAGTTTGGCGGCAAACACCTCTTTGGTGTCGCGCCAGACGCTCAGTTCACCCTGGCCCCGGGTCAGCGGCGACGACGCAGGCCGGGTCTTGCCAATGAAGTGGCTGTGCTTCGACAGCCCGTGCTCGCGCAGGGTCTGCATCACGGCGTTGCGTTCGGCCGTCGCCACCTGCAACACCACGCCGAGTTCCTCGCTGAAGAGCGCCTTGAGCGTCAACTCCTCGCGGCGCGCACTCACCTGCCCGGCCCAGTTCTTGGCGTCGCCGTATTCCGCGCGGCTGTCGGTGATGCCGTCGCCCTCGGTCACGAGCATGTCGATGTTGAGAGACACGCCGACATGGCCGGCAAAGGCCATTTCCGCCACCGTGGCCAGCAGGCCGCCGTCGCTGCGGTCGTGGTAGGCCAGGATCTGGCCCTTGACCCGCAAGGCATTGACAGCGTTGACCAGATTCACCAGGTCCTGCGGGTCGTCCAGGTCCGGCACGGTGTCACCGGGCTGACCCAGCACCTGCCCCAGGATGCCGCCGCCCATGCGATTGTGGCCGTGGCCCAGGTCGACCAGCACCAGCGTGGTGTCTTCCATCGTCGCATCCAGTTGCGGTGTGAGCGTGCCACGCACGTCGCCCAGCGTGGCAAAGGCGGTGACGATCAGGCTGACCGGCGAGGTGACTTTCCTTTTCACGTCGCCACTGCCTGCGGGGCCATCCGGCACCGTCCACTGGGTGCGCATGGACAGCGAATCCTTGCCCACGGGAATGGAAATCCCCAGCGCCGGGCACAGCTCCATGCCCACCGCCTTGACCGTGGCGTACAGGTCGGCGTCTTCACCAGGTTCGCCGCAGGCGGCCATCCAGTTGGCCGACAGCTTGACCCGCGGCAACTCGAACGGTGCGGCCAGCAGGTTGGTGATGGCTTCGGCCACCGCCATGCGGCCGGACGCTGCGGCATCGATGGCAGCCAGCGGCGTGCGCTCGCCCAGGCTCATGGCCTCGCCGGCAAAGCCCGTGAAGTCGGCCAGCGTCACCGCGCAGTCGGCCACCGGCACCTGCCAGGGGCCCACCATCGGGTCGCGGTGGCTCAAGCCGCCCACGGTGCGGTCGCCGATGGTGATCAAAAAGCGCTTGGAGGCTACCGTCGGATGGCTAAGCACGTCGATCACGGCCTTTTGCAGGTTCACGCCGGTCAGCTCCATGGGCTGGAAGGTACGCGTGACGGTCTTCACGTCACGGTGCATTCTGGGCGGCTTGCCGAGCAGCACGTTCATGGGCATGTTGACGGCGAAACCCTCACCCCTGCCCTCTCCCGCAAGCGGGAGAGGGAGTGAATCCGGTACCGGGCGCGCGGTTTGACTCCCGCGCCCATCCAGAGCGAGGCCTGGCAATTCACTCCCTCGACCTTCCAGGAAGAGTCCTGGTAATTCACTCCCTCGACCTTCCAGGAAGAGTCCTGGTAATTCACTCCCTCGCCCCTCCGGGGAGAGGGTTGGGGTGAGGGGTACGCTGGAGAATCCCGCATCCCTGCCTTCCCCCAACGGGCGAAGGGGCAACTCCACATCCCCCACCACCAACCGCCGCTCCTCGGTCGCCACACCCACGACCGCGAACGGACAGCGCTCGCGTTCGCAGAAAGCCTTGAACCTCTCCAGCGAGGCGGGCGCAATGCCCAGCACGTAGCGTTCCTGGCTCTCATTGCTCCAGATTTCCTTGGGCGCGAGGCCCGATTCTTCGAGCGGCACGGCGCGCAGATCGAAGCGCGCACCGCGCCCGGCGTCGTGGGTCAGTTCGGGGAAGGCGTTGGACAGGCCGCCCGCACCCACGTCGTGAATGGCCAGGATCGGGTTCGCATCACCTTCGGCCCAGCAGTGGTTGATGACTTCCTGCGCCCGGCGCTGAATCTCGGGGTTGCCGCGCTGCACCGAGTCAAAGTCCAGCTCGGCCGCGTTGGCGCCGGTGGCCATGGAGCTGGCGGCGCTGCCACCCATGCCGATGCGCATGCCGGGGCCGCCCAACTGGATCAGCAGCGTGCCGGCGGGAAATTGAATCTTTTCCGTCTGCCCGGCGTCAATGGTGCCCAGGCCGCCCGCGATCATGATGGGCTTGTGGTAGCCCCGCTGCACGCTGCCCACGGTTTGCTCGTACTCGCGGAAGTAGCCCAGCAGGTTGGGCCGGCCGAATTCGTTGTTGAAGGCCGCGCCACCCAGCGGCCCCTCCGTCATGATCTGCAACGGGCTGGCGATGTGGCCGGGCTTCCCGCCCGGCTGGTCCGCCATTCCACCCCAGAGTTTGGACACGGTGAATCCGGTCAGGCCGGCCTTGGGCTTCGAACCCCGGCCGGTGGCGCCCTCGTCGCGGATCTCGCCACCCGCACCGGTGGAAGCACCAGGGAACGGGGAAATCGCTGTGGGGTGGTTGTGGGTTTCCACCTTCATCAGGACATGGTTCAGGGAACTACTTTTTTGATAGCTATCTATGACCATTTCACGCTGGGATGATGCCGTTTTGGCTATAAAACGCTCGGCCTGGACGCCTTCCATGACCGACGCGTTGTCCGAATACGCCACCACCGTGTGCTGCGGCGCCCGCTGGTGGGTGTAACGGATCATGCCGAACAGACTTTTGTCCTGCGCCACGCCGTCGATGGTGAACTCGGCGTTGAAGATCTTGTGCCGGCAGTGCTCGCTGTTGGCCTGGGCGAACATCATCAGTTCCACGTCGGTGGGGTTGCGCCCCAGCGTGGTGAAGGCGTTCACCAGGTAGTCAATCTCGTCATCGGCCAGCGCCAGACCAAAACGGGTATTGGCGGCCTCCAGTTCGGCCCGGCCACCGTGCAGCACGTCCACATGCTCCATGGGCGCAGGATGTAATTCGGTGAACAGGCCCAGCGCCGCTTCACGCTCGAACATCACGCTCTCGGTCATACGGTCGTGCAGCAGCGCGGCCACGGCCTGCAGCTGCTCCGGCGACAGGGTCGGCTTGCCGAGCAGGCCGGACTTGAGCGTGACGCGGTATTCGGTGATCCGCTCGACCCGCTTGATGGGCAGGCCGCAGTTGTGGGCGATGTCCGTCGCCTTCGAAGCCCAGGGCGAGACCGTGCCGAAGCGCGGCGTCACCACGATCAGCGCGCCCTCGGCGCCACCGGCATAGGGATCGCCGTAGGTCAGCAGCGACGCCAGCTTGTCGGTATCGGCGCAGCAGGGCGCTGCGACCGATCCGACCAGATGCACGTGGCGCGCAAAGAGGCCATTGATACGGTCGTGGACCGCGACCAGGCGTGGAAGGAGTTGCTGGACACGAAAGGCGCTCAGGGCGTTGCCGCCGTCGAACTGGGTGATGTGCAGGGTCACAGTGGCGGCCTTGTTGGGGTGGAGCGGGTTGGCGTGAGGCACAAAAACGGCCGCTGACTGGGGCCATTCGCTAAAACCATCAATTTTAACTGGGGCAGACACCGGCCCTGCAGCGCCAGACACCGGATGGGATAATTACGGGCATGACCATCATCATCAATGACGCCGAAGGAATCAACGGCATGCGCGCGGTGGGCCGTTTGACCGGCCAGTTGCTGGACTACCTGACCCCCTTCGTCAAACCCGGCGTCACGACCAACGAACTGGACCGGCTGGCCGAGCAATACACCACCCAGGTTCTGCACGCGACCTCGGCGCCCCTGGACTACCAGCCCGCAGGCTACGTCCCCTACCCCAAGTCGATCTGCACGTCGATCAATCACCAGGTCTGCCACGGCATTCCGAACGACAAACCACTGAAAAAGGGCGACATCGTCAATATCGACGTCACACTCATCAAGGACGGCTGGCACGGAGACTCCAGCCGGATGTTCGTGGTCGGTGAAGCCTCGATCGCCGCCCGGCGGCTGTGCGCCCTGACCTACGAGTCCCTGTGGCACGGCATCATGCAGGTCCGCCCCGGCGCGTACCTGGGCGATATCGGCCATGCGATCCAGAAATTTGCCGAAGGCCACGGGCTGAGTGTGGTGCGGGAATTCTGCGGCCACGGCATCGGCCGCAAGTTCCATGACGAGCCCCAGGTGCTGCACTACGGCAAGCCGGGCACGTTGGACAAACTCGAAGCCGGCATGATCTTCACCATCGAACCCATGCTCAACGCCGGCCGCCGCGACATCAAAGAACTCGGCGACGGCTGGACTATCGTCACCAAGGACCATTCTTTGTCGGCCCAGTGGGAGCACACCATCCTGGTGACGCCTGAGGGCTACGAAGTGCTGACACTCTCGGAAGGCGGCCCGCCCCTGCCCGCGTTCGTCAAGGCCTGAACCCCGTTTTCAGCCTCGGTGACGCTTTTTTTGACCTCCAACATGACCGACCTGCCCCGTCTGCGCGAGCAGTACCGCCAGAGCAAGACCGACCTCCTGCGCGCCATCGAAACCTGCGGTGCATCCACACGGGGCGTCCGGCCGACGCTGCAGGCGCTGGCCGCGCTGGCCGACGACCTGTTGCGCACCCTGTGGCGGCATGCCGGCTTCGAGGCGCCCTTCGCGCTGGTGGCCGTGGGCGGGTTCGGGCGCGGCGAACTGTTTCCGCATTCGGACGTCGATGTGCTGCTGCTGATGCCGGACGGCCATTCGCCCGAAACCGACCCGGTACTCAAGGCCCGTATCGAGTCGTTCATCGGCAGTTGCTGGGATGCCGGCCTGGAGATCGGCTCCAGCGTGCGCACGCTGGCGGACTGCCTGGCCGAAGCGGCGAAGGACGTGACCGTGCAGACCTCGCTGCTGGAAGCACGGCGGGTCGATGGCGACGCCGCGCTGTTTGCGGCGTTCCACAAGCGCTTTGCCGCGGTGATGGACCCGAAGGCCTTTTTCGTGGCCAAGACGCTGGAACTGCGCCAGCGCCACACCAAGTTCGAAGACACGCCCTACGCCCTGGAGCCGAACTGCAAGGAGTCGCCGGGCGGGCTGCGCGACCTGCAGATCATCCTGTGGGTGGCACGCGCCGCGGGCCTGGGCAAGAGCTGGGAAGATCTGGCGCGAAAAGGCCTGGCAACACCGTTTGAAGTGCGCCAGATCAAGCACAACGAAGCCTTGCTGGGCCTGATCCGTATCCGCCTGCACCTCACGGCGCGCCGCCGCGAAGACCGGCTGGTGTTTGACCTGCAGACCGCCGTGGCCGAATCTTTCGGCTATGCCTCGCGGACCACGCCGGATGGCCGCCCTGCGCAGCGCGCCAGTGAAGCCCTCATGAAGCGTTACTACTGGGCGGCCAAGGCGGTGGCCCAGCTCAACCAGATCCTGCTGCTCAACATCGAGGAGCGCATGCAGGCCGACCATGGGGGCACACCCCATGCGCTGCGGCCGATCAACGAGCGCTTCTTCGAGAAGGCCGGCATGATTGAAGTCGCCAGTGACGACCTGTACCAGAAGAATCCGCACGCGATTCTGGAAACCTTCCTGCTGTACCAGACCCACCTGGGCCTGCGCGGCCTGTCGGCGCGCACCCTGCGCGCCCTGTACAACGTGCGCGGCATCATGGACGCGGCGTTCCGCCACGACCCGATCAACCGCGGCACCTTCCTGCGCATCCTGCAGCAGCCCTCGGGCATCACGCACGCCATGCGGCTGATGAACCAGACCTCGGTGCTGGGACGCTATCTGTGGGTCTTTCGCCGCATCGTTGGCCAGATGCAGCACGACCTGTTCCATGTCTACACCGTGGACCAGCACATCCTGATGGTGCTGCGCAATATGCGGCGGTTTTTCATCCCCGAGCATGCGCATGAATACCCGTTCTGCTCCCAGCTTGCCGCCGGCTGGGACAAGCCCTGGGTCCTGTACGCGGCGGCGATTTTCCACGACATTGCCAAGGGCCGCGGCGGCGACCATTCGAAGCTCGGCGCCGTGGAGGTCCGTCGTTTCTGCCGCGAACACGGCATTGGCAAGACCGACTCGAAGCTCATCGAGTTTCTGGTCAACGAACACCTCACCATGAGCCGCATTGCCCAGAAGGAAGACCTGAGCAACCCCGACGTGATCGCCGCCTTTGCGCACCGCGTGGGCAACGAGCGTTACCTCACGGCGCTGTACCTGCTGACCGTGGCCGACATTCGTGGCACCAGCCCCAAGGTGTGGAACGCCTGGAAGGGCAAGCTGCTCGAAGACCTGTACCGCTACACGCTGCGCGTGCTGGGCGGACGCGCCCCCGACGCCAGTGCCGACATCGAAGCCCGCAAACGCGAGGCCCTGGTGATCCTGGCCTTGCACGCGGAGCCCTTCGAAGGCCACAAGGCCTTGTGGGCGACGCTGGATGTGGGCTATTTCATGCGCCACGATGCCGCCGACATTGCCTGGCACACCCGCCAGCTTTCGCGCCATGTCGCCGGCAAACCCGTGGCCGGTGCATCCGCAGGCGCCTCCCCGGGCAAACCGATCGTGCGGGCGCGCCAGTCGCCGGTGGGCGAAGGTCTGCAGGTGGTGGTGTACACCCCGGACCAGCCCGACCTGTTTGCGCGCATCTGCGGCTATTTCGACCAGGCCAGCTTCAGCATCCTGGATGCCAAGATCCATACCGCCAACAACGGCTACGCGCTCGACACCTTCCAGGTGGTCACCTCGATGCTGCCCGAGCACTATCACGAACTGATGAACATGGTGGAGACCGGCCTCGCCCAGACCCTGGAGCATCCGGGCGCGCTGCCACCGCCCAGCCGGGGCCGGGTGTCGCGACGCGTCAAGAGTTTTCCCTTTGCGCCGCGGGTCGACCTCCAGCCCGACGAAAAGGCCCAGCGCTGGCTGCTCAGCATCTCGGCAAGCGACCGCGCCGGCCTGCTCTACTGCGTGGCGCGCGTGCTGGCCAAACACCATATCAACCTGCAACTGGCCAAGGTGACCACCCTGGGCGAGCGGGTTGAGGACACCTTCCTGATCGACGGCCTGGAGCTGCAGCAGAACCGGGCGCAGATCGAGATCGAGACCGAACTGCTGGACGTGTTATCGGTCTAGCGCTTCAGGTGGGCGGTCTGGCTTGGGTGCTGGCAGCGTGCTGCGCTGGTAGCTGTGCCTTCGGCCCTTATAGGCGGTGCCGTCGGGCAGATTACGCACGCGGGATTCGCTGTGTGAATAGCCCAGGGCGGCCATATTCCGGTTAAAGCGAGACTGGTTGCCCCGGTCCGGGTCCACGATCAGCACTTCGACGGTGGCTGCGGAATGCAGGTCGATGAAGCTCGACAGCGCCCGCGGCTGGTCGCGGTCATACAGCAGGTCACTGCCGATGATCAAGTCGAACAAGCCCAGCGCCGGATTGCTGCGCGCCCAGTTGCCGGTTTCATATTTCATCGTTGGCAGCGCATTGAGACGCAGGTTTTCCAGCAGAAAAACGCCACCCAGGGGATGGCCGTCGCTGGCGGTGATGTCCCCCCCACGCCGGTGAATCACCAGGCTGGCCAGCGCCAGCCCGCAACCCACCTCCAGGATGCGTTTGCCCTCCACCTCGAACGACACCATGGCATGCGCCAGCACCCGCCCGGAAGGCCAGAGCAGGCCAAAAATTGGCCAGGTGGCGGACGAAATGCCAGCCCGCTCGGCTTCGCCCAGGGGGTCATGGAATTGCTGACGGTCCAGCAGCGAGCGCAATTGCAGGTCGCCGCCGTTGCCGTGGATGGTTTCGAACTTCACCTCGTAACCGAGAGGCAGCACCGGGCCGCATGCGGCAGTGGGGTGGGTCACCCGCTCAGTCGTCCTGCCCGGCGTCCAAGCCGGGAAACAGCACCTCGGTGAACCCGAAACGGGTGAAATCGCGCATGCGCATGGGGTAGAGCTTGCCGATCAGGTGGTCGTATTCATGCTGCACCACGCGTGCGTGAAAGCCGTCCACCGTGCGGTCGATCGGATCGCCATAGGGGTCGTAGCCGGTATAACGGATCTTCGACCAGCGCGGCACCACGCCGCGCAGCCCCGGCACCGACAGGCAGCCTTCCCAGCCCTCCTCTTCGTCATCGCCGAGGGGGCTGATGACCGGATTCAGCAGTACGGTGCGCGGCACCAGCGGGGCATCGGGGTAGCGCGGATTGGGCGCGTCGGTGCCGAAAATGACCAGTTGCAGGTCCACGCCGATCTGCGGCGCAGCCAGACCAGCGCCGTTGACCGCAGCCATGGTCTCGAACAGGTCACGCACCAGCAGGTGCAGCGCTTCGCTGTCGAAGTCCGTCACCGGCTGTGCCACGCGCAGCAGGCGCGGGTCGCCCATTTTCAGGATGTCGCGGATGGTCAAGGGGAAACCTCATGTTCATTTAATAGCGCCATCAGCCCGGGCTCATCCAGCACCGCCACGCCCAGCGCGTGGGCCTTGTCCAGCTTGCTGCCGGCCTCGGCACCGGCCACCACGTAGTCGGTCTTCTTGCTGACCGAGCCGGCTACCTTCGCGCCGGCGGCCTCCAGCAGGTCTTTAGCCTGGTCCCGGCTCAGGGTGGGCAGCGTGCCGGTCAGCACAAAGGTCTTACCCGCCAGCGGCCGGATCGTGCGCGCAGCAGGTGCGCCCTCTTCCCAGGTCACGCCGCAGGCCCGCAACTGCTCGACCACTTCACGGTTGTGCGGTTGGTCAAAAAAGGTGCGCAGGCTCTGCGCCACGATGGGGCCGACGTCGGCGACTTCGAGCAGTTGCTCGACAGAGGCGTCCATGACGGCGTCCAGCGTGCCAAAGTGCCGCGCCAGCGCCTTGGCGGTGGCCTCGCCGACATGGCGGATGCCCAGGCCAAACAGGAAACGCGGGAGCGTGGTCTGCTTGGATTTCTCCAGCGCGGCAATGATGTTCTGGCCTGACTTCTCGGCCATGCGCTCCAGGCTGGCCAGCGCCGTCAACCCCAGCCGGTAGAGGTCCGGCAAGGTGTTGACGACCCCCGCGTCCACCAGCTGGTCCACCAGCTTGTCGCCCAGGCCTTCCACCTCCACGGCGCGGCGCTGGGCGTAGTGCAGGATCGCCTGCTTGCGCTGGGCGCTGCAAAACAGGCCGCCGGTGCAGCGGGTGTCGACTTCACCCTCTTCGCGCACCGCGGCACTGCCGCAGATCGGGCAGGTTGCGGGCATCGTGAAAACCTGGGTACCGGGCGGGCGCCGGTCGGGCAGCACCGCCACGACCTCGGGAATCACGTCGCCGGCACGGCGCACGATCACTGTGTCGCCCACACGCACATCCTTGCGGCGGGCTTCGTCCTCGTTGTGCAGTGTGGCGTTGGTCACGGTCACGTTGCCCACAAAGACCGGCGCCAGCTTGGCCACGGGGGTGAGCTTGCCGGTGCGCCCGACCTGCACGTCAATGCCGAGCACCGTGGTCAGTTCCTCCTGCGCCGGGTACTTGTGCGCCACGGCCCAGCGCGGCTCCCGCGTGACAAAGCCGAGCTGGCGCTGCAGCGCCAGGCTGTTGACTTTGTAGACCACGCCGTCGATGTCGAACGGCAGGGTATCCCGCAGAGCCCCGATGCGCTGGTGGTACGCTATCAGTTCAGAAGCACCTAATGACCGTTCCACGAAGGATACGACCGGTAAACCCCATGATTTCAGGGTCTGGAGCAACTCGAAGTGGGTTTCGAACGCCGGGCCGCCTTGCTCTGGAGGCGTGATGTCTCCCAGCCCATACGCAAAAAAGCTCAAAGGCCGCTGGGCCGCAATCGCCGGGGCGAGCTGGCGCACCGCGCCGGCGGCCGCGTTGCGCGGGTTGACGAACGTCTTCTCGCCTTTCTCGCGCTGGCGGGCGTTCAGGGATTCAAAGTCATCGCGGCGCATGTAGACCTCGCCGCGCACTTCCATCAGCGGTGGGGCTTCAGGCGGCAGTCGCAGGGGAATCTGGCCGATGGTGCGCACGTTCTGGGTCACGTCCTCGCCCACCTCGCCGTCACCACGCGTGGCCGCCTGCACCAGGATGCCGTTTTCATAACGCAGGCTCATGGCCAGGCCGTCGAACTTGAGTTCGGCCACGTACTCGACCGGCGGGTCGGACTCGGCGAGCCCCAGTTCACGGCGCACACGGGCGTCGAATGCCAACGCGCCACTGGCTTCGGTGTCAGTCTCGGTGCGGATGCTGAGCATGGGCAAAGCATGGCGCACGCTGGCAAAAGCATCCAGAACCCGGCCGCCGACCCGCTGGGTGGGTGAATCCGGCATCTGCAACGCCGGATGCGCTGCCTCCAGCGCCTGCAATTCCCGGAACAGCCGGTCATATTCGGCATCCGGTATTTCGGGCGCGTCCAGCGTGTAGTAACGGTGGGCGTGGTGATGCAGTAGCGTGCGCAGGGCCTCGGCCTTCGCCGTATCGGGCCGGGGCGCTGCGGCGTCAAACAGATCGGGGGTGGACATCAACGGGGCGGGGACGCCGCCTCACGAAAACAGCCGTCGCGCCTGGGGCGAGCCCGCCGCCAGGTCGCGCGCATCCAGGGTGTCGTAGAGCGTTTCGAGGTCCGCACCGATCACGTCGAGGGATTCAACCCGGATGACCTGGCCGTTGTCGTCGGTGATCAGGCCATCCATGCTCGCGGCCAGGGCGATCGCCGCCTCGCGCATGCGCACGAAGGGCTGCTCAGCGCGATTCACCTGCGGCACGTCCAGGCTCAACGTCACCTCGCGAATCGCCGACTGGTCCGGATCTTCCGAAAGTGCCGCCTGCGTGTCGAAGGCCAGGCCCAGGACCGGCGGCAGGCCGGCTGTGCTTGCCGGCAGCACCATGCGCCCGGGGATAACACCCGGCACAAAACCCTGGCGTGCGGCATTCTGCTGCACATAGCCGGGGCTCCAGGCGGCGCTACGGGCGCGCAGCGTGAAGCTCAGCTGGGCATCGTGTTCGCTGGCGAACTGGTCCAGCTCACGGGCACGGCTGACTTCCTCGATCATCTCGGGGAATTCCGGGGCGCCGTTGACCGCGTCGGCAAAGGCCTGTGCCTTCATGACAAAT
>JAABRA010000373.1 GCA_011391155.1 Burkholderiales bacterium
GCACACGCTGCACCTGGTTGATGGTGCTGCTCATGTCCACGTTGGTGATGTTGGGGAAGCTGCGCACCAGCCGGTTGTCGAAGCCCGCCACCTCGGGCGCGCGGAACGAGGCCATGAAGGTCGCCGGCACGTCCGGCAGGATGGCCACCGGGTACATCACGAAGAAATTGGCGCGCATCGAGCCCCAGTCCACCTTGCGCAGGCTGGTGATCCGCGCGTCGGACGCCACGCCACCGATGTCAAAACGCAGCGCATCGCCGAGCTTCAGGTTCAGGGTCTTGGCAATGCCCTCCTCCACGCTGACGGCGCCAGCCTCGCCGTCGGTCCAGCGCCCGGCGACCACCTCGTTGTGCGCGGGGCGGGCGGCGCTGTTAGACAGGTTGAATTCGCGGTCGAGCAGGCGTTTGGCGCGATCGTCGGTGAAGTCGTCCGGCGTCACGGTCTTGCCGTTGATCGCCACCAGGCGCCCGCGGATCATCGGGTACCAGTCGTACTTGCTGACGCCCCCGTCGCTCAGCGCCTTGCGGAAGGCCTCGGCCTGTTCGGGCATCACGTTGATGACAAACCGGTTGGAGGCATCGGGCGGTGTGGCCCGGCGCCAGCTGCCCACCAGATCAGTGCGCAGCAACACCAACAGCACCAGGGCCAGCAGACCCACCGCCAACGCGCTGACCTGCACCACGGTGTAGGCCGGGCGCGCCGAGATCTGCCGCGTGGCCAGCACCAGCCAGCGCGGCGCGGTGGACTCGCTGACGCTGGCGCGCAGCAGCTTGACGGCCAGCCAGCTCAGCAGCGCGAACACCGCCACGGCAACCGCGAAGCCGCCCACGGCAATCAGGCCCAGCTTCAGGTCGGAACTGGCCGCCAGCAACAGCGCGGCAAAGCCCGCCACGCCCAGACCCAGCACCCCCAGCGAAGCCGGCCGCAGATTGCCCACGTCGCGCCGGATCACGCGCAGCGGGGGCACTTGCGCCAGCTGCAGCACCGGCGGCAGGCCAAAGGCCGCCAGCAGCGTCAGCCCCATGCCCAGACCGAAGGCCACCGGCCACAGGCTGGCCGCGGGCAGCGCGCTGTCCACCAGTCCGGCCAGCAGCGCCACGAAGATGTAGTGCACGCCATAGCCAATGGCCACGCCCAGGCCGCTGGCCGCCAGGCCGATCAGGGCGAACTCCAGCGTGTAGCTCAGCGCAATCGTGCGCTGGCTTTGCCCGAGCACGCGCAGCATGGCGCAATCGTCCAGATGGCTGGCGGCAAAGCCGCGCGCCGCCAGCGCCACGGCCACTGCGCTGAGCAGCGCGGCCAGCAGGGCCACCAGGTTGAGGAATTTCTCGGCGCGGTCCAGCGTCTGGCGCATCTCGGGGCGGCCGCTCTCCAGCGACTCCACACGCACGCCGCGGATGTCCGGCTTCTTGACCTCGGCCGTGGCCCAGGCGACGAAGGCCCGCACCGCCCGTTCCTCGCCCGCCACCGCCATCCGGTAGGTCAGGCGGCTGGCCGGCTGGACCAGGCCGGTGGCCGGGATGTCACCCTCGTGAATCATCACGCGCGGGGCAAAGTTCATGAAACCGGCGCCCCGGTCGGGCTCGTTGACAATCAGGCGCGTGATGCGCAGCGTGGCGTCGCCCAGCAGCAGCGGGTCGCCCAGCTTCAGCGTCAGCATCTCCAGCAGCGATGCATCGACCCAGGCCTCGCCGCGCGCTGGGACATCGCGCGTGGTCTGGCCGGCGCTCCCGGGCTCCACCGCGACCGTGAGCTGGCCGCGCAGCGGGTAGCCCGGCGCCACCGCCTTGAGCGCCACCAGCTTGCTGGCCCCGCCCTGCGAATCGGCGGCGCGCCCCATGGTCGGAAAACCCAGGGTGCCCCCAGTCTGCAGGCCCAGCGAGCGGGCCTGGTCCGCGAAGGCGGCGGCCAGCGGATTGTCGCTGGAGACCACGGCGTCACCGCCGAGCAGCTGGCGGGCGTCGCGCTGCAGCCCGCCCTTGATGCGGTCGGCAAAGAAGCCGACCGCCGTCAGGGCGGCCACGGCCAGGGCCACAGCGACGATCAGCAGGCGCAGATCGCCCGCGCGCAGGTCGCGCCACAGGCTGCGCCAGCTCAAACCCCAGATCGAGGGGCGGTGAAGGGTGTTCATGGGCGCTACCTTAGCGCAAGTCGATTGAACCCATGGCGCGCCCCGGCACTGCTCCGGCGCTGCTCGGATGCCCGCCGCAGTCGCCGGGGGCCGGTTCAGGCGACCGCGCGCAGGCGGGGCCCGGCGAGTTCAGGCTGCAGCAGCAGCCGGTCGGCCCCGGCGTAGCAGACAAAGCGCTTGTTCATCGCGCGGCCAATCGCGCACAGGCCGACGCGCCCGGCCACCTCGTGCCCCATCTGGGTGATGCCGCTGCGCGAGACCACGATGGGCACGCCCATCTGCGCCGACTTGATCACCATCTCGCTGGTGAGCCGGCCGGTGGTGTAGAAGACCTTGTCGGCGCCACTCATGGGGGCATGAGGCGCGACCGCATCCTTGCCGAGCGTGGCGGCGCCATTCAGCCACATCCAGCCGGCAATCGTGTCAATGGCGTTGTGGCGGCCGACGTCTTCGACGAATAACAGCATCTCCTCGCCGCGAAACAGGGCGCAGCCATGCACCGAGCCCGAGGATTTGTAAGTGGTCTCCTGCAGCCGGATGGCGTTGACGATGCCGTACAGTTGGGCCTGGCTCAGGCGGGCCTGCGGCAGCCGGATGCTGTCGATCTCGTCCATCAGGCCGCCGAACACGCTGCCCTGGCCGCACCCGGTGGTCACCACGCGTTTCGCGGTTTTTTCCTCGATCTGGTCAATGCCGTGGCGGGTCTTGACGGCTGCCACGCCCACGTCCCAGTCCACGGTGATCGATTCGATCTCGCCGGGCGAACCGAGCAGGCGCTGGTTGCGCAGGAAGCCCAGCACCAGCAGCTCGGGGTTGGCCCCCAGCGTCATGAGCGTGACCAGCTCGCGCTTGTCCACATAGACGGTCAGCGCGCGCTCGGCGGGAATGGCGAGGGTCTCCGCCTCGCCGTGCTCGTTGAGCACCGCAATCTCGCGCGTCAGCGGCGCGCGGGCCCGGGTCAGGCGGGGCAGGAAAGGGTGGGCAAGTACAGGTGGCGTCATGGCATCAGTTTGCAGGAAAAAGGGCCGGGACTGTGAAGTCCGGGCCCCAAGTCCGCACCGCGGGCGCGGTCAGGATTTCTTGGCGGAAGCCGCAGGTGCAGCGGGCGCGGCGGCCGCAGGCGCCGCGACGGGGCCGGCACTGGCCGTAGCTGCGGCGGGCGGGGTGTAGACGAAAGGTCCGGGATCCGCGCACGCCGGGGTTTCCACCGGTGGCCGGGTCTCCTTTCCGGCCGCCTTGGCACTTTTGTAATAGCTGGCGGCGGTCTTGTCCATCGACTTGCATAACTGGTAGGCCGCCACCTTGTTGCCATGGCCTGCCTTGGCGGCAGCCTCGGCGGCCTTGGCCTTGGCCTCATCACTGGGGGCCGGCAGCTTGGCCGCAGCGGTATTTAGCACGGCCAGCGCCGCCACGAGAATCAGGATATTTTTCATGTCGAACTCCAGGATGCCTCAGGCGTGGGCGGTGGTGCCGGGGGCCGGCTGCGGGGAACGGTGGGCGGGAACCCGGCCCGCCTTGATGTCGTCGTGCCAGAGCTCGTGGTGCTCCCGGGCCCAGGTCTCGTCCACGTAGCCGGTCTTCATGCCTTCGAGAGCACCCTCGGTCACATAACCCAGGTAGATGTGGCCCATGAACATGACGATCATGAGGATGTTGGACACGGAATGCACCATGTGCGCGATCTGCATGGTGCTGCGGTCATAGACCAGGCCGGGAACCAGCTTGTCCATGACCAGGCCGGAGGCAACCACCACCAACCCCAGCACAAACACGCCGCCCCAGAACACCACCTTCTCGCCCGCGTTGAAGCGGCCCGACTTGACCTCATGCTCCGAGAACATGCCGCCGCCCTTGAGCAGCCAGTTCAGGTCGCCCTTGGCGGGCATGTTGTCGCGGATGAAGGTGATGATCACGATCAGCAGTGACACCGCAAACACCGGGCCGGCGAAGTTGTGGGCATTTTTCAGCACATACGCCAGCCAGCCGAACAGGGTGCTGCCCATGACCGGCAACAGGATGAACTGGCCGAACGCCATCACCAGGCCGGAAATCGCCAGGATGCTGAACGCGATGGCGTTCGCCCAGTGCGCGGAACGCTCGAAGGGCGTGAAGCGCTCCAGCTTGCGCCCCGTCGGCTGCCCGTGCAGCTTGATCATGCCCACGCGCCAGTAAAACAGGGCGATCGCACCCAGCACGATCAGCAACAGCGCACCGCCATAGGGAATCAGCCAGTTGTTGCGCACCTGGCGCCAGGCCTCGCCCGCCGTCGTGTAGCTTGAGCCAGGGTACTGGACAAACGGCTGGATCAGGTTGCCCGCCTCGGGCGCCTGGCTCTTGGGCAGACTGGTAAAGCCCGTGACGCCGCCGCTCACCTGGCGCCACATGGGGGCGTTGTTGCCGGGTTGCACCCTGGCGCGCTCGCCGTTGTTCTGCTTTGCGTAGTTGGGGTCGGTGCTGGCATCCGGACGGATGTCGAAGATGTTGGCGCTCTGGATGCCGGGGCTGGCGGCGGGCGCGCCCGGTGCGGTGGCAGCGGGCGCTTGCGGCGCGGCTGCCGGGGCCTTGTCCTGCGCCCAGGTCGCGCCGCACAGGCCCAGCGCGAGCAGCGAGGCAGCGGTCAGGTGACGAAGCATATGCGACCCCTTGCTCAATTGATACGGCTGTAGTCGTTCTGGCCAAACTGGGCACGGGCGCGCAACGCCGACTCCCAGCTCGTCCGGTCTCCGGCTTTCCAGCCCGGTGCGGTGAAGGCCGCCACGCCCGTGCCCTGATAGGGCGCGACATCGCTCTTGACACCGCCCATGCCCTGCGGCCGGTCGCCGCAGGCGCTGAGCAGAAAGACCGCGGAAAAAACCAGAAAAAGCATCTTCATGATTTGACTCCTTCAGCTTTCGCGGCAGGCTTGGTGCCATAGGCCGTGCCCCAACCCCAGACCTCGGCGCCGCGGCCTCGCCGGCCCACGCGGGTGCGCAGGATGTCCGCCACCACATCGCCGTCACCAGCCAGCAGTGCCTTGGTCGAACACATCTCGGCGCAGGCGGGAAGTTTGCCCTCGGCCAGCCGGTTGCGGCCGTATTTCTCGAACTCGGCCTGGCTGCCGTGGGCCTCGGGGCCGCCGGCGCAGAAGGTGCATTTGTCCATCTTGCCGCGCACGCCAAAAGTACCCTGCGAAGGGAACTGGGGCGCGCCGAACGGGCAGGCGTAGGAGCAGTAGCCGCAGCCAATGCACACATCCTTGTCGTGCAGCACCACGCCTTCATCGGTGCGATAAAAGCAGTTGACCGGGCACACCGCCATGCAGGGCGCGTCCGAGCAGTGCATGCAGGCCACCGAGATCGACCGCTCGCCAGGAACCCCGTCGTTGAGCGTGACCACGCGACGGCGGTTCACCCCCCACGGCACCTCGTGCTCGTTCTTGCAGGCCGTGACGCAGCCGTTGCATTCGATGCAGCGCTCGGTGTCGCAGATAAATTTCATTCGTGCCATGGTGTCTCCTGATCAATTGAGGACCCTGCGGCGCATCGCGCCGGCCCGTTCCGCAAAACCGTCATGCCCGCTCGATGTTGCAGATGGTCGTCTTGGTTTCCTGCATCATGGTCACGCTGTCGTAACCGTAGGTCGTCGCGGTGTTGACCGCTTCGCCGCGCACGATCGGGTGCGCCCCGCTGGGGTAGTAGGCCAGCATGTCAGCGCCCTGCCAGTGTCCCGAGAAGTGGAACGGCATCCAGACCGTGCCGGCGTCAACCCGCTCGGTGACCATGGCCTGCACGTTCAGGCGCGCGCCGGTCGGGCTGAGCAGCCAGACGCGCTCGCCGTTGCGGATGCCGCGGTCCGCCGCTGCCTTGGGGTTGATCTCGACAAAGGCTTCCTGCTGCAGTTCGGCCAGCCAGGGGTTGGAGCGTGTCTCCTCGCCACCGCCCTCGTACTCGACCAGGCGCCCGGAAGTCAGGATCAACGGGAACTTCTCGGCCACCTTGTCGGCGACGTTCTTGTCCTGCACGGTCTTGAACAGCGTGGGCAAACGCCAGAATGCCTTCTTGTCGTCATGCGTGGGGTACTTGGCCACCAGGTCGGGCCGGGTGCTGTACAGCGCTTCGCGGTGCTGCGGAATGGGATCGGGGAAGTTCCACACCAGCGCGCGCGCCTTGGCGTTGCCGAACGGATGGCAACCGTGCACCTTCAGGACCACGCGCTGGATACCGCCCGACAGGTCGGTCTTCCAGTTCTTGCCCTCGGCGGCGGCCCTTTCAGCATCGGTGAGGTCACCCCACCAGCCCAGCTTCTTGAGCAGGATGTCGTCGAACTCCGGGTAACCCGTCGTGATGGCCGCGCCCAGGGAGTGGGAGCCATCCTCGGCGAGCAGGCTGACGCCGTCGCGCTCCACCCCAAAATTGGCGCGGAAGTTGCCGCCGCCATCCATCACGTGTTTCGAGGTGTCGTACAGGTTGGGCGAGCCGGGGTGCTTCATTTCCGGCGTGCCATAACAGGGCCAGGGCAGTCCGAAATAGTCCCCGGTGAAGTCGTAACCCGTTTCCTTGTCTTTGCCGCCCTTGGCCTTGAGCGTCCTGACGTCGAACACGTTCATGTTGCGCATGTGCGCCTTGAGCCGCTCGGGGCTCTGTCCGGTGTAGCCGATGGTCCAGACCGCACGGTTCATCTCGCGCAGGATGTCTTCAGGCATGGGCTCGTCCAGGCCCTTCACTTTTTGCATCTTGTAGTTCTTCGACAGCTCTTTGCCAAAGCCCAGCTTCTCGGCGAACTGCTGCATGATCATGTGGTCGGAGCGGCTCTCCCACAGGGGCTCGATCACCCTTTCGCGCCACTGCAGCGAGCGGTTCGACGCGGTGCAGGAGCCGCTGGTCTCAAACTGCGTGGCGGCCGGCAGCAGGTAGACCGCCCGGTTGGGGTTCAGGTCTTCGGCCTTGCCGGGCATCGCCGCCATGGCCGCCGTGGCCGACGGATACGGGTCCACCACCACCAGCAGGTCCAGCTTGTCCATGGCGCGTTTCATTTCCACGCCGCGGGTTTGCGAGTTGGGCGCGTGCCCCCAGTAGAAAACGCCACGCAGATTGGCGTCCTGGTCGATCAGCTCGTTTTTCTCCAGCACGCCGTCGATCCAGCGCGACACGGTGATGCCGGACTTGGTCATCATGGCCGGCGAGGCGAACTGCTTGGCGATCCACTCGTAGTCGACCCCCCACACCTTGGCGTAGTGCTTCCAGGAGCCGGGCGCGATGCCGTAGTAGCCGGGCAGCGAGTCGGGATTGGGGCCGACGTCGGTCGCGCCCTGCACGTTGTCATGGCCGCGGAAGATGTTGGTGCCGCCGCCCGACTTGCCCACATTACCCAGGGCCAGCTGCACGATGCACGAGGCACGCACCATCGCGTTGCCCGTGGTGTGCTGGGTCTGGCCCATGCACCACACCAGCGTGCTCGGCCGATTTTCGGCCATCATGCGCGCCACGCGCAGCACCTGCTCTTCCTTGACGCCGCAAGCCTCCTCGACCTTGTCGGGCGTCCATTTGGCCATCACATCGGCCTTGACCTTCTCCATGCCGAAGACGCGGTCATTGATGTACTGCTTGTCTTCCCAGCCATTGTTGAAGATGTGGTACAGGACGCCGAACAGGAACGGGATGTCCGAACCCGAACGGATGCGCACGAACTCGTCAGCCTTGGCCGCCGTGCGCGTGAAGCGCGGATCGACCACGATCATCTTGGTGCCGGTTTCCTTGGCATGCAGCATGTGCAGCAGGCTGACCGGGTGCGCCTCGGCCGCGTTGGACCCGATGTACAACGCGCACTTGCTGTTCTGCATGTCGTTGTACGAATTGGTCATGGCGCCATAACCCCAGGTGTTGGCCACGCCGGCCACCGTGGTGGAGTGACAGATGCGCGCCTGGTGGTCACAGTTGTTGGTGCCCCAGAAACTGACGAACTTGCGCAGCAGGTAGGCCTGCTCGTTGTTGTGCTTGCTGGATCCGATGAAATACACGCTGTCGGGGCCGCTGGCCTTGCGCAGATCCTGCATGCGGGCGGTGATCTCGCTGAGTGCCGTGTCCCAGCTGATGCGCTCGTACTTGCCGTTGACCAGCTTCATCGGGTAGCGCAGGCGGAACTCGCCGTGGCCGTGCTCGCGCAGGGCCGCGCCCTTGGCGCAGTGGGCGCCGAGGTTGATCGGGGAGTCGAACACCGGTTCCTGCCGCACCCAGACGCCGTTCTCGACCACGGCATCCACCGCGCAGCCGACCGAACAATGCGTGCAGATCGTGCGCTTAACCTCAATCTTGCCGGCCCCCATGGCGCCCGCGGCATTGGCGGCATTCGCCTTTTTCACCAGCGTGAGCTGGGTGGCCGCAATGCCAACGCCCACCCCGAGACCGGAGCGACGCAGGAAGGCGCGACGGTCCATCGTGGGCAGGGCCTTGGACAGCCCGCGGCGCAGGCTGTGAACGAACGGTGAACTCGCACCGGCGCCGCCGTGCGACGCGCCAGATTTCTTGGTCAACAACATGGGGATCTCCTGCCGTTCGGTTTCAGACGCGCGCGGTCTGGTAATACTTCTTGACGTGGTCCGACAGGCTGTAGCCGCCGCCTTTTTCCGGGGCCTGGGGCAAGGCTGCGGGCGCAACAGCCGCATCACGCACCACGGGCAGAAGGCTGACGGCGGCAGCGAGTGCGCCGACCGTTCCTGCGCCAACGAACACGGTTCGGCGCGACAGCTTGCTGGGGGGCTGGTTCATGCAATGTCTCCTTGTGAGGTTCCGGGATAGGAACCGATCTGCATACCCTTCCAATGTAGCCATCCGGCGACCGTCGGACAAGCGTCCGATGCTGGCATTTACCCTTGGTCGGTCGGCCGCGTTGCGCGACCACCCCCACAGCGAACCGGATGATTCGCCCCGGGCCAAAACACGCCAGCAGAAACCGTGCCACTGCGCCCGTGCCGACGTCAGGACGAAGAACCGGGCATTGGCTGGCGTCCGGCCCGGGCAACCTGACCGACCCGCGCCAGTCTGTCATGGGCGTTGCGACAACTTGTCGCAAGCCCTCGGGCGGCCGCCCTCGCGGCGCAACCGGCATCGGATCATGCCAGCAGGCCGACGAGCGTTGCGTTTACGCCTCAAACCCGCCTTACCCGAGTGAATCAGCGGGTCATCTCGCTAAAATCCGCCCTCTTCCAGCCGCACGCCGTGAGCCCCGACACCCCCACCCCATCCCCCGGAAAGCCTGCCGAAGGCTGGCCTTTCTGGTCGATTCTCGTGGTGGACGACGAACAGGGCATGCGCAACTTCCTGGTCAAGACGCTGGTGCCGCGCTGCCAGTTCGTGATGAGCGCCGGCAGCGCCGAAGAAGGCGCCGAACTGCTGCGGGGCCATCATGTGGACCTGATCATCCTGGACATCTCGCTGCCGGGGCGCAGCGGCGTGGCCTGGCTCAAGGACCTGCGCGAGCAGGGCTTCTCGGGCGAGGTGATCCTGATCACCGCCTTCGCCGACCTGGAGACCGCCATCGAGGCGCTGCGCGCCGGCGCCTCCGACTTCATCCTCAAGCCATTTCGGGTGCCGCAGATCCTCAACGCCGTCAAGCAGTGCTACGAGCGCTCACGGCTGGCGCGCGAGAACTACGTGCTGCGCCGTGAACTGTCGTCGGGCCAGTGCGCCTCCGACGGGCTGGTCGGTGCATCGAGCGTGATGAAGCAGCTCTCGCAGTCGCTGCGCCGGGTGGCTGCGGTCAGCAGCACGGTGCTGCTGCAAGGCGAGTCGGGCACCGGCAAGGAGCTCGTGGCGCGTGCGCTGCACGACTTGAGCCCGCGCGCGAAAGGGCCGTTTGTGCCGGTGAACTGCGCATCGATGTCGCCCGAGCTGATCGAAAGCGAGCTGTTCGGCCACGCGCGCGGCGCCTTCACCGGCGCCACCCGCGCGCGTGACGGGCTGTTCTACTACGCGCAGGGCGGCACCCTGTTTCTCGACGAGGTGGCGGAACTGCCGCTGGCGGTGCAGGCCAGCCTGCTGCGCACCCTGGAAGACCACAAGATCCGCCCGGTGGGCAGTGAACAGCTGGTGCCGCTGAATGTGCGCATCGTGGCCGCCACCAACCGTTCACTGGCGCAGGAAGTCACTGCCGGGCGATTTCGCAAGGACCTCTATTACCGGCTGCAGGTGGTGGACATCACGCTGCCGCCCCTGCGCGAGCACAAGGAAGACATCCCCGGCCTGGCGCGCCATTTCATGGCCCAGCTCACCCCGGTGCTGAACGTTGAGCCGATGGGTATCAGCGACACCGAGATGGCCTACCTGACGCAGTACGACTGGCCCGGCAATGTGCGCGAACTGCGCAATTTCGTGGAACGTTCGCTGATTCTCGGAACCCTCAACGTCTCCGCGCTGTACGCCGTGGCGACCCGCCCGGTCGCCGTCGCGCCCGCCGGAGCGTCCGCAGGCGCGGCCATCGACCTGCAGACCCGTGAGAAACAGCACATCCTGTCGGTGCTGGATTCGGTGCAGGGCGACAAGACCCGCGCCGCCCAGTTGCTGGGCATCTCGCGGCGCACGCTGGAGCGGCGCTGCGCCGAATGGACCACGCCATGACGGGCGCGCCGGCACCGGCCGCCGCCCCGCGCTGGATCCAGCGCTCGGTGCGCAACAAGCTGCTGGCCATGGCCCTGGCGCCGCTGCTGGTGGTGCTGCCGCTGCTGGTCGCTGCCTTGCTGATCTGGGGCAACGCCGCTTATGACCAGCTGCTGATCACCAAGGTGCGCAGCGACCTGGCCGTGGCGCACGGTTACTTCGGGCAGGTGCTGGGCGAGATCAGCTCCGGCACGCACGGCGTGGCGGCTTCGCACGCCCTGCATCGGGCGCTGGCACAGCACCAGCCCGGCGCACCGGCGGCACTGCAGGCGCTGCTGGCGCACGAGCAGCAGCGCCTGGGCTTCGACTTTATGAACCTGTACAGCGCGCAGGGCGATTTGCTGGCCGCACCGGCCCGCACGGACCTGGCCGCTCCCGCCGCGCTCTTGCCGCAGGCCCTTAGCGCCGCCGGCCCCGGGAGCGTCATGGCGACCCTGGCCGTGCTCGATGCCGCGACGCTGCAGGCCCTGGCGCCACACCTGGCCAGCCGCATCCGCATCCCGCTGATCGCAACGCGCGGCGCCGCTCCCACGCCGCGCACGGAGGAAGACCGCGCGCTGGTAATGCTGGCCACGGCGCAGGTGATCGGCCCCGCCGGCGAGGTGCTGGCCGTGCTGCGCGGCGGCATGCTGCTGAACCAGAACCTGCCCTTCATCGACCATATCAACCGCATCGTCTACCCCGAGGGTTCGCTGCCTTTTGACAGCCACGGCACGGCCACGCTGTTCATGGACGACGTGCGCATCACCACCAACGTGCGCCTGTTCCAGGACCAGCGTGCCATCGGCACCCGGGTCTCGCAGACCGTGCGGGACGCGGTCCTGGGCCGCGGCAGCACCTGGCTGGACCGCGCCTTCGTGGTCGACGACTGGTATGTGTCGGCCTACGAACCGCTGCAGGACGGCCAGGGCCAGCGCATCGGCATGCTGTACGTGGGCTATCTGGAAAAGCCCTTCCGGCAGGTGAAATACAGCGTGCTCGGCATCGTCGGCGTGATCTTTCTGCTGGTCATGGCGCTGGCCGCGCTGTTCTCGCTGCGCTGGGCGCGCAGCATCTTCCGGCCGGTGGAGCAGATGAACCTGGCAATGCAGCGCGTGGAGGACGGGGAGGCGTCCGCGCGCGTGGGGCCGGTGGCCGCGCGCGACGAGCTCGGCGCACTGGCCAACCATCTCGACCAGCTGCTCGACGTGGTGGACGACAAGACCCGGTCGCTGGAGCGCTGGGCCCGTGAGCTCGATGTGAAGGTGGCCGAGCGTACGCGTGAACTGGCCGACAGCAATGCGGCACTGCAGCAGGCGCAGCAGCAGCTCGTCAAGTCGGAAAAGCTCGCCGCCATCGGCCAGCTGACGGCCAGCATCGCCCACGAAATCAACAACCCCATCGCCGTGATGCAGGGCAACCTGGACCTGATGCGCGAGACGCTGGGCGGGCACGCCGGCCCGATTGCCGGCGAACTCCGGCTGCTCGACGAACAGGTCGAGCGCATGCGCATCATCGTCACGCAGTTGCTGCAATACGCCCGCCCCACCGAATACGCCGGCTATGTCGAAGCGATCGACGTGAACCGCGCGCTGCAGGACTGCCTGGTGCTGGTCGGGCACCTGCTGGCCCACACCCGGATCCAGGTCGTGCGCGAGCTTCAGGCCACCCGGCGCGCCGGCATCAACCGCCAGGAACTGCAGCAGGTGGTGATCAACCTGCTGGTCAACGCCATCCAGGCCATGCCCGAGGGCGGCACACTCACGCTGGCAACGCGCGACTGGCAGGGCAGTGATGGCCTGCCCGGCGTGGCGCTGTGCATCGCCGACACCGGGCCGGGACTGTCCGCCGAGACGCTGGAGCGCCTGTTCCGCCCGTTCTTCACGACCAAGAACGACGGCAATGGCCTCGGCCTGTGGATCAGCCAGGGCCTGGTGGAGCGTTATGGCGGCACGCTGGTCGCGCGCAACCTGC
Organism: Burkholderiales bacterium; assembly: GCA_011391155.1. Classification (GTDB taxonomy): domain Bacteria; phylum Pseudomonadota; class Gammaproteobacteria; order Burkholderiales; family Burkholderiaceae_C; genus JAABQG01. The sequence continues at coordinate 12,715 of JAABRA010000373.1, forward strand.
AGCCCGCGGCCGGCGCAGTATTTGAAGTGCGGCTGTACACCGAACCCCAGGCGCCGCAGGAAAGCGGCGCTTCCACCAACAACGGCCGTCCGATCCTGAATCGATAGCTAATAAAGACCATTCCACGCTGGGAACAGGCCAAAACGGCTTGAAAAACTCCGACGCGCAGACCGGGGCCGCGTAAAACCCGTCAAGACGGTGCGCCGTCGCTGGGGTCCGTGGACGGCGGCGGCGCGGCCTGGCGCTGGCCCTTGCGCTCGCGCGTGCGGGCTTCCTTTTTCGCGGCGCGTTCAGCCTCCTGTTTCTGCGCGTCAGCCACCCACACCGCATACTCCTCGGGCGTCTCCAGTGTGATGCGGCCCAGCGTGGCGCTGCGGAACTCGTGCATCACGATCTCGGCGGCCTTCTGCAGGTTGACACGCCCGCGCCCGAGCAGCGCGCCGCGCTGGCGGCCAACCTCGGCCAGCAGGTCTTCGTCGGTCATGGCGGCCACGTCCTTCAGCTTGAAGCGCGCCTCCAGCAAGCCGGGGTAGTGGCGCTTGAGTACCGCCAGCAGTTCCAGCGCCACGGCTTCGTCGTCATAGGCATTGCGGCCGATGGCACCGCTGGCGGCGAGAAAGTAACCGCTCTGGTCCACCACGATGCGCGGCCACAGCATCCCGGGCGTGTCGTACAAATAGAAGTCGTCGGCCAGGGTGATGCGTTGCTCCGCCTTGGTGATGCCGGCCTCGTCGCCGGTCTTGGCCGCCTTGCGGCCGGTCAGCGTGTTGATCAGGGTGGACTTGCCGACGTTGGGCACGCCGCAGATCAGCACGCGCATCGGCTTGACCATGCCGCCGCGCTTGGGCGCCAGCAAATGGCAGGCGTCGATCAAGGCCCGGGCGGGCGTGGCCATGCTGGCGTCCAGCCCGATGGCGCGGGTGTCAGGCAGGCTGTTGTAGTGCGCCAGCCAGAGCGCGGTGCGTTCGGGGTCGGCCACGTCCTGCTTGTTCAGCACCTTGAGCGAGGGCCGTCCGGCGGTCAGTTCGGCCAGCAGCGGGTTGGCGCTGGAGCCAGGCAGGCGCGCGTCGAGCAGTTCGATCACCACGTCGGTGTCCTTCATGCGCTCGGTGATGGCTTTTTGGGTCAGGTGCATGTGACCGGGAAACCACTGGATGGCCATCGGGGAAATCTTTCTTCAGGGGGCGGCTGCGGTGCAGCGGGAGGAACCGGATTGTGAACCAGGCCCGCAGGCTTGCGGCAACCGCCCTCCCCCAGCCGCCTTGAAGCCGTGTCATGATCACCGCCATGAACGCCGTGCCACCCTCCCTGACCCCAAGCCGCCAAAGGGCCGCCAGGGCGAACCACGAGCTGTTGCACAAAGGCCTCCTGCTGGTCTTCATGGGCCTGGCGGTGCTGGTCGGTCCGCGGTTCATGGCGCCTTCCGGAATGCGCGACGTGGTGGCCTCGTCGGCGGCGGTCGGCTGGTTTTCCGCCGTGCTGGGTGTCGGTTTCATCGTGCGGTACGGGCAGCGCCGCCGCGCGGGCACCCGGCGGCCAAAGCCGTGAAACGACCCTGTTTCCATAGCATAGAGTGACCATTCGACGCTGGGATGGGCCTGATTTGACTGATAAATTGCCACCAGAACCGATTTTCAGCACGCCTGCGCCGCCTGGCGCCGCCCGGCACAGCCCCGCGGCCGAGCGCAACCGCCAGCCCATTCTGGAGGTGTTGCAGCAGGTGCTGCCAGCGCAAGGCATCGCCCTGGAGATTGCCAGCGGCACCGGGCAACATGTGGCGCACTTTGCGGCCGGCCTGCCGGGCTGGACCTGGCAGCCCAGCGACGCGCAGGCCGATGCCTTCGGGTCCATCAGGGCATGGTGTTCCCGCGCCGGAGTCGCGAACGTCCGCGAGCCGGTGCTGCTGGACGTGCTGGCGCCGCGCTGGCCGGCCGCCGGCGCGACTTTTGCCGAGGCTTTCGACGCGATTTACTGCGCCAACATGCTGCACATCTCGCCCTGGGCCACCTGCGCCGCGCTCATGCAGGGCGCGGCGCGGCACCTGGCACCGCAAGGCGCGCTGGTCGTCTATGGCCCGTTCCTGGAGCGTGCGGTGCCGACGTCGCCGGGCAACCAGGCCTTCGACGCGAGCCTGCGCCAGCAAGACCCCGCGTGGGGCATCCGCATGCTGGATGACGTGACACAGCAGGCGGCCCGGGCCGGCTTGCACCTCGAACAGCGGTTCGCGATGCCGGCCCACAACCTGCTGCTGGTGTTCCGGCGCGCACTGGCCTCCACCGCCCGCACCGCCCGCGTAGCGCCGGACGACGTGCCACCGGTCCCAGGGCCCTGAGGCGGGCTGGCGAGCGCGCCGGGGCGCTCCAAATGTCACCGGGACAACAATGGCGAGGGTAAATGCTGACGCGGGGTGTCAGAGGGTCGTCAGTGGACTCGCTTTGAATCAGGGCTTCGCCACGCTGAACCCCGGAAAAGCCCATGAAGACGCCTATCGCCCGTTTGTTCCACCGCACCGTCATGACCGTCGTCACCGCCGGGCTGCTGACCGCCACGGCCGCACAGGCCGAGCCCGGCATCACCAGCGACGCCATTGCACTCGGCCAGAGCACCACGCTCAGCGGGCCGCTGGGCGATCTCGGCACGGAAGTGCTCAAAGGGTCCAAGGTGTATTTCGACGCCCTCAATGCCCGCGGCGGCATCAACGGGCGCCAGATCGTGCTGACATCGAAGGACGATGCCTATGACGCGAAGAAGACGCTGGAGAACGTGAATGCCTTCATCGCCGGCGGCGAGACGTTCGCGCTGTTCGGCACTTTCGGCACACCGAACAACGAGGCGCTGATTCCCGTGGCGATGAAAGCCGGCATGCCGGTGCTGATGCCCTACACCGGCGCGCCCTCCATCCGCAAGCCGGAACTGGTGGGCGTGTTCAACCTGCGCGCCAGCTACGCGGACGAAGCCGAGAAGCTGATCCAGCACCTGACGACCATCGGCTTCAAGAAGATAGGCATCGCCTACCAGAACAACAGCTTTGGCAAGGAAGTGCTGGCCGCTGCCATTGCTGCGCTGGAGCAGCGCAAGCTCCAGCCGGTGGCGACGGTTTCGGTGGAGAACAACGCCAGCGACGCGGCGGCTGCCGCCACCAGACTGCTCGCCGCCCAGCCCGACGCCCTGGTGCTCGGCCTGGCCGGAAAACCCACCATCGATGTCATCAAGAGCGTCAACCAGTCGCGCAAGGGGCTGCAGATGTACGCGCTGTCGGTGCTGGCCACGGCCGGCAACCTCAAGACCCTGGGCAGTGACGGCACGGGTGTGGCCATCAGCCAGGTGGTGCCCTTTCCGACCCAGACCGTGATGCCGCTGGTGCGCGACTACCAGCAGGCGATGAAGGCCGCGGGCCACACCGAGTTCTCGCACCTGAGCCTGGAAGGCTATATCAACGCCCGGGTCACGGCCGAGGGCCTGCGGCGCGCCGGGCGCAACCCGACCCGCGACTCGCTGATCAGCGCCCTGCAATCGATGAAGGGGCAGGACCTGGGCGGCCTGGAGATCAACTTTGGCAAGGGAGCGGCCAGCGCCTCCCGGTTCGTCGAACTCACGGTGATTGGCGCGCAGGGCAAGCTGGTGAAATAAGGCGGGGCCGGTACCCCGGTGGCAGAATGGCGCGGTATCCATCCCGTCCATCGCCCGGAGCGCCCTATGGCTGTCACTGTCAATGTCAATGTCGATCCTGCCTGCCAGCCCGCATTGAAAGGCTTGGCTCACCGCCCGCATGCGCCGTCCGGCGTGACGGCCTGAGCGTGCCATGCCGCGGCTGATCATCCTTTGCGCGGACGCCAAGGGATCCGGGTGCCGCGATTGACTTTCGCGCCCGCGCATGGCTGAACCGCCAGTGGTCGCCTGGCCGACGCGCAGCCGCCTGTCAACGCCGGCCCTGCTGGCCACCGCCGTGTTGCACCTGGCGCTGTTCTGGCTGCTCCTGCAGTCGGCACCCGTCGAGCGCGCCACCCGGCAGGTGGTCTACCAGCTCCTGCTGCCCATCACCCGGCCGGTGGTGCGCCCCATCACCCCTGCGCCCGAACCGCCCCCCCTGGCAACGCCGAGCGCACCGCGGGCGACGCCCGTGCCGGTCGCGCCGACGGTGCTGGCGCCGCCCCGACCCGCCGTCATCCGGCCGGTCGAGAAAGCCCCGGTGCAGCAGGCGCCACGGCCACCCCTTCCCCAGCCTGAGCGCGTGCCGCAGACGGTGAATCCCCCGGAAGACAGGCCACCGCCCGTCGAGCCCGCGCCCGAGCTGACGTCCCAGCCCGCCCCTGCGCCACCCGAACCCGAACCCGTGCCCGCCCCCGTGCCCGCACCGGTTCCCGCGCCAGCCCCGGAACCAACGCCAGCGCCAGCACCTGCACCTGCACCTGCACCTGCACCTGCACCTGCACCTGCACCTGCACCTGCACCTGCACCTGCACCTGCACCTGCACCAGCACCAGCACCTGCA
>JAABRA010000374.1 GCA_011391155.1 Burkholderiales bacterium
CCGGCCCGGGTTTCCATCAGCGTGACGCGCAGACGCACCAGGCCGTCCGACTGGTCGGGCGCGGTGAAGACCTGGGTGAACTCCTCCAGCTCCAGCCGCAAGCTGACTGCGGCGGTGCCCTCCCCGGGATTGAGCACCACGCGCTGCGGGCTGAGTTGCTCGCGCAGGCGCTGGCGCACGAGCTGGGCCGGCGGCATGCTCCAGCGCGCCTGCGCGTAAGGGCGCAGCTGCTGGACGTCGGCGTAGGCCAGGCGAAACAGCACGGCGGTGCCGTCCAGGGCGGCGGGCGCATTGATGTCTGCCAGCACCAGCGCGGGCAGCACCGCAGCGGGCGCTGGCGCGGGCTGGACCGCCAGGCCGGGGCCGAAATCGTAGACCGCCGGGCGCACCGGCTTGTCCGGCAGGGCCGCGCAGCCGCTGAAGAGGGCGAGTATCAAGCAAAATCCGGTCCATCCCAGTGTGGAATGGTCATTGTTTGCTATTGAACCAGGATTCATTGGGAGCGATTTCTTCATGATGGACATGCTCACTGTACGGCCGCAGGCGCCGTGAAGCCGGGCTCGCCGGGGCCGGGAGCCACCGGGCCATTGCCATACAGCAGGGATTGCGGGTTCTCGCTGAGGTTGCCGGCGGTGCGCCCGACCTGGCGCGCGGCGCGGGTGGCGTCCTCGGTCATGCGGTTCAGGCGCGGCAAGGTGGTGGCGTTCAGGGTGTCCGCGCTGTGCGCCAGGGCGTCGACGCCCTCGGACAACCGGTCCACCGCGCCGCCCTTCTCGTTCAGGCGGCGCACGGCCTGTCCGACCTCGGCCACCGCCTGGCGGGTTTCACCCGATGTGGCCTGCAGCGACTGCAGCGTGCTGCGCGTGGTGTTCATGAGCTCGGGCACGCTGATCTTTGGCACACCGGCGGGTGTGGCCAGCACGGCGCGCAGGTCGGCGGCGAGCTGGCGGTAGCCCTGCGCCGCCTCGCCCGCGCTATCCACCGCGCCCATCAGTAGCCGCTGGTTCTCGGGCGCCAGCAGCTGGTTGATGCGGCGCGTGGCCTCCTCCACCTGCATCAGCAGCTGGGTGCCCTGGTCGGTGATGCGGCCCATCAGCCCGGGGCGCATAGGAATGCGCGGCGGGCCGCCGTCGATGGACTCCAGCGGTGTTTTCGGGCCGGCGCCGTCGTCGAGCTGCACATGGGCGATGCCGGTGACCCCCTGGTAACCCAGCGTGCCAAAGGTGGCCTGCGTGATCGGCGCATTGGTGTCCACTGCCACGCGCACCAGCACGTTGCCCGGCACCTTGGCATCGAAACTGATGGCGGTGACCTTGCCCACCGGCACGCCCTTGAAGCGCACCGCCGCCTGCAGGAACAGGCCGGTGACCGGCTCGCGCGAGCTGAGTTCGTAGGTCACGCGCACGCCGCCCTCGCGGCTGAGCCACCAGGCCATCGCCACCAGCAGTGCCGCCACGGCCATGACAAAGGCGCCGGCGGCCAGGGCATGAGCTTTGTTTTCCATAAGGCTTCCTTTTTACACCGTGAACGGGTATTCGCGCAGCAAGTCCATCGCGCGCTGACCCCGTTCGCCGAGGAAAAAATCATGAATGAAGGGGTGCGGAAAGGCAATCACCTCGCGCGGCGGGGCGTTGACGATGATTTTCTGGTCCGCCACCACGGCCACCCGGGTGCTGAGCTCGAACAGGGTGTCCAGGTCGTGCGTGACCATGATCACCGTCAGGCCCAGCTCGTGGTGCAGCGAGCGCAGCAGGTTGCAGAAGGCGTCGGCGCTTTCCGGATCGAGCCCGGCGGTGGGCTCGTCGAGCAGCAGCAGCGGCGGGTCCATGATGAGGGCGCGCGCCAGCGCCACGCGTTTGATCATGCCGCCCGAGAGCTCGGCCGGCATCTTGTGCGCGTGTTTCACATCCAGGCCGACCATCTGCAGCTTGAGCAGCGCGGCGTCGCGGATCAGGTCGTCGGGCAGGCACTTGAGCTCGCGCAGCGCAAAGGCGATGTTCTCCAGCACGGTGAAGGCCGAGAACAGCGCGCCATGCTGGAACAGCATGCCCACGCGGCTGGCCGCCCCCTTGGCGCCGAGCACGGCCGCCGGCTTGCCCAGCACACTGACCGTGCCGCGCGAGGGTGTCTGAAGCCCGAGGATCTGGCGCAGCAACACCGTTTTTCCGCTGCCCGAGCCACCCACGATGGCCAGCACCTCGCCGCGCGGCACGATCAGGTCCAGGTCCTTGTGCACCACCACGTCGACGCCGGCAGTGTGGAAGACCGACCACAGGCCCGCGATTTCGACCACGGGTGCGTGCGCCGCGCCGGCTGCGGCGGCGACCGCTTCGCTGGCCGGGGCGGTTTCAGGCAGGTGGGGAGGGGATGCCATGGATCAGATCCCGATGTTCTTGAACACCACGGCAAACAGCGCGTCGATCAGGATCACCACCGTGATCGAGGTGACCACCGAGGCCGTGGTGCCCTGCCCCAGGCTTTCGGTGTTCGGCTTCACGCGCAGGCCATAGTGGCAGCCCACCAGAGCGATCAGCAGGCCGAATACCACCGACTTGCCCATCGCCAGCCAGAGGTTGCTGACCATCACCGCGCGCGGCAGGTTGTTGATGAAATACGAGGGCGTGATGCCCAGCACCAGGTCGGCCGCCAGCATGCCGCCCGTCAAGGCTGCCAGCGTGGTCCACAGCGTGAGCAGCGGCATGGCCACCGCCAGCGCCATGGCGCGCGGCATGACCAACCGGAAACCCTGCGCGATGCCCATGACGCGCATGGCGTCGAGCTCCTCGGTAACGCGCATGACGCCGATCTGCGCGGTGATGGCCGAACCCGAGCGCCCGGCGATCAGCACCGCCGCCAGCACCGGGCCGAGTTCGCGGATCAGCGACAGCCCCAGGATGTTGACGATGTAGATCTCCGCGCCGAACTGGCGCAACTGCTGCGACGTCAGGTAGGCCAGCACCACGCCGATCAGGAAGCCAACCATGGCCGTGATGGGTAGCGCCGTGGCGCCAATGTGGAAGATGTGCCCGGTGAGGTCGCGCCACGGGCCGTCGCGCGGGGCGCGCACCAGCCGGCCGAGGTCCAGCATCAGCTGCCCCACCAGGCGCAGCAGGTCCCGGGCATGGTCGGTGACCTTGAACACCAGTTCACCCAGGTGCAGAAAACGCTGCCACAGCGTGCGCGGCCGGTAAGGCGGCGGCGCGACGGAAAAGCGGGCCACCCGCTCCAGCATGGCGCGCTGCTCAGGCAGCAGGTCCAGGCGCGCCGGCCACTGCCGGCCCCAGTGGTTCCACAACACCTGCGCCCCCAGGTGATCGAGCCGCTGCAGGCCGCGCAGGTCCCAGCCGGCAGCGCCGTCAGCGCCGTCAGCGGCTTTGGCCTTCAGGCTGGCTTCCACGCCATCCCAGACCCCCGGCAGCGTCAGCTGCGCCGCCGTCCAGCGGCCAAGCACCCGCAGGCTCGGCCCCTCGGGCGCGGCTTCACGGGAGATGCGGGGGTTGGAAGCCTCCATGGGGTGCGAATGGATGGGTTGGATCGTGGAAAAAAGGCATGGTAGCGCGTGTGCAGCCCGGGGATGCGGTTTTGCCGGCCCGAACCATCGATGCGGGAGATCGGCCACGCCGGCCGTCTTGCGCCGTGCGCCGTGGCAGTATTGGAGCCTTTCTGCATTTTCCCAGCGTCAAATGGTGCTTTAACGCTATTGAATTCAAGTCGTATCTCCGGAAATCGCCGTAAAAAAAGCCCGGCCCCCTCGCGGAGACCGGGCACCCTGGCAATCCCGTTTCAACGTTGATTGATGGACTGACGTGTCAACGCATCAGGTGCCAACCACGCCGCCGTCAGTGCGCCGCACCACCACCGTGGCCGAGCGCGGGCGCGCACCAGCGGTGGGCCACTGCGAGAACGCCGTCGCATTGCGAGCAATCTGGTTGTCGGTGAAGGTCGTGCCGTCGGCGTTCTTCGGCCGGTTCGGATGGCTGCCGATCTCGCCCGGGTGCTGGATATTGACGAACATCGTCTTGCGGTCCGGCGTCCAGGTGATGCCGGTCACCTCGCAACCCGAGGGGCCGACCAGGAAGCGCTTGATGACCTTGGTCTGCGGGTCGCCCACCAGCATCTGGTTGTTGCCGTTGCCGGCGAAGTCGCCGGTGTTGGCGAAGCTGCCGTCGGTCTGGATCCACATCCGGCCGAAGCTGTCGAAGGCCAGGCCATCCGGGCTGTTGAACAGGTTGTCCAGCGTGATGTTGGCCGAGGGCTTGCGCGCGTCGGTGATCGACGGCTGGCCGGCGAGCACATAGATGTCCCAGGTGAAGCTCAGCGCGGTTCCGGTGCCGCCGGCCTCGTTCCAGCGCAGGATGTGGCCCCAGACGTTGTTCGCACGCGGGTTGGCTTCGTCCACCGGCGGACGTGCCGAACCTGCGGTCGTGCTGCCGTCGGCGTTGTTCGAGCTGGCCGTCGTGGTGCCACGGCGGCTGTTGTTGGTCAGGGTGACGTACACCTCGCCCGCCTTCTTGGGGTTGGCTGCGACCCATTCCGGGCGGTCCATCATCGTGGCGCCCACGCGGTCAGCGGCCTGGCGCGCGCGGATCATCACGTCGCCCTGGCTGGTGAAGCCGTTGGCCTCGGTCAGCCCGCCCTGGCCGTAGACGAGCGGCAACCACACGCCCGTACCCATCTGGTCCCCCGTCGCCGCGCCGGCATCGAAGCGCGCCGCGTACAGCGTGCCTTCGGCCAGCAGGTTGCGGTTGGCGGCGCTGGTGGGGTTGGCGGCGTCAAAGGTGCCGGTCGAGACGAATTTATAGACGTATTCGTTACGCTCATCGCAGCCCATGTAGACGACGACCTTGCCGTTCGGCGCCACCACCAGTTCGGCGTTCTCGTGCTTGAAGCGACCCAGCGCCGTGCGCTTGATGGCCTTGCCGCCCGAGTTGAAGGCATCGACCTCGACGATCCAGCCGTGGCGGTTGGCTTCGTTCGGCGTGGCATTGATGTCGAAGCGCGGATCGACCGTGTGCCAGCGGTAGCCGAAGCCGCCACCCAGGCCGTTACCGGCGTCGGTGCCAACGCCGTAGCGACGCTCCAGCGCGGTCAGAACGCGGCCCGTGGGGTCGGTGTTGCCGAAATAGCCGTTGAAGTTCTCCTCGCAGGTCAGGTAGGTGCCCCACGGCGTGCGGCCGTTACCGCAATTGTTCAGCGTGCCCAGCACTTCAGTGCCCGCGGGGTCGGCGGCCGTCTTCATCAGGGCGTGGCCGGCGGCCGGGCCCTGGATGGTGATCGGCGTATTGCCGTGGATGCGGCGGTTGTAGGCCGAGGTCTTCACATGCTCCAGCTTGCCGTCGGCGGCACGCTTGACGTGCACGATGCTGATGCCGTGGGCGGCCTGGCCTTTGCGAGCCTTCTCGGCGGTGAAGGGAGCCATCCAGTCGGCCAGGTCGCTGCCCGGGACGAAGAAGTACTCATTGTTCATGTACTCGTGGTTCAGCACCAACAGGCCCTCGTCGCTGCGGTCGCCGAAGCCGTTGCCGGCGGCATTGAAGCCGAAGAAGGCCATGCCGTCATGGTTGTCGCCGACCTGCTGCTCCTGCTCGGCCGCGGTGTTGCTGGCGTCGGCCTTCCAGGCCGGGGCCAGGGCGTTGATCGGCTCGCCCCAGGGGATGAAGGCGGTGGCCACGTAGCCGGCGGGCACCACCACCGTGTCGGCGCTCGAGGTACCGATCGCGGTGAAACCCAGCATCTGTTCGGCCGGTGGTGGCGTCGGGACCACATCGTCGTCGTTGTTGCTGCAAGCGGCCAAACCGCTCACGAAAGGCAACATCGCGGCGCCAAACCCGCCCAGCAGCAAGCGGCGGCGGCTGGGCTGGATGGCGATTGCAAGGTCAACGACCTGTTCGAGGCTAAGGTTGTGGCTGGGGTTGGAGACGCCATCGTCGTCTCTGATGCTTTGGGCCATGAAATGCTCCGTGTGGGTTGTCGAAAAATGTCGCCCCCCCAGTTTCGGGACCTTCCGTGACAGCTTCATGAACGTTTTGTGATAGTTCCGGAAGCTCGCTCCAGAAGATGGCCGCCCAATCAGGGCTGAGCTGACGCGCGGGGCCACAGAACCCACATCCGCAGCGGCTGCTTGAGCCGACCGGCCAGCTCGCCCGCCTCGGCGCCCCAGCCGGCAAAGTAGTCGGCGCGCACCGCACCGACGATGGCGCTGCCGGTGTCCTGCGCCAGCACCAGGCGTTGCAGGCTGACCTGGGGGCCGGGCGATGCCAGCCACACCGGCGTGCCGTAGGGAATGCTTTGCGGATCCACCGCGATGGAACGCCCCGGCGTCAGCGGAACGCCTTGCGCGCCGCGCGGACCGAAGGCGGCGTCCAGCGCGCTCAAGGGCTCCTCGCGAAAGAACACGAAGCGCGGGTTGCTCCACAGCAGGGCCTGGGTGCGCTGCGGGTTTTTCGCCAGCCAGGCCTTGATGCCGGGCCAGGACGCATCCCGCACCGCGCCCTGGTCGAGCAGCCAGCGGCCCACGCTCTGGTAAGGCTGGTCGTTGGTGGCGGCATAGGCCAGGCGCACCAGGCGCACGCTGCCGTCGGGCTCGGTCACGCGCAGGCGCCCGGAGCCCTGGATCTGCAGCATCAGCGCGTCGATCGGGTCGGCCAGCCAGGCAATCTCGCGTCCGGCCAGGGCGGCGCGCGCCTCGGGCAGGGTGTCGATCTGCTGGCGGGTGTACCAGGGCCGGCGCGCCGCCAGGCCGGCGGGCGGGCGGTACAGCGGCACCGGGAAGCCGGCGCGCGGCGTGCGCGAGGCGTCGAACACCGGCTCGAAGTAACTGGTCAGCAGCCCCTCTGTGGTGCCCGACAGGGGTTCCACGCGGTAGGGCTGAAGCCGCGCGCGCAACCAGGCGCGCTGCGCATCGGCCGTGGATAGACTCTGGCGCCGCACCTCGCCACACAGCGGCGCCAGCGCCGGGCCCGGCCGTTCACAACTCTTGAGCCAGGCGTTCCAGGCCTCGTGCAGGGCGTCGTCCTGGAATCCCGGCAGCTCGGACCAGCGCACCGGGACCCAGCGGCTTTTGCCCTGCTGCATAACCGGGGGCAAGGGAGCCGCTTCGTCCCCGGTTGCCGCGCTTTCCGGGGCGGACCCCGGGGTTGCAGGAGGGCTCGCAGGGACTTTGGGCGGCGCCACGGCGCAGCCGGCCAGGATTCCTACAATGGCGGCTCCGCCCCACCGCCACAGGAATTTTTTCATGGGTCTGATTTTGCTCGAAGCCCTCGGTGCGCTGGTGCTGCTGCTGCTGATCGTCTGGTGGACGATGTTCTCCGGACGAAAACGGGGTGAACTGCTGCAGGAGCCGGCGCCGGACGCCGGGGACGATGCCCCAACCATAAAGCAAGCGGAAAAATAGCCGATTCCCAGCATGAAATGGTCATTGTTTGCTATATTTGTCGTAGCAAATTGGCCAGCTCGACCGCCGACTTGACATCCATCTTGTCGAACACGCGGGCCCGGTGGACTTCCACGGTGCGCACGCTGATGTCCAGCTGGTCGGCAATCAGCTTGTTGGCCAGGCCTTCGACCACCAGGCGCATCACGTCACGCTCGCGCTCGGTCAGCTCGGCCAGGCGGCTCTGCAGGCGCGCCCGCTGGTTGCGGGTCTCCAGCACCCGTTCGGAAAGTGCGAGCGCCTGTTCAATGCGGTCAACCAGCGCATTGTCGGAAAAGGGCTTTTCGCAGAAGTCGAAAGCCCCCCGCTTGACGGCCTCCACCGCGGTGGGCACATCCGCGTGGCCGGTCAGGAAAATCACGGGCAAGACCTCGGCCAGGCCGCGCTCGATCAGGCGCTCGAACAGCGCCAGGCCACTCATGCCGGGCATGCGCACGTCCAGCAGCAGGCAGGCGGGCATCGTGCCCAGGCGGGCGCGAGGGTCGTCGGCCATGCGCTCGAAGGCCTCGGCGCTGTCATGGGATTCGCTGAAGAGACGGCGCGTGCGCAACAGCCAGGCCAGCGCCTCGCGCACGCTCGCGTCATCGTCGACGATAAAAACGATGCCATTCAGGACCGGTTGCATGAATTCATTCTAGCGACGCGACCCTGGACCGCGGCTCCGAGGCGGCCGGTAGCGTGAACCGGAACACCGTGCCCTGGGGCGGATGGGGCGCGAAGTCCAGGTAGCCGCCATGTTGCTCCACGACCGTGCGGCACAGGCTCAGGCCCAGCCCCATGCCCTCGGTCTTGGTGGTGTAGAACGGGGTGAACAGCTGGCGCGCCACGTCGTCCGAAATGCCCGGCCCCGCGTCGATCACCGCGAACTCCAGCCAGCGGTTGCCTTCGGCGGATGCTGCGCGCCGCACCCGCAACAACAGTTCGCGCTCGCGCAGTCCCGGCAGGTCCATGGCCTGCATGCCGTTGCGCGCCAGGTTGAGCAACACCTGCTCGACCATGGTACGGTCGCACAGCGCATCGGGCAATCCTTCGTCGACCTGCGTCACCACCCGGACCTGCAGCTTGCGCGCCTGCAGGTTGACCAGGGGCAGGATGTCATCCAGCAGCGCGCGGGCGGGCACCGACTCCCGTGCCTGATCGCGCCGGCGCACGAAATCGTGAACACTCTTGATGACCTTGCCCGCCCGTTCAGCCTGCTCGGCAATGCGCCCGAGCGCCATGTGAAGATCCGCCAGGGTGGGGTGCAGGGCCGGCGCGGCTTCTCCCTGCGCGACCTGCAGCAGGTTGATTGAGCCGGTGGCATAACTGGCGATGGCGGCAAGCGGCTGGTTAAGCTCGTGACTCAGCAGCGAGGCCATCTCGCCCATGGTGGCCAGGCGCGCCGTGGCCTGCAGGCGATCCTGGCTGGCACGCGAAAGTTCTTCGATCCGGCGCTGCTCGCTGATGTCCAGAATGGCGCTCATCCAGCCGGTCTGCTTGCCCAGCACATTGATCAGGGGAGCTTCGATGATGAGCACCGGAAACCGCGTACCGTCTTTGCGCATGAAGACGGATTCAACCCCTTCACGCGGCGGCGCGTTGCCCGCCAGCCGGATCGCCTGTCGCTGCTGGTATTCACCCGCCATCTCGGGCGGCCAGTAAGGCGCCGGCGTGCCGCGACCCAGCAGCTCTCCGGCGGAAAACCCGACCATTTGACAAAACGAGGGGTTGACATAGGTGGTGCGCCCGTCGCGGTCGCGGGCGCGCAGGCCCGTCACCAGAGAGTCTTCCATGGCCTTGCGGAAAGCCAACGCGTCGGCCAGCGCGTGTTCGGCCTTCAGGCGACGGCGGGTGTCCTTGCCCAGCAGCACCAGCACCGAAACCAGCGCGATCGACATGGCGGTGACCAGCGCCGTCAGCACGTTGGGGAACAGGTCCGGGGCGCCGCGCCAGCCGTCCATGCGCAGCACCAGGGTATTGCCCGGCAAGTCCAGCAGTTGCTGGGCGGTGAACACGCGCTTGCCCCGGCGCACCGAGCCATGCAGCGCCAGGCGGGTGCCATCGGGTTCGGTGAACGAGACTTCCTGGCTTCGGGTATAGGACTTGCCGATCAGCTCGGACAGCATGCCCTGCAGTGAATAGGTCGCCACCACATAGCCACTGAGCCGGCCGGATGTCACCAGCGGCATGCACAGCTCCATGACCTCCACGCCGAGTCCGTCCGACTGCGGCACGAAGTAGCTGCCTGAATACGCAGGGCCATTGAATCGGCGCGCCGTGGCGCAGGCCACCGCCACATCGGTCCGGGCGTTGTCGCGGCCCAGAAGGTCAAAGACCGGGGTGCGGAAAGGCGTGTCCGCAGCGGCCAGCGTCGCCAGCCCCGCGTCGCGCCATTCCAGCCGGACCCATTCGCGGTGTTCGTGCAGCAGCGTGGCGGCATCGACGGTCCAGCTCTTCGGCGCGGGGTTGCCCGCATACAGGGACTGCAGGCTCTGCACGTTGCGCGTGAGCGCGCCACGGATGTCGCTGACGGCGTCGATCGTGTCACGCTCCAGGGCCCCTTGAACCTGGCTGATTTCGTAGCGCCCGGCGAGCCACACCAGCATGCCCAGCAGCGCCGTCACCAACATGATCAGCAGGGCCCAAAGTGACCAGCGCCGGTCCGACGACTTCAAGCGCAGCCTGGCCGCGATGCCTGGAGTTTTCACAGACGGCGGTGCTCCAGTGCGGGCAGCTGCGCGCGGCACTGCGCCACGCGCTGTGCGTCCAGATCAGCGATCAACACCGCTTCACCCTGCGGACAGGGTCCATGAACCTGCCCCCACGGGTCCACGATCATCGAATGTCCCCAGGTGCGGCGGCCGTTTTCGTGCAGCCCGCCCTGCGCCGGAGCCACGACCCAGGCCAGGTTTTCAACCGCGCGCGCACGCAGCAGCAGTTCCCAGTGCGCCTGCCCGGTGGTATGGGTGAAGGCGCTGGGCACCAGCAGGACGTCCGCGCCCTGCCCGGCGTAGTGGCGGTACAGCTCGGGAAAACGCAAGTCATAACAAACACTCATGCCGATCCTCCAGATATGCCCGTCGCGGGAGGGCAGCGCGAACAGGGCGGGCCGGTCGCCTGGCTGGAGAACGCGCGTCTCGTCGAACTGCTCGGTGCCGCTGTCAAAGCGGAACAGGTGCATCTTGTCGTACCGCACAATGCAACGGCCATCGGGTGCGAACGCCAGCGAACTATTGAACACCCGCGCGCCCGTGGATGCCGGATTTCCGGTTGACAGCGGCAGCGTGCCGCCGACGATCCACATCCGGAGTTCGCGCGCGACGTCCGCCAGGAAAGACTGCAAGGGCCCTGCGCCAAACGCTTCCTGCACCGCCAGCTTGTCGGTATCACGGTGTCCCAGGAGGCAGAAATATTCGGGCAGCACGGCGAGTTCAGCGCCCTGCAGGGCGGCATCCGCCAGCAAGGCCCGGGCACGCGCCAGGTTGTCGGCAGGCAGGGTGCTGGAGACCATCTGCAGCGCCGCAACTTTCATGGCCGGACCGCCTCCTGCGCGGCGGGTGCGGGCGTCTTCTTCGGCATCTTGGTGACGCGGGGGTCAGCCCAGGTACCGTCCACATGGAATTCCTGGGTCGCGGCCTGAATCATCGGCTGGCGCAAGACCAGCTGCGCCAGAAACGTGCCCAGTCCCAGCAAGGGGTTGATCGCCGTGGCGACCAATGACGCGGTCAGCGCGTTGATCTCCGGCACGACGACAACCCGGATGTCCTGCGTCTCGCGGGCAATATCGGCCCGTCCATCCATCAGGACGGCAGCGTTCACGCCCTTCATCTGCAGGTTGTTGGTCGTCGCAATGCCTCGGATGATCGCCACGTCGCCGCGCACAAAGTCAAAGGCGAAACCCTCGCTGAATACATCACGGAAGTCCAGCGCCATGCGGCGCGGCAACGACTGCAGGCTCAATACGCCGAACAGCTTGGCGATGCCGGGGTCTGCCTTGAGGAACTGGCCGCTTTCCACGTTGACGTTGAACTGGCCGCCCAGGGTCGGAAAGTCCGGCGACAACGGCGAGCCCGTCCACGCGACCTGGCCCTCGAGCTTGCCTTTGCCGCGACGAATCACATCCTTCATCCCGAAGCGCGCCAGCAACGCGCCGGAATCCGAAATGTCCAGCTTGAAGCTCATCAGCGTCCGGCGCCGTTCGACGGGTTGCCGGGCGGGCCGGGGGCCCTGCGGTTCGCCAGCCGCCGGGTTGGCGGCCGCCCAGTTCCCGGTCGCGGCGAAAGAAGCTTCCGGCACGATGATATTGAATTTGTTGAGCCGCCACTCGCGCATCCCGCCTTCGCCGGGCAGGGTGCCGCCGCCCCGGTTGATCGCCTCAACCTCGACGCGCCCCAGCTTTCGGCCCCGCAACTCAAAGTCGTCCACCACGATGTCCAGCGCCGGGATGGCGGCCGGCTGCTGATCCAGCACCGCCTCGACCTCTGCAGCGGTCGCCGGGGCAATGGTCAGATGCGCCAGTCGGGCGAAGACACGACCAGCTCCCGCACTGGAGGGCTGGCGGTATTCTGCGTAGCCATTGAGTTGATCGGCGCTCACGTTCGCCCGCCACGTCAGGCCGTCGCGCCCCCCGCCCACGACCACGTTGCGGAAGGTGCGCCCGCTCACCGTCAACTCGGCGGCACGCACCGCCATCACAGTCGGCAGGTAAGCCTGCGCTGGCGCCCCGTTGGCGACGGGTGCGACCGGGGTGCCCAGCGGGACGCCGGCGGCTTTCGACAACGCAGCCTCCCAGGCATCGAAGTTCACAGTCGCCAGGTTGATGTTGGCCACCACGCCCTCGATGGGCAACGGCGCCGATTCTCCGGGCGCCAGGCCGACGGCAATGCTGCCCTGCAGCACCCGTGGCTCGGGTCCGGTGATGTCGCGCACATAGGCTACCGAGAACAGGCTCCCAAGGTCGAGCCGCAACTGATCGCGCTGTCCGGCACCGCCAGCGGCGCCCGATGGGCCGGCATCCACCATCAGGGTGTTCGCGAAGCGCAGGGGAAGCGCGGAATCAGCGGCCTTGTTAAGCGGCGCCGGCAGGTTCAGGCCCAGCCCCTGGAGGCTGCTGGAAATCGTCAACTCGGGCACACCCCGGCGGATGGCCAGGACGCCGGTGTAGCCCGCGCCGCCCACGGCGCTCTGCGCCAGCCGCGAGGCGAACCCCAGCTCTGGCGCCTGACGCAGCCCTTCGGCGGTCACGCTGCCCTGCGCGCGCAGGACCACCGTGGCCTCACCGCCCGCGCCGGTCCCGGCAACGGGCATGCGGGAACCACCGTCCAGCTTCAGATCGCCACCGAGCATGCGCGCCTGGCCGCCCAGGATCGAAAAGCCCGACTCGGAAAATGAAACCAGGCCGCGGGCCCGGCCCAGCAGCGGCGTATCCGGGGTCATGCGCACGTCATTGCCTGCCAGCGTGACGCTGCCTTGCACTCTGGATTTCTCAAACGCACCGACGGGCAGGTTCAGCTGGACGCGACTGCTCAGCTCACCGGTCGCGGTGGTTCGCGCCAACGCCTTGCCCGTCAGGTCGCCGATCGGGGATTGGTTGACGACGCCCAGCAGCGCCGTGGCGGGCCCCCGGGCGTCCAGACTGACCACCACCGTGACGGTGTTCATGAAGTCGGGAATCCGGGCCTCGATGCGGTTGAGCTGCAGGCCCGTCGCGTCCGCCATCCGGGCCGATCCGTCCAGAACCCGCATGCTGGCGCGGTCAAACATCAACTCGCCCGCCAGATCCTTCAGCGCTGGCCACGGCGCCTGCCCGGCGGGCTGGCTGGCGCGAGGGACGTAGGCGAAATGCACATTACGCACCTTGCCGGCAAAGCGGAACTCCCCCAGCTTCGGATCGGCAAAGGGCAGGTCGAACAGATCGCCCTTGATCCGGACCGCCAGTGCGCTGACGTCACCCTGGACGACGGAATCACGCACGTAGTGCCGCACACCGGCATCGATGCCCAAGGGCAGATACCGATGGACCCGGGCACCATTCGCCCGGGTGAACTGGCCTTTCAGGTCGAGCACGCCGGGAAAGCGCGATCTGCCCGCGGATCGCGCGGGATCGCTGGTCTGCCAGCTGCCCGAAAACTCGCCTTCTGCGTCGGCATTGGCAAATTTCGCGCTGACCTGCTGGACCACGATGCGCTGGCCCTGCACTTGCCATTGCGCGTCAACGTCCAGGCGATCGAAAGGCACCAGCGGGTCTTCGAAGACCCCGGGCAATTCCACCGCCCCCTGCGCCACAACCAGGCGGCCCTTGCCACCGGCCTGGTTCATGTCCAGGTCCAGGCTGGCGCCGCGGATGCCCGGCACGCCCAGAGGCGGGGCAGATTCGTCGCCGGTCTGCGCACGGCTGGCGAGCGCCGGCGGGATCCCCGCGGACACTTCCAGGCCGGTCACGCGCCCGCGCACCTCGTATTTCTCCCACGCGTCCAGCGGGCCTTGCCAACGGGCCTGCACCGTCTCCACCAGACCCTTGACCGGATGGTCCCGCAGGGTTGCGTGCGTGACCGTGCCCAGCGGCAGGCGACTTGCAATCTGGCCGAGTGCGGCCAGATCGAGCCGGTCGGCACGCAACTCGCCCATGGCCGGGGCGAGCCCCACCCCGGGGGTGTGGGCAACCAGCACATTGCCGCCGGGCCAGTGCAGGCCGTCCCGGGTCTGGAACTGCAGGCCTTCCGTGTAGAGCTGGAAGCCACCCGCCAGCCGCTTGCCGCCGATCCGTCCCGCCAGCACCTTCATGTCCATCGGCTCCAGACCGGCGCCCAGCCGTGCGCTCACGTCGGCCAGGGCCAGATCAGCGACGCCCCCGACCACGTCGCCACGCCCCACGTCCACCCAGGCACGCACCGCGCCGGTGCCCTCGCGCAATTCGACACCCCCACCCAGATTGAGATAGCGACGCAGCTGTGAAATATCCACGCGGGTGAAATCGGCAAAAGCCTGCCCGTCCCAGTCGGCCCATCGACCCGCATGCAGGGACAGCAGGGGGCGGCGGAACTTGCCCACCATCTGAAGGCGTTGGCCCCAACTCGCCGGGGGCGTGGCGTCGATCCGCAGATCATGGCTGCGCGGGCCGTTGCGCATGACCAATTCCAGCGCCTGCAGTTCCAGCGGCTCCACCGCGCGCTGCTCGTCGATCCAGCGCACTGTGGCGCCCCGGATGACAAACTCGCGTTGCGAGAAAAACCAGTCGGCCAGTCGGGTGTCGTGGCCACGGGGGCCGCTGGACACATCCAGCCCGGCGACAAACACCCGGCCGTCCGGCAGGCGCCGGATTTCGAGTGTCGGCTGGTCGAGAAAGAGTTGGTCGAAATCAAATCGCAGCACGGAGGTCCATGACAGCGCGGCCAGCACACGCGGCAGCTCCAGTGCCGTGCGTCCCTGCGCATCAAGCAGCTTCACATCGCGCAACTCAAACGATGGAACCAGGCCCCCGGAGAAGGCGGCGATCTGCCCCAGCCGCACCGGCACACCGATGACGCTTGCGGCTATTGCCTCGATCCTCGGGCGAAAGTCCGCAATTCGGGGCACAATGAAATAATGCAGCGCCCCCCAGAGCATCACCAACAGCAGCAGCAATGCCAGCAGCAGCCGTAACAGCCAGCGCATCGCAAAAGCGGATGCGCGGAAAATCGGGGATGGGGACGGCGTCAAGTCATTCATTGGCTACGGGGATATCACAGGAATTATGACCGGCGGCGCTGGCAACATCTCATTGCAAATGAAGGAGTCCGCGAAACCAGCAGGTGTTGGCACCGCATCCGCCGGGGCCCTGGCGGACCGCCGGATTTCAGCCGGCTCGTCCTTCTTTCAGCGATTGCAGCGGCGCTATGAAGCGCAGCTTGCCCTGTTGCCCGCCGGCGCGCCCGACCTGGGGTCCATGGCTGTGGCCTTCGCCGCCCTGCGCGCGCAAGGCATTGAAGCCGGCGCTGCGCTGCGGATCCTGCGCCAACTGGTCATGCATCGCCTGATCGTGCTCGATTGCGATGAGCAGCAGTCGCTGGGCGTCATCACGCGCAGCATCACGGAACTCGCGGAGTTTGCCCTGGACGAAGCCTGCATTCACGCCTTTGCCGAGCTCGACGGCCGCCACGGCGCGCCGACCGCGGCGGACGGCAGGCTCGCCCAGCTCTGGGTCGTCGGCATGGGCAAGCTGGGCGCGCGGGAACTCAACGTCTCCAGCGATATTGACCTCATCTATGTCTACGACGAAGACGGCGAAACCACCGGTACGCCCGATGGCCGTGGCCGAATTTCCAACCATGAGTATTTCACGCGCGCGGTTCGCCTGATCTACAGCCTGATCGGCGACACCACGGAGCACGGGTTTGTCTTTCGCGTGGATCTGGCCTTGCGGCCCAACGGCAATTCCGGTCCGCCCGCCGTTTCCCTGGGCGCGCTGGAGGAGTATTTCCTGGTACAGGGCCGGGAGTGGGAGCGCTTTGCCTGGCTGAAGAGTCGCGTGGTCGCGCCCCGCGCCGCTCTTGACAGCGGTTCGGCAGGCGCCTTGCGGTCCACGGTGTTGCCATTCGTGTTTCGCAAGTACCTCGACTACAACGTCTTCGAGTCGCTGAGAACCCTGCACCGGCAGATCCGCGAGCACGCGGCCAAGCGCAGCGCCGGCCATCCGGAGCGCGCCAATGATGTCAAGCTTTCGCGCGGAGGCATTCGTGAAATCGAATTCACCGTCCAGTTGCTGCAGGTGGTGCGCGGCGGACAGTTTCCCGAACTCCGTACCCGGCCGACACTGAATGCGCTGCAACGGCTGACGCGCGCCGGGCTCATGCCCGCCGCCACGGCGCAGGCGCTGGCCGCGGCCTATGCGTTCCTGCGTCGCGTCGAACATCGCATCCAGTACCTGGAAGACCAGCAAACCCATGTGCTGCCCACCGATGATGCGCATCTGAACTGGATCGCGCGCTCGCTCGGATTTTCCACCTGTTGCCCGTTCCTGACGGAACTCGACCGTCACCGTGAACTGGTCGCTCAGGAGTTTGACAAGCTGCTGGGCGGCGCAACGGACAAGGAGTGCAAGGGGTGTACGGGTGCCGGCAAGAACGCGCCCCCGGAGTTCGAATCCCTGCTCGGGCGGTTGCCAGCGAAGTTTCGCGAGCGCATCGAGTTGTGGCGCAATCACCCGCGCGTGAGCGCGCTGCGCGACGATGCCCGGGTCCGCCTGATGCGCCTGATACAACGCACCGCGTTATGGGTCGGCGAGGGACTCGTGGGCGAAGAGGCCGCCGTGCGTCTGGCCGACTGGATCGAGCCGCTGCTGCGCCGTGAAAGCTACTTGGCCATGCTGCTGGAACGCCCCGCGGTGCATGAACGCCTGCTGCGCCTGCTGGGCTCGGCGCGCTGGCCTGCCCGCTACCTGCTGCAACATCCGGGGGTGATCGACGAACTCGCCAGCGACGACATGTTGAGCCAGCGCTTTGACGCCGCAGAGTTTGAGCGCGAACTGATGGATCGTTGCAATGCCCTGCGCCGCACCGCCGAGGATGACGAAGAAAACCTGCTCAATCTGCTGCGCCGTGCGCACCATGCCGAGGTGTTCCGCACGCTGGCGCGCGATGTTGAAGGCCGCCTCACGGTCGAGCAGGTCGCAGACGACCTGAGCGCGATGGCCGATGTCGTGCTGCGGGTCACCGCGCGCTGGTGCTGGGCCCGGCTGCGCAACCGGCACCGGGATGAGCCCCAGTTCGCAATCATCGGCTACGGCAAGCTGGGCGGCAAGGAACTGGGCT
>JAABRA010000375.1 GCA_011391155.1 Burkholderiales bacterium
GCTGACGACCAGGAACCGGTTCGTCAGCGTGCCGCGGGCGTCCAGCAGCGGGAAGTACTTCTGGTTGGCCTTCATCGTCAGGATCAGGCACTCCTGCGGCACTTCGAGGAACTGCTCCTCGAAGCTGCAGGTCAGCACGTTGGGCCGCTCGACCAGGGCCGTGACCTCGTCCAGCAGCGCCTCGTCCAGCAGCACCTCGAAGCCCGGCCCCAGGCGCTCGGCTGCCTGCGCCAGCTGCTGCACGATGGCAAAACGCCGGTCGCCAAAGCTGGCGATCACCGCGCCGTCGCGCAGCAGGGTTTCGGCGTAGCGGTCGGCCTCGGTGATCACCACCGGCGACACCGCCGCCTCGAAGCGGTGGCCCTGCGTGCTGTGGCCGGCGCTCAAACCCAGCACCTTGACCGGCACCACGGTGCTGCCGTGCAGCGCCACCAGGCCGTGCGCCGGGCGCACGAAGTTCACGCTGCTCCAGCCGGGCAGTTCGCAGTCTGTCTCCAGCTGGTAGCTCATGACCTTGGGGATCGGCAATCGGGCAATCGCCTCTTCCAGCGCTTTTTGCAGGCCGGTGTCCAGCGTGGCGCCGGTGACCAGGCTGTCATAGAACAGGGCTTGTGCCTTGCCGTCGGGCGCCTTCCTGAGCGCGGCCACCACGGCGGCCGGATCGGCCACGTCGGCGCCCAGCGCCTGCAGCTTTTTCAGCAGCGCGGGCGTGGCCTGGCCGGCGGCGTTCAGCCCCACGGACACGGGCATGAGCTTTTGCTGCACCGCCTTGTCATCGGCCTTGCGCCAGACCCGGGTGATGTGGGCGGCCAGGCGCCGGGGCGAGGCATAGGCCGTCACCACCGATTCGGCCGTGGCCAGGCCCTGGGCCCTGAGCTGGTCGGCCAGCACGTTGGCGAAGGCATCGCCGAGTTTCTTGAGCGCCTTGGGCGGCAGCTCTTCCACAAACAGTTCAACAAGCAGGTTTTGGGTTGTCATGGTCATTTTTCGGTTGAGGACAGCGCGCCGCTTCGCAGCGGGCTGTCCCACAAGGCATCACGCGACTTTCTTCGCCATCTGCGCCACCCATTCACGCGGCGCCATGGGGAAGCCCAGGCGTTCACGGCTCTCGTAATAGCTCTGCGCCACGGCCCGCGCCAGGTTGCGGATGCGACCGATGTAGGCGGCGCGCTCGGTGACGCTGATGGCGCCGCGCGCGTCCAGCAGGTTGAAGCTGTGCGCGCACTTGAGCACCTGCTCGTAGGCCGGCAGGGCCAATTGCACATCGATCAGGTGCTTGGCCTGCTTCTCGTGCGCGGTGAAGGCGGTGAACAGGAAATCGGCGTCGGAATGCTCGAAGTTATAGGCAGACTGCTCTTTTTCGTTCTGCAGGTAGACGTCGCCATAAAAGACTTTGCCCCCACGCTCGTCCGCTGCACGTGACTCGCTGCCCCCCGAGAGGGCTGGGTCCGCTTGGGAGCGGCCCGGCGCTGACCCGGTGTCCGTCCACACCAGGTCGTAGACGTTGTCCACGCCCTGCAAATACATGGCCAGGCGCTCCAGGCCATAGGTGATCTCGCCGGTGATGGGCCGGCAGTCGATGCCGCCGACCTGCTGGAAATAGGTGAACTGCGTAACTTCCATGCCATTGAGCCAGACCTCCCAGCCCAGGCCCCAGGCGCCGAGCGTGGGGTTTTCCCAGTCGTCCTCGACGAAGCGGATGTCGTTTTTCTTCAGATCAAAGCCCAGCGCCTCCAGGCTTCCCAGGTACAGCTCCAGGATGTTGCCGGGCGCGGGCTTGAGCACCACCTGGTACTGGTAGTAATGCTGCAGCCGGTTGGGGTTCTCGCCGTAGCGGCCGTCTTTCGGGCGGCGGCTGGGCTGCACGTAGGCGGCTTTCCAGGGCTCGGGGCCCAGCGCGCGCAGGAAGGTGGCGGTATGGGACGTGCCAGCGCCCACTTCCATGTCATAGGGCTGCAGCAGTGCGCAGCCCTGGGCATCCCAGTAGGACTGCAGTTTGAGAATGATCTGTTGGAAAGTGAGCATGGGTACAGGGGTCCAGGGCTTGGGCCGCCCGGCTTCAGTCGGCGGGCTGGGTTGCATCGCGATCTGCGTGAGCTGTTGATTTTACCGGGCTGGCCTGCGGAAAACGGCGCGCCCGCGCAAACCCGCTGGCCCAAGGGCCTTCAAGGGCGTCGCGAACGGGCGGCAACAACCGCGACGGCCACGACCAGCAACGAAGCGATCCAGTACGGCCACAGCCCGAGGCGGGAGACCCAGACCGCATAAGGCGTGTTGCCGGTGCGTCCCTCGACCACGCCGTTGAGCACGCCGCGGGTGTGGCGCGGCAGGCTGTGGGTGACCCGCCCCTGGTGGTCGATGATGACGGTCGGCCCGGTGTTGGTGGCACGCAGCATCGGCCGCTGAAACTCCAGCGCGCGCATGCGCGAAATCTGCAGGTGCTGGTCAATCGCCAGCGTATTGCCGAACCAGGCGATGTTGCTGACGTTCACCATCACCGTGGGCGCCTGGGCCTCGTTGGTGAAACGCGCGCCCAGCTCTTCGCCAAACAGGTCTTCATAGCAGATGTTGGGGGCCAGCCGCTGCCCCTGCCATTCAAACGACGGCTGCGCCAGCGCGCCGCGCCGGAAGTCCCCCAGGGGAATGTCCATCAGGGCCAGAAACCACTTGAAAAACGGCGGAATGAACTCGCCAAACGGCACCAGGTGGTGTTTGTCATAGCGGAAATCCGGCGTCTGCCCGGGCTTCATGCCCACCACGGCGTTGGTGTAGCCCTCGGTGCGGCCGCCGAGCGGCACGCCAATCAGCGCCGCCTGGCTACCGCCTGAAAAGTGCGCCTGCAGCCCCGGCCAATAGCCCTGCGGCAGTTGGCGGGGCAGTTGGGGAATGGCAGTTTCAGGCGCGACCACCAGATCGGCCTGGCTGCGCTTCAACTGTTCGCCGTACCAGTTCAGCGCATCGGCGACCCCGGTGCCGGGACGGAATTTTTCATTCTGCGCAATATTGCCCTGCAGCAGTGCCACAGTCTGGGTCCCGGTGCTGCGGGTGAACGCGGGGCCGAACCCCTGTGCGGCCAGGCCCACGGCCAACACCGCCAGCAGCGACAGCACTGCGGCACGGCGACCACTGCCCGATCCCCGCAGCAGTCCGGTCAGCAGGAACGCGGCATAGGCCGCTACCGCGCCCACGCCGTACACCCCCAGCCAGGGCGCAAAAGCGGCCAGCGGCCCCCCCGTGTGGGCGTAGCCTGCGGCACCCCACGGAAAGCCCGTGAAAATGACCCCGCGCGCCAGCTCGGGCAGCGTCCAGAGTGCCGCAAATAACAGAGCATACAAAGACCATCCGGCGCTGGGAATAGCCAAAAAAAGCTTCAAGAATACGGCGCAAGCCACGGCATAGTAAAGCGCCAGGGCACCGGCCAGCGCCAGCACCGCCAGCACCGCCAGCGGGGCAGGCAGCCCCCCGTAGGTGTGCATGGAAATAAACAACCACCAGAAGGTGCCCGCCAGCCAGGCGGTGGCAAAGACCCAGCCCAGCCACGCGGCACCCATCCAGCCGATCTGCCAGCCCGGACGCCGCCCGGCAATGCTCCAGGTGCTGCTGCTCCAGGACGTCATCTGTTCCGCGCAACGGGTCAACTGCCCACCGAGAACGGCCAGACTCAGAATCTGCAGCCACCACAAGGGCTGGCCGTCCCAGGGTGCCGCCATGGAGGCCGCGTGCGCCAGGCCCGCGAGCAGCACCGCCACCGTGGGGAACAGCCGCGCTTGCATGCGGGCGAATGCGTCAGCCGGACCGGGCCGGGCCGGCCACGGGCGACACCTTGAACCAGCGCACCGCCCCGCCCCGGGTGTGCTGCACCACAAAGCTGAGTCCGGCCAGCACATGCTGCTCGCCGCGCTTGGGCACGTGCCCCATTTCGTGCGCAATCAGGCCGCCGATGGTGTCAAAGCTTTCGTCCGGGTCGATGCCATCCAGCTTCACGCCGAAGGCCTCTTCGATGCGCTCGATGGCGGTGTCGCCGCTGACCCGGAAACTGCGGTCGGGCAGGCTGAAAATATCGCCTTCATCCTCGGCCACGTCGAATTCGTCCTCGATCTCGCCAACGATCTGCTCCAGCACGTCCTCGATGGTAATCAGCCCTGCGGTGCGGCCGAACTCGTCGATAACGATGGCCAGGTGGTTGCGGTTGCCGCGGAAGTCGCGCAGCAGGTCGTTGAGCCCCTTGGTCTCGGGCACGAACACGGCCGGACGCAGCAAGGCGCGGATATTGAGTTCCGGCGCGCGCTGCAACTTGAGCAGATCCTTGGCCATCAGGATGCCAATGATGTTTTCCTTGTCGCCCTCGAACACCGGGAAGCGCGAGTGCGCGGTCTCGATCACCAGGTGCAGCAGGGCCTCGTAGGGCGACGCGATGTCGATGAGGTCCATGCGGGGCGCGGCGACCATCACGTCGCCCGCCGTCATCGAGGCCATGCGGATCACGCCTTCGAGCATGGCCCGGCTCTCGGCGTTGATGACATGGTTGTCTTCGGCCTCGACCAGGGTTTCGATCAGTTCCTCGGCCGAATCGGGGCCGGGGTGGATGAACTCGGCGAGCTTTTGCAGGAAGGTGCGCTTGTCTTCGCGTTCAGCGTGACGCGCGGGGTGAGGGTCGGACACAGCCTGGAGGTGCAGTACGTGCGGTGGTTACGGACCCTCTAGGATAGCGGAAACTCCCGCCGTCACCGCCGTTCCGTCAGGGCGCCGGGTGCCGCGCATCGCGCACGCCCTGGCGCACCTCCTGCACCCCGGCGATAAAGTCATGCAGCCGCTTGGTCTGCGTCTTGACCACGTAGTCGGCTTCCGCGAACTGGTGTTCGACGATTTCGCTGACGTGGGTGTCCAGCGTGGCGGGCGGCAGCATGAGATGCGCCTCGCTTTCGCTGCCGTCACGAACCACCGACGCGCCCGCGTTGCGGGCGATCTTGAGCATGGGGGTGTTCTCGCTGAGTGCGTGGATGTAGACCATCGTCACGCCCTGGTTGCGCGAGTGCATCACGGCCCGGTCGAACAGGCGGGCGCCGTAGCCGCGACCCCGCGCATGCGGCAGCACCGACACGCCGAACTCGGCGCACGAGGCGCGCTGTGGGTCCACCGAGAACGCGAGATGCGCCATCGCGATCAGTTCGAGCTTGCGGTTGTAGATGCCGAAGATGTCATCGCGCTCGAAGTCGAGCCCGGTGACATAGCGGTGGACCTGCTCATCGGATGCGGCGTAGCCGAAACGCAGGTAGCGGTCGTGCTCCGCCAGGGCGATCAGATGGGTGGCCACCCGTTCCCGTTCGGACGGCCCGATGGAGCGAATGGGCACCAGGGCCAGGGGGTGATGACTGGCCCCGGATTGCGCCTCGGTGTCATGCGAAGTGTCTGCCGAAGTCAGTGGACGCAGCAGTTCCCGACCCGCATTCAGAGACGCCTTGAGAAGAGCTTGTGCTTGAACCATGGACCCAATATAAGGGTTTTCCCTAGTTCATTCACTCCAAATCGAGGTGCACCGCCGCACAGACGGTGCATCCCGTCCCGTTTCACAAGAAAAAAAGCTCCAATCCCACCGTCAAATGGTCACTAATCGCTATGATTTTAGAACTAAACGGGACGGGAATCGTCGTCTGGCGAGGCACGGGAGTGTCGTTTTCACGCTTCAAACCCGGGAGAAACTCGCTCGGGCAGTCTCGCACCTGGTTTGGTCGGTGCTCAGGGCAGGGGCACGGCGGTGGTGGATTTGACGCGCTCCATGACGAAACTGGTCTTGCAGTCCTGCACGCTGGGGTGCTTGAGCAGGGTGTCCATCATGAAGCGCGAATAGGCGGCCATGTCGGCCACCACCAGGCGCAGCAGGAAGTCCATTTCGCCGGTGAGCGCAGCGCACTCCACCACCTCGGGCCAGGCCTGCACACTGGCGCGAAACAGGTCCATGGGGTTGCGCTTGGCGCTCTCGGCGCGTTTTTCCAGCTGCACGTTGATGTAGGCCGTCAGGCCCAGCCCCACGGCCTCGGGCTTGACCAGGGCCACGTAACGGTCGATCACCCCGACCACTTCGAGCCGCTTGACGCGGCGCAGGACCGCGCTGGGGGACAGACCGACGGTCTCGGCAATCTCGTCATAGGTGGCGCGGCCATCAGCCTGCAGGCATCGCAAAATCTGGCGATCAAGCTTGTCGAGGGTTTCCATGTCTTAAATTTTGCAGGATTCGTGCGTCCGGTACAAGGCAAGCGCGCTAGTTTGCAGAAAAAGTGATGATCTGCGCCGATACAGTCATTCCTTCGCCCAATGTGCGGGACAGTCCGGGAGGTGCTCGACGTGAACTGCCGGCCTGTTCCCAACCCTTCAGGATGCCATGATGACCACCGCAACAGCCCCCACCACCGCCCCCGCAGGAACACCGTGGGACAACCCCATGGGCACCGACGGCTTCGAGTTCATCGAATACGCCGCACCCGACCCCAAGGCGATGGGCGAACTGTTCGAGCGCATGGGCTTCAGACCGGTGGCAAAGCACCGCCACAAGGACGTCACGCTGTACCGCCAGGGCGGCATCAACTTCCTGATCAACGCCGAGCCGGACTCGTTCGCGCAGCGCTTTGCGCGCCTGCACGGCCCCAGCATCTGCGCCATCGCGTTTCGCGTGCAGGACGTCAAATCGGCTTATGAACGGGCGCTGGATCGGGGTGCCTTTGGCTACGCGGGCAAGGCCGGGCCGGGAGAGCTCAACATTCCTGCGATCAAGGGCATCGGCGACAGCCTGATTTACCTCGTCGACCGCTGGCGCGGGAAAAATGGCGCCCGGGATGGCGATATCGGCAACATCGGTTTCTTTGACGTGGACTTCGAGGCGCTACCGGGCATGGTCGCCGCAGAGGCCCTGAACCCGCCCGGCCATGGCCTGACCTACATCGACCACCTGACCCACAACGTGCACCGGGGACGCATGGGCGAATGGGCCGAGTTCTATGAGCGGCTGTTCAATTTCCGCGAAGTGCGCTATTTCGACCTGGAAGGCCAGTCCACCGGCGTGAAGAGTAAGGCCATGACCAGCCCCTGTGGAAAGATCCGCATCCCGATCAACGAGGAAGGCAACGAGAAGGCCGGGCAGATCCAGGAGTACCTCGACCGTTACCACGGCGAGGGCATCCAGCATATCGCGCTGGGGTCGACCGACCTGGTCGCCACGGTGGACGCGCTGCAGATGAGCGGTATCACGCTGCTCAACACCAGCGAAACCTATTACGAGCTGCTGGAAAAGCGCATCCCCGGCCATGGCGAGGACGTGGTCGCGCTGCAGCAGCGCAACATCCTGCTAGACGGCGTCCCCGGGGCGCTGCTCCTGCAGATCTTCAGCGAGAACCAGCTCGGGCCGATCTTCTTCGAGTTCATCCAGCGCAAGGGCAACGAGGGCTTTGGCGAGGGCAACTTCAAGGCACTCTTTGAAACCATGGAACTGGACCAGATGCGCCGGGGCGTGCTGGCGTCGTAGCCGCCAGCACACGCAGTGACCTGCGTGGGGGCGATCTGCTCACGCCCAGGCCGCAAGCGCCCCCTGGGTCTGCACCCAGAGTTGCTGCAAGTGCCTCAGGCGCGCTGCAGCGTCCGCCGGCACCGCCTCTCGCGCGTCTTCTTCGAGCCGTTCGCAGACTGCCTGAAGCGCGGCTGCGCCGATATTGCTGGCCGCGCCCTTGAGGGCGTGCGCCGCGACGGACAGGGCCGCCGCGTCGCCTGCCGCCATCGCGGCCTCGATCGCAGAGAGACGCCGGGGGGCATCGGCCACGAACATGCCCACCACTTCGCGGGTCATGCTCTGGTCTTCGTCGTCAAATTCGCGGAATTCATCCAAGCGGCTGAAGTCCATCAGTGATACGCCCGCATCGCCCGCGCCGGTTGAGGTCATCGCGGGCGCGCTGGAGACGTCGGCGAGACCGTTTTCGACGGCCTCCGGCCCCGGCACCCATTTTTCGAGCGCCAGCGCCAACGCCGCGACATGCAGTGGTTTGGTCAGGTAGTCCACCATGCCGGCCGCGGCGCAGCGCGCCTGATCCTCGGGCAATGCAGCCGCTGTCAACGCAATCACCGGCGGCGCTTTTGCGCCCCATACGCTGAGAATCTGGCGTGTGGCCTCCAGCCCGTCCACGTCCGGCATGTTGACGTCCATCAGGACGGCGCCGAACGGGCGACCCTGCGCCACCGACCGCTCGACGGCAGCCACCGCTTCGCGTCCGTCCCCCGCCGTCTGAAAGTCATAGCCCAGCTTGCGCAGCATGGCACCGGCCACCTTGAGGTTGACGGCGTTGTCATCCGCGACCAGCACGGTCACATGCTTTATGGGATCGGTCGTGATGACCTGCGCCGGCCCCAGCAGGGCGTGATCAGAGGAGATGCAGCGGGCCAGCGTCGCGCACAACTGGGCCTGGCGGGCGGGCTTGAGCAGCCGCGCATCGAACAACCGGGCGTTTTCGTCACCGGACGGCATGAAGCCCGAACTCAGCAGCACCAGGGGAATGGCACGCCAATGGGGACTGGCCCGCAATTGGCGCGCCAGGGTCACACCGTCCATTTCCGGCATGTGCATGTCGGTAATGATGACGTCGGGCAGCCACGCGGGCGCGTCCGCCTCCCCGCCGGCGGCGCTGGTCGCCTGCTCCAGCCAGCGCAAGGCGTCCTGGCCGGATTCAGCGCTGGCCACCCCCATGCCCCACAGCTCAAGCTGGCGCCGCAGGATGCGCACGTTGGTCGGATGATCGTCCACGATCAGTGCCCGGCTGCCCCTGAGCAGTCCGGCACCCGAGACCTCATGGGTAAGGCCGACGTCCGTCGCCGTGGCGGGCACCGTGAACCAGAAGGTCGAGCCTTTGCCAAAATCGCTTTCCACACCGATCTCGCCCCCCATCAGCTTGACCAGCCGCAGGCAAATGGCCAGTCCCAGGCCGGTGCCGCCAAATTTGCGCGTGGTCGAGGCATCGACCTGGCTGAAGGCTTCAAACAGGGAACCAATGCGGTCCGCCGGAATGCCGATGCCGCTGTCCGTCACCCGAAACTCGATCATGGCCGGACGGTCCGACCCCGCCCCGGGCAGCCAGTGTGCGTGTACCGTGACTTCCCCCTGCGCGGTGAATTTCACGGCGTTGTTGATCAGGTTGATGAGCACCTGGCGCAGACGGGTCACATCCCCCAGGATCGCGGCGGGGAACCCCCCGGCCCCCGGGTGGGGCACGTCAATGATGATCTCCAGCCCTTTTTCCCGGGCGCGCGGCGCCGCGATGTCGCAGGCCTCTTCGACGGCGTTGCGCACACTCAGCGGCTCGGCTTCGAGCTCCAGCTTGCCGGACTCGATCTTCGAGAAATCCAGAATATCGTTGATCACCGCGAGCAACTGGTCGCTCGACAGGCGGATGGTCTGCAGATAGTCGCGTTGTTCGCTGTCGAGTGGGGTTTCTGCCAGCAGGGTGCTCATGCCGACCACGCCATTGAGCGGGGTGCGGATTTCATGGCTCATGGTGGCCAGAAAGGCCGCCTTGGCACGCGCTGCGGACAATGCCACTTCACGCGACGCGGCGAGTTCGGCGGTGCGCTCGGCAACGCGCGACTCGAGCGTTTCATTGGCCTGCTGCAGTGACAGCGCATCGGCCCGGGTCTGGGCGCGGTAAGCCTGCAGTTGCCCGGCACTCTCGTGCAGTACTTCGGAGAGCTGGCGGACTTCCCGGATGCGGGTGGTCTGGTCGATCATCGGCACTTCACCGCGCCCCAGTTGTCCCGCCGCCAGGCTGAGCCGCGTCAGACGCAGCCCGATGCCGCGGGCGATCAACCAGGCGGCCAGCGCCCCCAGCAGCACCAGCGCCGCGATGACGCCGAGCGAAACGGTGCGCGCGCGATTGATGCCGGCCGTGAAGTCGCTTTCAGGCGCGGCCACGACCAAGGTCCAGCGAAGACCGAGCGATTCGCCAAAGGGCCGTTGCACCATCAGCAAGGTGCCTGCAGGCGCACTCAGGCGTTGGAGAGATGTGTCACTGCCCACCATGTCTTCCCGGCGCCGGGCCCAAAGTGCTTCAAGTGCGGCGAAACTGGTGCGAATGACTGCGTTGCCGCTGTCGCGCGGGCTGCGCCGTTCCAGTTGACCGCCAACCTCGCGGAACAGCGCGTCACCCGCCGAACTGGCCACCAGGGCCCCCTTCTCGTCCACCACAAAGGCCGCTCCATGCGAACTGATGCGCTGGGTCCGCAGGGCATCGGCCAGCTGCTTCAGGTAGAGATCCGTGCCGAACACGCCCGCCACGCCACCTTCGGCGTCGTACACCGGCTGCGACAGGCTGACGACCAGCTCCCGGCGCTGCGCGGAGACGCGAACGGGTGAAAAAACACGGTCTTTTGCCGCGACGGCTCCCCCATACCAGGCGCCCAGGCGTGGCTCGAAGCTCGTGGATTCGGTGGCAAGCAACTGGCCGCGGTCTCCGGGCTGGCGCGCTCGATAGAAACGGCGCCCCACCCCATCGGCCGGTCGCGTCGCGACCTCAACACCAGCGGTTATGGCTTCGACGCCCAGGTAGGCCCCCAGTGCGTTGCCGAAATAGACGGTCGGAACGTCAGGCGACTGACGCGTCAAGGCAAACGCCATCGCCTCGAAAGCGGCTGGGTTGCGCAGCCACTCACGGGCCTGCGCGGTCTCGATCGGCGTCAAGCGCTTGGAAAGCAGGCCATTGAGCACATCATGGGCCTGCTGCAAGTGATCTTCCGTGCCCAGTTGGACCCGCTCCGCCACGTGGGTCAACAGGCTCCCCGCCATGTCCTGCACGGCACGTGCACTGGCACCTGCCATCAACCATGCGACCAGAACCGCTGGGACGAGGGCCAGCAACAATAGACTGACGCCAAGGATCGCGCGCAGCGAAAACATTCGCATCCGCACAGCCTGGGTCACAGCGCCAGCGCCACCAGTTCGACGGCGTCCAGGGCGGCGGACCTTCCGGGGAGCGACACCAGAGCCCTCCGGTCAATCTGGACGGCCCCGGTAATGCCGCGCAGGGTACTGACACTGGCCGCGATGGACCAACCCAGCTGGTGCGCCTGTTTCTGCAGCAGCATGGTGGTGGTGACCGCGTCGCCCACCGGCAGAATCTGGGCCGCAGCGTCGTGCAGGGGGTCTTGCAGGCGCGCGAGCGTGACCGGCCCGTTGTGCAGCGCCACGTTGACCTCGAAGCGCGGCAGGTTGCGCCCCGGGTACTGGGACGCCAGGTACTGGCGAATCCCGCGCGCCGCATCCGCCAGCCCCAGTGCCGCGCGGGCCGCCCGAAGCCCATGGCTGACAGAACGGGTGTCCGTGGCATCCACGAACACGGCGAGCAGCCCTTCGCCGATAAACTGCATGTGACGCGCGCCGAACAGGTACACAGTGTCGCCCGCGCTGCCATAAAACCGCTTGACCAGTTCCGCCAATTCCTGGCTGCTCAATTTTTCGGATACCGCGGCGTAATTCGGGATGTCCACGAACAATACGCTGGCCTCGGCAAACTTTTCGTCAGCCGCACTGCCGTCGCCCGTCGGCCAGCGTTCACTGAGCGCCTTGGCCAACCGTCGCTCGTAGAGCTTGGCCAGCTGCTCGGTCTGCGAATCAAGTGCCGTGCGCACGGCGGCGTCAACGGCCATGTCCTGGAGCGTTGCCTGCATGTCCCGCTTGCGGAGCTGCGCCGTGACCGCCTCGCGCAACTCGCCCGGTCTGAAGGGCTTGGTGATGTAATCATCGGCGCCCGTGGTCATGCCGATTCGCATGTGCACCCGCTCCTGAAGCGACGTCAGCAGGATGACGGGGATACCGGCGAGGGCTGTGTTACGCCGTACCGCCGCGAGCATGTCGAAGCCGTTCATTTCAGGCATCTGGATGTCGCTGATGATCAAGTCCGGGTGGCGCGATTCGACCAGCGCCAGCCCCTGGGCACCATCCTCAGCCGTGAATACCTCGTGGCCTTCCTTCTTGAGAACCGATGCAATGAGCGTTCGCGTGCCTGCATCGTCTTCCATCACAACAATCAATGCCATGGAAGGCCCTGCTTTACCGATAATGGGCGGGCGGAACCTGCCGGGTCGTTGTTCAACATGTCGCTCAATGGTAGCGTTTCGTGGGGGGCATGCCTATATCACCCTGATTTTTTCCATACAAGCCTGCATGACCCCCGGGTCCAGCGCAAGCTCCACATGGGCCAGACCTCGCGCGAACCGGTTTTCCGCCCCAGCCAGCATGGCGGTCGACGCGGGAAACACGATGTTGTCGCAATTGCTGTACCAGCACGTGAAGCGGGCAGCCCGGCTGACCGGTTCGTCGGCGAGCAGCTGCCGCGCCCAAGCGCCCCGGTGTCGCATTTGCACGCCGTTGGCCGCGCGGCTGAAACGGCCCAGCCAGGTGCCGTGGTGCGGCGTGCCGAGCGTGATGACGTGCGCAACCCGCTCGTCAGCACCCGGGCCGGCAGCCCTCATCCAGGCGCGAGCCGCGAGCCCCCCCATGCTGTGACACACCAGAACCGGGGTGCGGCCCGTGGCGGCTGTCACCCGCATCACTGCTGCATCGATCTGTCCGACATGTTGCTCGATGGGGGCGAATACCGGCTCCAGGTCAATGGCCACGCAGACTCGCCCTTGGGCACGCAGCGCCTTGAGCCAGGGCGTCCAGACCCCCCGGTTGCAGGCAAAACCGTGGATGAGAATGACGCCGCGCTGTCCTGGCGCGGCGGGACTCCATTGATCGGGCACGGCGCGCGATTGCAAAGGTTGCCACCAACCAAAGACCTTGAGCGCGATAAGCAGCTCCCGGCGCCACGCCCGAAAGCATTCCCGGAAACCCGCTTTGGGCGTGGAATCTTGTTGATTGACCCAGCTTGCGAGCGCGAATTCAAGGGCAAACAACGCCGCCAGGACGGCTGGAATCAGCCAAAATCCAGCCCAGGCCAGCCATGGGGGCGACGACCAGAACAGCCAGAGCCAAGCCAAGGCCGTTACCACAAACCCCAGGATGACGCGTCGAAGCAAGCGGGCCAGCACGGACAGATCCTTTCAAGTCAGCAGCGTTCCCACGGTCGCGCCTGCTGCGTACCGGGCACTATTGCGGGCAACGTTGAACTGCTCTCGCCGTCCCGCACCCCCTTTTACGACGGGACGACCTGAAACCTGAACGTAGTTCTTTGAGACATCAGTTCACTATGGCACTCCCCCATAGCTCGTCGGTAGAGCGCAATACCTAGTCTTCAGGTCGTGGCTGGGTAGACTTGGCTCCGTATGGACGCCGCTCAAACAATCCGTGATGCTGTCACACGTGTGTCGCTACTGCGACAAATCCACACCTCCGACCCTGATCTGGCCGCGCGCGTGACAGCCGTCAAAGCGTTTCAGGCGGCCCGGTTCGCCGGCACCTATGCCGATCTGCTGCAAGGGGGGAGTTATCGGGACGCTGCACGCTTCTTCCTCGATGAGCTCTACAGTGACAAGGACTACGCCGAACGTGATGTGCAATTCAGTCGCATCGCCGGAGCCTTGCAGACCCTCTTCCCCAAGCAAGTTGTGGCCACCGCCGTTTCACTGGCCCAGCTTCACGTCCTGACCGAGGAAATGGATCACGCGATGGCCATGGCATGGCCCGGCGAAGCGATGACCATGGAAAGATCCAGGGAGTCCATGTATGTCACGGCTTGGCGAGCGGTGGGCCGCCGTGGTCAGCGCAACCGGCAATTGCAGGTGGTGCAGGACATCGGAAAGGAACTCGCCCGCCTGACCCGGATGCCGGGGCTTCGGCTGATGTTGCGGATGATGCGGAAACCCGCTCACGCGGCAGGTCTGGGTTCACTGCAGGAGTTTCTGGAATCCGGTTTTGACACGTTCGCGGGGATGTCGCGCCAGCTTCATGGGGTCGAGACCTTCCTGTCCATCGTTAATGATCGCGAGTCCGCGTTGATCACCCTGCTTTTTGAAGTTGAACCTGTCGCCTGCGAGACGAAACTCGCGGCCATCCTGGGGCAGCCCCATGGACCCGAGACGGCGTCTGCCGGCAAAATCGCTTGAAGGAGTTTTCATGGACAAGTTCTGGCTGACGAGTTACCCCGAGGGTGTTCCCCACGAAATCGATCCCGGGCAGTACCGGTCGTTGACGCATTTGCTGGAGGAATCATTTAAAAAGAACGACCATCGCCCGTTTTCGGTCTGCATGGACCGATGGATGTCTTATCGTGAACTCGACGATCTTTCTGCAGCACTGGGCGCCTGGTTGCAGAGCCGGGGCCTGGAGCACGGCGCCCGCGTCGCGATCATGCTGCCCAATGTGCCCCAATTTGCCGTGACGATGGCGGCCGTCTTGCGTGCTGGCTATACCTGCGTCAATGTAAATCCCCTGTATACCGGTCGGGAACTGGAGCACCAGCTCAAGGACTCCGGCGCCACGGCCATCGTGATTCTCGAAAACTTCGCGACCACCCTGGAAGCCATCATCGAGCGGACGCCCTTGAAGCATGTCGTCGTTTCTTCAATGGGCGATTTGTTGGGATTCTGGTACGGACAGTGGATCACATTCGCGGTCCGCCATCTTGCCAAGATGGTTCCAGGCTACAAATTGCCTATGACTGGTGGACGGACCGTTACATCATTCAACCGAGCGGTAGCCGAAGGCACTGCCCTGAAACTGCAACCGAGCACGGCGACGCTTGATTCGACGGCTTTCCTCCAGTACACGGGCGGCACCACCGGATTGTCAAAAGGTGCGGTGCTGACCCATCGAAACATCGTCGCAGCCATCCTGCAAGCTGAAGCCTGGTTCACCCCGGCGCTCAAGCGCATCGGCGATGTAAGCAAGACCAACAGTATCGCCGCATTGCCGCTTTACCATATCTTCGCGCTGACGCTGTGCTTGCTGTGCATCCGATGGGGCGCACACATGACGTTAATTCCCAACCCCAGGGATTTCAGCAAGTTCATCGAGGTGCTGAAGCAACGTCCGTTCCACATGTTGCCAGCAGTGAACACCCTTTTTAATGCCTTGCTCGTACATCCGCAATTCAAGTCACTCGATTTCTCAAGTCTGTGTGTTTCCCAGGCTGGCGGCATGGCTGCGTCAGAGGGGACCGCACGCCACTGGTTCGAGGCAACGGGCTGCCCGATGATTGAAGGGTGGGGCATGAGCGAGACCTGCGCGATCGGCACCAATAACCCCGTCACCAACAAAGAGTTCACCGGCTCCATTGGGCTACCTTTGCCAAGCATCGAAATTGCCATCAAGGACGACGATGGACATTCAATGCCGGTGGGAGGACACGGGGAGATTTGTATCAAGGGCCCCAACGTCATGACAGGTTACTACAACCAGCCACAAGAGACCGACTCGGCCTTTACCGCAGACGGGTTCATGCGAACGGGGGACATCGGCGTCATGGACGGACGTGGCTACACCCGAATCATCGATCGCAAAAAGGACATGATTATCGTGAGCGGATTCAATGTCTTTCCCAATGAATTGGAAAACGTCATTTCATTGTGCCCCGGTGTCGTTGAGTGCGCTGCCGTTGGAGTCCCGGATGAAAAGCAGGGTGAGGCGATCAAGGTTTTTGTCGTGAAGAACGACCCCCTGCTGACAGAGGATGAGGTTGCCAAGTTCTGCCATGAGCAGCTAACCGGCTACAAACGTCCGAAATACATCGAATTCCGTGATGAACTGCCCAAATCAAACGTGGGCAAGATTCTCCGGCGCGAGCTTCGGCAATCCAGGTAATGACGCTTACCAGGCTGCTGAAATACCTCCCAACCGGTCCACGCCCGCCGGCCCTGAAGCGTTACAGATCGATACCGCTTCACTGACCCATCCAGAGCCCAGATCATGCGCGGAGCCGACACTGAATCGGCCCGGGTTTTGAGGAGGCTCCAACCTTTGAGAAGATGGAGCCATGAGAAAGTCAACAAAGTTTTCCCCGGAAGTGCGCGAACGCGCTGTACGCATGGTGCAAGAGCACCGTGGCGAATACCCATCCCTGTGGGCGGCCATTGAGTCGATTGCGCCCAAGATCGGGTGCGTCCCCCAAACCCTGCATGAATGGGTTCGCAAACATGAGATCGACACCGGCATGCGCGAGGGCACAACCAGCGAGGAGCGCGATCGCATCAAGGCCCTGGAACGCGAGGTCAAGGAACTGCGCCGGGCCAACGAGATCTTGAAGCTGGCGAGTGCTTTTTTTGCCCAGGCGGAGCTCGACCGCCGACTCAAGTCTTGAAGGACTTTGTGGACAAGCATCGCGACACCCACGGGGTCGAGCCGATTTGCGAGGTTTTGCAGATTGCCCCGTCTGGATATCGTCGACATGCTGCTCACAAACGCAACCCCGACTTACGCTGCGTACGCGCCAAGAGGGATGACACCCTGATACCGAAGATCGAGAAGGTCTGGCAGGCCAACATGCAGGTCTACGGGGCCGACAAGGTCTGGAAGCAGATGAATCGTGATGGCATCACGGTTGCCCGCTGCACCGTCGAACGTTTGATGAAACGCCTGGGGCTGCATGGCGTGCGCCGTGGCAAGGTCATGCGCACCACGGTCCCGGACAAGGTGATGCCTTGTCCGCTGGACAGAGTCCATCGCCAGTTCAGGGCTGATCGCCCCAACCAGTTGTGGGTGTCGGACTTCACCTATGTCTCGACCTGGCAGGGCTGGCAGTACGTGGCCTTTGTGATTGATGTCTATGCGCGCCGGATTGTGGGTTGGCGTCAAAGCAGTTCAATGCGAACGGACTTTGTGCTGGACGCGTTGGAGCAAGCCTTGTATGACCGGCGACCCGAGCGTACCGATGCCCTGATCCACCACAGCGACAGGGGCTCCCAGTACGTGTCCATCCGCTACAGCGAACGCCTGGCAGAAGCCGGCATCGAACCTTCCGTGGGCAGCCGGGGCGACAGCTACGACAACGCCCTGGCCGAAACCATTAACGGCCTGTACAAGGCCGAGCTGATTCACCGCCGTGCGCCCTGGAAGAC